>JBITAG010000335.1:0-18401 GCA_044439985.1 Phycisphaerales bacterium JB059 | reverse complement strand
GCCGAGCAGCCCGGCGGCGAGCGAGCCGGCCGCGGCGAGGGCGAGGATGCCGGGGGGAACGGTCAGCCCGGCGGGGACCTTCTCTTTGAAGTAGGTGACCAGGAGCCAGGCGAGGGCGACGCCGGCGGGGAGTCCGAGCGCGGCGCCCGCGGCGCCGATGAGCAGGCCGTGCGCGAGCTGGCTGGTGGCCAGGAGCGCGCGGGTGGCGCCGATGGAGCGGAGGACGCCGAGCTGTCGTTGCTGTTCGCTGACGCCGGTGGAGAGTCCCGTGAGGATGATGAAGGCGGCGGAGAGGGTGGCGAGGACGATCGCGAGGAGAAAGCCGAGCTGGCTGGAGGCCATGTTCTTGGTCACGCCGGTGGTGACGCGTTCGGTGGTGGTCAGGAGGAAGCCGTCGTCGAGGTCGGGGGCGTGGCGGGCGACGAAGGCCTCGGCGTCGATCTCGTCGTCCAGGTCGAGTTCGATCTCGGTGTACCCGGGGGTGGCGCCGAGGAGGTCGGCGAGCGTCTGACGCACGACGTAGGCGCGTGGGCGTCCGCCGAGCGGGGGTGCCTGCGCGACGCCGACGACGGTGAGCGGGACGTCGCGCCGGAGGAATCGGGAGATGGCGATGGTGTCGCCGACGCGTACGCCGATCGCTTCGTTGAGTCGTTGGGCGTCGGCCTCGTCGGTGAGGGCGTCGGGGAGTTGGGGGCGGGGGAGGTCGAGGTAGTCGACGTTCCCGGCGCCGATGGCAAAGCTCGGTCGCTGGGCCCTGGTGTTGACGTAGACGAAACTGAGGCGTTCGGCGAGCATCGCGTCCACGACGACTTCGCCGGGGGCCTGGGGGAGGCGTCCCTCGATGAGCCGGACGGGGGCGCGGCGTTGGTAGTGCTCGGGCTCGAAGGCGATGGCGAGGGCGGAGGCCTTGAAGGCGGCGTCGGCGGGGCGGAAGGCGCCCTGTTCGTCGGCGCGGAGCGTTCGGGTGCGGAGCGTGAGCGAGAGGGTGTCCTGGAGCCAGCCGGTGACGTGCTCGACGCCGGGCCATTCGGCGGCGGTCCGGTGCACGGCGGGGGGGATGATGCGCCCGCCCCCGGCGCGGATTCGGGCCTCGGCGGTCCCGACCTGTTCGTCGAGCTGGAGGCGGACGGAGGCGTGGATCGAGTTCATCGCGCACGCGACGGCGGCGATGAGCGTCGCGGCGAGGGCGACGGCGAGGGTGAGCAGGACGGTGCGGCTAGGCCGCGCCGACAAGCTGCTGGTAGCGAGTCGCCACGCCGCCCGCATCGAGGGCCTCCGTTTCGATGGTTCCGCAGACCTTGCCGTCCTGGAGCACGAAGACGCGTCGGCAGTGTGCCGCGGCGACGGGTTCGTGGGTGACCATGACGATGGACATTTCGCGTTCGAGGGCCAGCTCGCCGAGCAGGGTCCAGAGGCGAGCGCTCGAGGCGGAGTCGAGGTTGCCGGTGGGCTCGTCGGCGAGAAGAACGGGGGGGGCCTGGAGGAGGGCGCGGGCGATGGCGACGCGTTGCTGCTCGCCGCCGGACATCGCGTCGGGGCGGTGGTCGGTGCGGTGCTCGAGTCCGAGTCGCTGGAGAAGCTCACGAGCGCGGGCGCGGAGTTCCGCGGCGGGCTGTCCGCTGAGGAGGCCGGGGAGGGCGACGTTCTCCCAGGCGGTCATGGTGGGGATGAGGTTGAAGGCCTGGAAGACGATGCCGATGTCGCGTCGTCGATAGGCGGTCGCTTCGCGTTCGTTGAGCTGGTGGACGTCGCGCCCGGAGACCCGGATGGTTCCGTGGTCGGGTCGGTCGAGGGAGGCGAGGAGGTGGAGCAGGGTGCTCTTTCCGGAGCCGGACTGGCCCATGATGGCGTAGAAGCCCGGATCGGTGATCGAGAGGTCAACGCCGCGGAGCGCCTGGACGTGCTGGTCGCCCATGCGGTAGGACTTGCGGACGTCGGCGCACTGGATCATGGGGTGTCTTTCCGCGGCGCTCCTCCGGGATTTCTCGCGGGGGGGCGTGCCGACGGGTCAGGAGCTGAGCTGGGCGTTGTAGGCCTCGGCGTCCATGCAGGCGTCGAGCCCGGCGGGGTCGGTGATGCGGACCTTGACGAGCCAGCCCTCGCCGAAGGGATCGTCGTTGATGACGCCGGGGTTGTCTTCAAGGGCCGGGTTGACCTCGATGATCTCGCCGGCGCAGGCGCAGTAGACGTCGCTGGTGGTCTTGACACTCTCGACCTCGCCGATGTTCCCGCCGGCGTCGAAGGTGGTCCCGACCGGCTGCATCTCGGCGTACGTGACGTCGGTGAGCTGATCGACGGCGAACTGGGTGAGGCCCAGGGTGAGGGTGTCCCCCTCGACCTTGTGCCACTCGTGGCTCTCGGAATAGACGCGGTCAGTCGGCGTGTCCATGCGCGGTTCTCCTCGGCGCCCGGGCGGTGTCGCCTGCGGGTCCGGGATGGTATCGGGGGCGGGCGTCTCGGCAAGGGGAGGGGAATCCACGGGTCCGGTCGTGCCCTGTCCGGGTCGGGCGGGTACAGTCCCCGCTCATGCTGATGACGCTCTCGATCAGTTCGATCCGTTCCCTGCTCAAGAAGCGGGGGGCCGCCCCGCCCAAGCTGGACCTGCTGGAGGTGCCGCAGTTCACGCGGGAGGAGCTGGGGCTGCACGGGCTGACGCTGACGACGGACCTGCTGGCGGGCTCGACCCGCGATCGGCTGGTGGGTCTGCGGGAGGCGGGGGACAAGGCGGGGTGCGCCGCCCTGGTCCTCATCGAGCCCGACGCCCTCCCCCTGGCCGAGCCGGCCGAGTCGAAGGGGGAGCAGGCGACCGAGCGGATGCGCCGCGTCCTGGAGGCGGCCCGCCTGCTGGGGTGTTCGTCGGTGGGCTTCTCGATCAAGGGGAAGGACGACGAGGCCTCGTTCGAGCGGGCGTGCGAGCGGCTCAAGCCGATCGTGGATCTCGGGGAGCGGATGGAGATCAACGTGCTGATCCGTCCGACGCGTGGGCTGACGCAGACGCCGGAACGGACGATCGAGCTGGTGAAGAAGGTGGGGGGGTTCCGGATCGGGACGCTGCCGGACTTCCAGTCGGCGGCGGAATCGGAGGATCCGGGGGCGTACCTGCGTCGCCTGACGCCGTACGCCTCGGCCCTGCTGGCGACGACGGTGGAACTCGAGCAGCCGGAGGCGCCCGAGCCGGAGGCGCCGGCGAAGAAGGCGGGGTCCAAGAAGGGGGCGGACACCGGGGGCGAGGCGGAGGAGGCGAAGGGGGATGCCGCGGCGGAGCCGGAGGGCGAGGCGTCGGGGGATGACGAGTTGAGCCTGGAGGGGCTGCCGGAGGAGCTGCTGGCGGACCTGGAGGCGATGATCGACGAGACGCCGGCGCCGGTGCACGTGACGTACGACCTGGCGCCGATGATCGAGGCGATCAAGGCGGTGGGGTATGACCAGACGCTGTCGATTGATTATCGCGGGTCTGGAGATGGTACACTGGGGTCGATCATGAGCCGTGAGGCGATCGAGGCGGTGTTCGAGTCGCTCGCCGACGGTTGACACCCGCGCCGGTTGGGCGCGCAGAGGCTGAGATCGATGGCGAACGACACGGCGTCAACGCTGGGAAGCCTCGCGGCGCGGGAGAACGGATCGCTCGCGTACGGGGTCGATGGAGATGACCCGATCGTGCCCGCGAACGTTCCGATCATCATCACCATCGACGGCCCGGCGGGGACGGGCAAGTCCACCGTCGCGCGGACGCTGGCCAAGCGGCTCGGCCTCGACTTCCTGGACACCGGGGCGATGTACCGGGCGGCGGCGGCGATCATGATCGATCACGAGATTCCGATCGATGAACCGGGCGAGCTGGTCTCGAAGGTGATCGGCGCCGACCTGCACTTCGACTGGACCGCGGACCCGCCGATGATCCTCGCGTGGGACGCGCCGATCGATCACCGCATCCGGAGCGAGGACGTGACGGCGGTTGTTTCCGATGTGGCCGCGATCGGGGAGCTGCGTCGGCACATGGTGCGGAAGCAGCAGATCATCGCGGCGCAGCACCCGCGTCTGGTGAGCGAGGGGCGCGACCAGGGGTCGGTGGTCTTCCCGGACGCGGCGGTGAAGTTCTATCTCGACGCGGACCCCGCGGTGCGGGAGCGTCGGCGCGCGGCGCAGCTGCGCGAGGAAGGACACGAGGTGGACGAGGACGCGATGCTCGAACGCATCCGGCGGCGGGACGAGATCGACTCGACCCGCTCCGACGGGCCGCTGATCTGCCCGGAGGACGCGGTGCGGGTGGACACCTCCGACCTGTGCGTGGACGGGGTGATCGATGTTCTCGAGCGGGTGGTGCGCGAGCGGGTGTCGGCGATGATCGACGCGGACGGGTGAGCCGAACGTGATGGATCCGCTGGCGACGTATCGAGCCCGTCATCCGGGGACGGGACTGATCCAGCTCCTGTTCTACGAGTTCATGCGTCTGGTGTGCACCGTTCTGCTGATGGTGTGCTGGCGGTTCCGGGTGTACGGGCGCGGGCGCGTGCCGGGCTCCGGGGCATTGCTGGTGGTGGCGAACCATCAGAGCTATCTGGACTCGCCGGCGATCGGGGTCGGGGTGGGTCCGCGCCACACGGACTCGGTGGCGAGGGAGGGGCTTTTCCGCGTGAAGCTGCTGGCGCCCCTGATCCGCCGGCTCTACGCCTTCCCGGTGCGGGAGGACGGGGGGGGCGACACGCGGGCGATCAAGGAGACGCTCTCGCGGCTGGAGCGGGGACGGGCGGTGATCATCTTCCCGGAGGGATCGCGCACGTTCGACGGGGAGGTCGCGCCGTTCAAGCGGGGCGCCGCGGTGATCGTGAAGCGGTCCCGCTGCCCGGTGCTCCCGGTGGCGATCGAGGGGGCGTACGACGCGTGGCCCCGAGGGCGCCGGCTGCCGAAGGTGTTCGGCCAGCGCGTCGGGGTGGCGATCGGGGAGCCGATCGGGCACGAGGAGTTGATGAGGAACGGCGCGGACGCGGCGCTCGACCGGCTGCGTGACGAGGTCGAGGCGCTGCGGCTGGAGTTGCGTGCCCGCCTGCGGGGGGAGCGGGGCGCCGGTTAGCGCTGGCGCAGGCGGCTGAGCGCGGCGAGACGTTGTTCGGTCGGGGGGTGGGTTGCGAAGAGGCGCGTGAGGGGGTTGCCGCCGCGCAGGTTCGAGGCGAGCGGCTCGACGATGAAGAGGTTGTTCATCGCGGGGTTGGGCTGGCGCATGGGGACGCGTCGGGAGAGGGCGTCGAGCTTGCCGAGCGCGCTCATCAGGCCGTCGGGGGACCCGGCGATGGCGGCGCCGTCCGCGTCGGCCTCGAACTCACGCGAGCGTGAGATCATCGCCTTGATGACGGCGGCGCCGACGGCGGCGATCATGATCACCGCGATCATCACGAGGGGGTTGGAGCCCTCGCGCCGCCCGAGGCCGAGGAAGAGCCCGTACTGCGCAAGCATCGCGAGCACGCCGGAGACGGTGGCGGCGACGGTGGAGATGAGCGTGTCATGGTTCTTGATGTGGGCGAGTTCGTGGGCGGCGACGCCCTCGAGTTCGTCCGGGTCGAGCAGGTCGATCGCGCCCTGGGTGAAGCAGACGGCGGCCTTGCGCGGGCTCCGCCCGGTGGCGAAGGCGTTGGGCGCCTGCTGGGGGGAGATGTAGACCCGGGGCATGGGCAGGCCCGCGTTGCGGCGCAGGCGGTCGATCATGCGGTAGAGGTCGCCCCCGGTCTCGGGGGTCAGCTCGCGGGCGCGCATCGAGGCGATGGCGATCTTGTGGCTGAAGAACCAGGCGCCGACGTTCATCGCGGCGCCCATGATGAACATGGGGAGGATCCAGCGCGGACCGATCGCGGCGCCCACGACAATGAAGAGTCCGGTGAGCGCGGCGAGCAGCATCGCGGTCTTGGCGTCATTGGCGAATGCTCGGAGCCCTCTGGGCTGCATGGCGACCTCCTTCGGCGGCGTACGGACGCCCGGGGGGTTCGTTCGGAACCCGGGCGTGGATCTGTAATCGGAGAAGCAATGGTGGGGCCGATCCGCCTCGTGGGCCCTCAGGGCGTCTGGGCGGGGGTGGGGTTGTGATCGGCTGCCGGTTCGGGCTCATCGACGCCCACGCCTGCCATTCGGGCGCCCGCGCCGGCGAGGAGCGTGGCGATGGCGACCCGCAGCAGGGGGAGGCGGATGCGGTGGGTGATGGTGGCGCCGTTGGCGGCGCCGACGCGCGCCCCGACCCCCATGGGGAGGGCGAGGGCGAGGGCGTCGGCGAGGTGGAGGGGGACGCCCTCGATGGTGTGCTGGGAGAGGGTGGCGAGCTTGGCGATCGCGCCGACGAGGGCGGTGAGCCACATGACGGCGGCGCTGGTGGCGATGCAGAGCCGGAGGGGGATGCGGGCGAGGAACTGGAGGAGGGGCACCATGACGAGGCCGCCCCCGATGCCGAGGAATCCGGCGAGGAGTCCGGTGAAGGCGCCGATGGCGAGCAGGAGCGGGGCGCCGCCGCGCTGGTCGGACTCCTCGTGCTCGGGGAGGCGCCGGAGGGTGGTCACGAGGGTGTAGGCACAGAAGGCGAAGAGGAAGAGGATGAGGGCCCGTCGGGCGATATCACCCTCGAAGACGTTGGAGAGGAGGACGCCGAGGACGATCGCCAGGGCCATGCTGGTGATGAGGGGGCGGACGATTCTGGGACGGAGGGCGCCGGCCTTTCGGTGCTGGGCGCGGCTGGAGAAGGCGACGACGATGTTGACGGTCATCGCCGCGGCCATGTAGAGGTGGTGCTCAGTGTGCTCGGGGGTCTGGTACCCGATGAAGAGGCCGAGGGCGGGGAGCATGATGATCGAGCCACCGATGCCCGCCAGGCCACCGACGAGCCCGGCGACGAGCCCGATGGTCAGGGTGGTCAGGATGAGATCGAGTTCCACGCGGGGGCTCCTGACGGGGAGATGGGGGAGAAGAGCCTAGGGGGTCGCGGGGCGGAGGCCGCGGTGGGGGAGGCGCAAGGGGTGCGCCAGGGTCGGATTGCGCGGGCAGGTCCGGGAAAACCTGTCGGTTGAAAGGGTTGCGCGCTCCAGACGGGCGGGTCTCCGGCCGAGTCGGGGCGGGGGCGGTATCTTGGTGTGGGGCAAGGATGTCCCGGGGTACGGTCGCCTTTGAGCGAAGCGCTCGGTCGGGGAACGCCACGGAAGGGCGGGACTCGGCGCCGGTCAGACGAAGGCCGGGTTTCTCGCGCAACTCGAAGATCGGAGCGACGCCTTGAATCTCATCAAAGATTCGACCCTGGATTTGTTCCAGACCCGGCGGGGGGCCCGAGGGGTGGAGGTTGCCGCCTTCGCCGCGGGCGCCGCGATCGTGGTCCTCTCGGCGATCCTCGCCAAGGAGGCGGGTTCGGCGCCCCTGCTCGCCTCGGTCGAGTCCAGCGAGGAGCCCCGCGTGACCCAGGTCGCGTTCACCCCGGAGAGTGCGGCCCCGATCGAGGTGGTCGAGGACGAGACCCCGGCGCCCGCGTTCGACGCGGAAACCCGCTGGTTTGACGGGCGCCCCGTGCGTCCGGCCCGCACCATCGAGATGCTCGTGACCGCGTACTCGCCCCACGCGGCCTCGTGCGGGCAGTTCGCCGACGGGCAGACCGCGACGCTTCACTCCGTGCGGACCAACGGGGGCGCTCTGGTCGCGGCGGACACGAGCGTGCTCCCGTACGGCTCAATGCTGACCATCGACGGGTACGCCGCCGATGGGATCGTCCCGGTGCTGGACTGTGGTGGGGCGATCAAGGGCAACCGCCTGGATCTGCTCTTCCCGACCCACGAGGAAGCGCTCGCGTGGGGCGTGCGCCGGATCGAGGTGGTGGTCTGGGAGTACGCCGACGGCAAGCCGGCGCCCAACCCGCGTCGAGTCCGCTGATCCAGGCGATCCCGGAACGTCCGTGACGGGCTAGTCTTTGCTCGTGATCGCGGGTCAAACCACGTCCATCCCGACGTCCATGGAGGAACTGCTGGGCGCGGACCTGCTCCGGCGCATGTCCCGGCTGGACGTGGTGAGCCGCAAGATCTTTGCGGGCAAGCTGCCGGGTGAACGGCGCAGCAAGAAGCGGGGGCAGTCGGTCGAGTTCGACGACTACCGGGACTACGTGCCCGGGGACGATCTGCGCCACATCGACTGGAACGCGTTTGCGCGGTTCGACCGCTTCTTCATCAAGCTCTTCCGGGAGGAGGAGGACCTGGCGGTGCGGGTGGTGCTCGACTGCTCGGGCTCGATGCGCGCTGGCGATCCCTCGAAGCTCGTGTTCGCGGCCCGGCTGGCGATGGCGATCGGGTCGATCGGGCTGGTGAACATGAACCGGGTCTCGGCGGCGACCTTCGGATGGGGGGGGGAACCGGGCGTGGTGGAACTGGCGCCGATGCGGGGCCGGCGGAACGTTGAGCGTCTCGGGCGGTTCCTGCTTGACGCGTTGGCCCGGGCGTCGAGCGAACCGGCGGGCGCCGCCGGGGACGCGGTGGCGCCGGAGGGCGGTTTCTTCGAGGCGGCCCGTCGGCTCTCGTCGTCGCGGAGCGCGGGGCGCGGGGTGCTGGTGGTGATCTCGGACTTCCTGGTGCGGGAGGGGTTGGTTGAGGGGCTCAACTACTACGCGGGGGGGGCCGGCGGTGGGGGGGCGTACGACACAACCTGCCTGCAGGTGCTCTCGCCGGATGAGATCGATCCCGCGCTGGCGCGCGATCGGGGGTTGGTGGGGGATCTTCGCCTGACGGATGTTGAGAGCGGGCGGGCGACGGAGGTGACCGTCTCGGCGGCGCTGCTCAGGAAGTACCGGGAGCGGTTCGAGGCGCACCAGGAACTGCTGGAGCGGAGCTGCCGGGCGCGTTCGATGTCCCACCTGCTCGTGCCGACGGGGACAAACCTTGAGTCCCTGATCATGGGACAGCTGCGTCGGCGTGGGCTCTTCCGTTAGGTTCCCACGCCCTTGTGCAGCTCGCCCTGGAAGTCCTCGAGGTGCCCGCCGCGGGAGAGGATGTCATCGACGACTCCACGGTACTGTCCCTCGGGCTGAGGGGGCGCCTTGCCGAGCAGTTCTTCGTAGGCCTCGTCGGAGAGGCCGATGAAACGTCGCATGGCGTAGTCATAGACCGCGTCATGCTCGTCGCGGGAGAGGTCCAGACGCAGTTCGTTGATGATCTTCGTGCCCAGGCCGATCCACTCGTCCCAGGTCTGCTTGCTGATGCGTTCCTGGATCCACTCGCCCATCGCGTTCTTGAACGGGGGGCGGGGGAGCTGCGTCCCGGGCTTGCCGGTCTTCTGGCAGACGAACGAGCCGGGGGGGAAGGACTCCTCGGCCTTCTCGACCTTCGGGACGGGGGCGCCCAGGCGCTGGAGGAGGTCCTCCATCGCCTTCTTGGGCATCAGGTCGCCCTGCTCGGCGGCGATGGTGTACCCGCGGGTGAGCAGGTCCCTGGCCTTGTCGGCCTGATCGGAGGCCATGAGGGCGGCGCCCGCGAGCTGGTACGCCTTGCTCATCGTGGGGTTGAGTTCGGTGCACCGGGTGTAGGTCTCGGCGGCGTCCTTGTAACGCCCGGACTGGTTGTACGCGCCCGCGAGCGAGAAGAGGGCCATGTCGTTCTCGGGGTCCTCCTTGACGAGTTCCTCGAAGCGGCGGATGCGTTCGTCGATGTCCATGGACGGGTCCTCTCCAGAGTCGGGGCGAGCCCAACGGTACGCGCGGCCCGGCGGGCTGGCATACTGTCGCCCGGATGGCCCCGATTCCCGACCCCAAGCTGCGTGTCGATCTGGCGGGCATCGAGCTGGCGTCGCCCGTGATCCTCGCGGCGGGGACGGCGGGGGTGCTCGACGAGATGGGCGAGCAGCTCGACCTGTCACGCGTCGGGGCCCTGGTGACCAAGTCCATCACCCCCGAGCCGCGCGAGGGGAACCGGGCCTGGCGGGTCTGGCCCACGCGGGTGGGCATGCTCAACGCGATCGGGCTGGCGAACCCGGGGATCGACGCCTTCATGCGGGACCACGCCCCCAAGGCCGCGGGCCTGCCCTGCAGGGTGATCGGCTCGATCGCGGGGTTCAGCGTGGAGGACTACACCCGCGTCGCCTCGGCCTTCGACATGTGCGAAGGGATCGCCGGCGCAGAGCTGAACGTCTCCTGCCCGAACGTGCACGGCGGGGTGGAGTTCGGGAGCGAGCCCGGGCTCCTGGGCGAACTGGTCGCCAGCGTGCGGGCGGAGCTGAAGCAAACCAAGCTGCTGGTGAAGCTCCCGCCCGTGACAACACCCGCGCCCAACTCCATCGTGGACCTGGCCCGCAGCGCGATCGAGGCGGGCGCCGACGCGCTCTGCCTGTGCAACACCACGCCCGCGATGGCGATCGACGTGCGTTCGCGCAAGCCCGCGCTGGGTAACACGACCGGCGGGCTCTCAGGTCCGGCGGTGCACGCCCAGGCGGTGAAGATCGTCTACGACGTGCACCGACTGGTTGCGCGTGACGCGGGCGTGCCCATCGTCGGCATCGGGGGCGTGACCGGCTGGAAGGACGCCGCGGAGCTGGTCCTCGCGGGTGCGAGCGCCGTCGAGGTCGGGACGGCGCTGTTCGCGGATCCGCGGGCGCCGATCAGGATCGCGCGGGGGCTCTCAAAGTGGGTGCGATCCCAGGGCGCCTCGGACATCAGCGGACTCACCGGCGCGGTGCGGACCCACTAGCCCGTCACTCACGTTCCGGACGGGCTGGTTGCGCCGCCGACCTCGCTCGGCGCCTGCTCCTCGCGCATCCTGGCCAGGGCCTGGCGCAGGCCGCCAGTCGGGCTGGGCGCCTGCTCGGCTTCGGGCTCGTCGACCATCTCGGGCGGGGCGTTCTCCACCGCGGTCTTGTCGATCTTGCCGTCGGCGCCGACCTGGTCGAAGCGGACGTCCACGCGCTTGGAGACCCCCCGTTCCTGCATGGTGACGCCGTAGAGCCGATCCACGGCCTGCATCGTCCGCTTGTTGTGCGTGATGACGATGAAGTGGCTGGTGTCGGTGAACTGGTCGAGGGTGCCGCAGAAGCGACCGACGTTGGCCTCGTCCAGCGCCGCGTCGACTTCGTCGAGGATGCAGAAGCAGCTGGGCTTCGACCTGAAAATCGCCAGCAGCAGGGCCACGGCGGTCATGGTCTTCTCGCCGCCCGAGAGCTGGCTGATGGAGCGGGGCTCCTTCCCCGGGGGCTTGGCGATGACCTCGATGCCCGACTCGAGCAGGTCGGTCTCGTCGGTGACGACCTTCTGCCCGTCGACTTCCTTGACCAGGCCCATGAGCCGGACCTCGGCGCGCCCGCCCCCGAACAGGCGTCGGAACATGCCGTCCTTGCTGCCGAAGGCCTCCTGGATGCCGGCGAAGATCTCGCCGAAGCGGTCGCGGCTGGCGATGTTGAGGCGTTCGATGAGGGTGGCGAGCTTGATGCGGGCCTCGTCGATGTCGCGGACCTGGTTAATGAGGTCTTCGTTACGCTCCTCGAGGTTCTTCTCTTCCTCGATCGAGTCGATGTTGACGTTGCCGAGCTTCTTGATCTCGCCCTTGAGGACGTTGACGCGGGCGGAGGCGTCGGAGGCGTCGATGCGTTCAACGTCGCCGTCGGCCATGACGGCCTTGTATTCCCCGTACTCGAGGGCGACGTCGAGGCCGATGTCCTCGAGGGTGCGTTCCTCGATGCCCTCGCGCTTGACCTCCAGCTCGCGCCGTGACATCTCGAGGCTGGACCAGTCCCGTTCGACGAGCTGGGCCATCTTGCGGGCGCCGGTGAGGCGTTCGGCGTGCTGTGCGACGATCGAGGTCGCCCGCTCGAGGGCCTCGCGGTCCGTCTCGATCTGGCGCTCGAGCGTCTGAGCCTCTTCGCGAGCGGCTGCGGCCTGCTCGCGGGCTTCTTCGACGGTCTGCTCGTGCTGCTGGGCGCGGGCGAGGGTGGCCTCGACCTGGCGGGCGGTCTCTTCACGCCGCCGTACGCTCGCGTCACGTTCCAGGTTCAGGCGGGAGAGCTCGCGTCGGGCGGCGGTCGCCTGCTCGTTGAGCGCGCCGGCGGAAACCCGGGCGGCGGTCATCGCCTCGCTCGCCTGCTCGACGGCGCGTTCCAGCGTTTCGAGTTCGCTTGTCAGGTCTTCGAGCGAGCTGGTCTGCTCGGCGAAGAGACGCTCAAGGCGTGCGGCGCGCTCGCGGAGTTCCTCGCGACCTCGCTCGATGCCGCCGGCGCGTTCGCTGAGCTGCTCGAGTTCGGCTCGCACCTCTTCCCGTTCCCGGTCGAGGCGGGCCATGTCGGAGGTGAGGCGATCCAGCCTCGTCTGCTCGCCGACGAGCGCCCGCTCCTGCTCGGCCAGCTCACTCTCGATGCGGGCGCGGTCGGCGCTGACGCGGGCCACCTCGGCGTCCACGCGCTCGAGGGTGGAGCGTTCACCCGAAAGCTCGGCGTCGAGCTGCGCGAGGGTCGCCTGCAGGGCGCTGAGTTCGCTCTGACGCTGGATGATGCCCGAGCTTTGCTCGTTGGTCACCGGTCCGGCGATGACGCGCCCGTCGGACTCGTAGACCGCGCCGTTTCGGGTGACGAAGCGGGCCTTCACGCCGCGCAGGGGACCGGCGGCGAGCAGGAGAGCCGCGTCGAGATCCTCGACGAGCATGTTGCGTCCGAGCAGGCGGTCGAGCAGGGCGCCGACCTGGGCCTGACGCTCGGGGGCGAGGTCCTGGCGGGACCGGGCCAGGGCCCGCACGGAGGCGACCCGGGCGCCGGAGACCGAGGCGACCCGGCTCGGGTCGGGCTCGAGGTCGCTGGCGATGCTCTGGAGCGGGATGAAGGTGACGCGCCCAGGGAGCGCGTCGAGTTCCCCCGAGCCCGGCATCGCGAGCACGTTCTCGACCACGATGGAGGTCAGGGCGTGCCCGAGCGCCGCCTCGACGGGGCCGGCCCACTCCGACGCGACCTCGATGAGTTCGGCCAGCGGGGCGATGACGCCCGTGAAGCCCTCGCCCGACTCGGCCCGTTGCATGACGTAGCGGGCCGCTTCACCCAGCCCCTCGCGGGACTTGACCATCTCGTCGAGGGTGGCGCGGCGTGACTCGAGGCGGACGTGCTCCTGCTCCAGCGAACTGACACGCTCACCCAATCGCCGGCGGTCCTCGCTGAGCGAGTCGCTGGACTGACGCTTCGCGTCGCGCTCGCTCGCGAGGCGTTCGATCGAGCCCCGACGCTCTTCCAGGGCGCGCTCAAGCTCGCCCGCCTGGCGCTCGGCCTCGGCGTGCTCCTGCTCGAGCTTGTCGAGGCGGGCGCGGCTGGTCTCCCGCTGCTCGCGCAGGGTCTCGAGGCGGCGCTCGTCCGCCTGGATCGAGGCGAGCAGGCCCGTGCGTTCACGCTCGATCCCCTCGGCCTCGCGCTTCCGCTCGCTGAGGGCGGACCGGTGGTCACTGGCCCGGGCGAGGGCCTCGCCGCGCGCGTTTGTCGCGGCGTCGAGGGCCCGCTCGGCGTCGCCGACCGCCTCGCTCAGTCGGGCGAGTTCCTCCCCCTGCTCGTTGATCTGGGCGTCGAGGCTCTTGATCTGCTCCTCGGCCTCCTTGAGGCGGGTGCGTTCGGTCTCGACCTGCTCGCGCGCCTCCTCGATGGCGCGCTGGGCCATCGCCAGACGCTGCTCGGCGCTCTCCCCCCGGTGGCGGGCGGCGACGAGGGACTCCTCCAGTCGCCGGTGGGCGGTGGCCAGCTCATGGCGGCGCAGCTCCGCCTCCTGACGCTCCTGCTCGAGCTTCCCGACGACCTCGTGGGCCTCGTCGCGTTTGGCCTGGAGCGACTGAACCTGGCTGGTCAGCCCGTCGAGTCGCTGACGAATCTCGTCGTACTGCTCGAAGGCCAGCGCCAGACGCAGGGCGTTGTGCTCGTCCTCGAGTTCCTGGAAGCGTCGGGCCTTGGCGGCCTGGCCGCGGACCAGGCGGAGCCGGCGCTCGGTGGAGTCGAGCTGCTCGCGGGTGCGGACGAGGTTGGTCTCGGCCTTGTCGAGCTTGCGCGTCGCCTCGATGCGTCGCTGCTTGTACTTGGCGATGCCCGCGGCTTCCTCGAAGATCGCCCGACGCTCCATCGGGCTGGCGAGGAGCATCGCGTCCACCTTGCCCTGCTCTATGATCGAGTAGGCGTCGGCGCCGATGCGGGTGTCGAGGAACAGGTCCCGGATGTCACGCAGACGGGCGAGCTTGCTGTTGATGAGGTACTGGCTCTTCCCGTCGCGGTAGAGCCGGCGTTCGACCTCCACCACGTCGGCGTCGATGGGGAGCGCACGCCGGACGCGTCGATCCACGAGCGAGGGGGTGGCCTCCTCGGGTCCGGACGCCTCGGGCGTCTCCTCGTCGTCCATTTCCTCGCGCAGCTGACGGATGACGGGCGCCGCGTCGGAGACGGGATTGTCGAAGCGGAGCGTGACCGAGGCCATGCCGGCGGGCTTGCGTCCGGCGGAACCGGCGAAGATGACGTCGATCATCTCCTTGCCCCGAAGCGACTTGCTGGAGCGTTCGCCGAGCACCCTCTTGATCGCGTCCACCACGTTGGACTTCCCGCACCCGTTCGGGCCGACGATCCCGGTCACGGGGTCATCGAAGGTGAAGGTGGTCTTGTCGGCGAAGGACTTAAACCCCGAGAGGGTCAGCGCGCTGAGGCGCAGGCCCCGGGCGCCCTTCGGGCGGGGGGGGGCGGCGGGGGAATCGCTCTTTGTGGCGGCGGTCTCAGACATCTGGAGCGAACCTCCGTGTTGCTCCCACGGGCCCGTCCGCCCCGGGCCGATCCATGGCGAAGTAATAGTGCGGCAATCCCGACCGGCGGATCGCGTCGCGAGACGCCGATCGATCGGGCTCCTCCAGAGGATACCGGGTTCCCGCGGGCAGCGCTGGATTCTTCGCGCGTCCACAACGCCACGCCAGCCGTTGCGGGCGGCGGGCTCGCCGAGGGTCAACAGATCGCGCTGGCGCCGACCTCACTGTCCCGATTCGTCCTGGTCCTCGCCCTCGGCGGGCGGGGGGGTGAGCGGGACGAGCAGCCCGTTGCGTCTCGGGGCGTTCTCACGCTGCTGGCCCGGGGTCTGCAGGCGGGGGGAGTCGAAGACCACGAGGCGTTCCTCGCTGCCCGGCGTCGCCGGGCGGACGGTGATCTCCTCCCGCTTCGACGAGCTGATGAGCTGGGCCAGCAGGCGGTCACGCTCGGTGGAGAAGGCGGCGGTGAACCCCCCGTCGTTGTACATGTTGTACAGGGCCCCGACCGTCTCGGCGTACGAGAGCCCCAGCCCGGTGCGCGGGTCGTCGGCGGTCTGCTCGCGGGCGAGCATCTCGATCAGCTCCGGCAGCCGGTCGTCGGCCTCCTGCACGATCACGCGGCCGGTCCGCCGGTCGCGGTAGTAGAGCCGGATCGGGTCGGACTCCGAATCCGCCGAGAGCATCAGGCGGTTCTCCCACGCGGTGACGAGCGAGGGCTTGGTCAGGCGCAGGTCCTCGCCGAAGAGGACGATGCGCGGCTCGCCCTGCTGCGTGACGTAGACCAGTGGATCCCCGTACGGGACCCGGTCGAGGAAGAACTTCCCGGCGATGAGTTCGCGGCTGACACCCTGGATGGTGCCCCGGGGCAGGCTCATGCGGGCCATGGCGTCGAGGTTGGTGCGGGTCAAGCGGAGGGAGCCCGGGCCGGTCTGGCCCTCAACCATCCGCATGAGGCGCCGGCGTTGGGCGTCGACGGCGCGCCCGGCCAGGGCCTCGTAGGCCGCGATCCGGATCGAGAGTTCCTCCGAGTCGAGCAGCCCCTTGAGGCTCTGGTCCACGGAGGGCCCGGCGTCGAGCCGGCTGAGCAGCTCGATCGCGTCGGTGCGCAGGGCGTCGGGACCGTTGCTCGCGATCTCCTTGAGGTAGGGCGCGGCGCGGGGGTCGTCGAGCCCGACGCCGGCGCGGAGGGCGGCCAGGCGGGGCGCCGCCTCGGGATGCTCGTAGAGGTCACGCAGGAAGGGCTTGGCCTGCTCGCCGAGCGCTTCAAGGCACCACCCCATCTCGTCGGCGAGGTAGGGCTGGGCGCTCATGGTCTGCGCATAGCGCCGGGCGTACAGCTCGGGGTAGCTGCGGTCGATCTGCAGGTGGCGGATGAGCTGAAGGAACTCGCCCGGGCGGTCAGAGAAGCGTCGGGGAACGCGCACGCGGACCAGCGAATCGTTCCGTCCGCGGGCGATGGGCCCGTTGTCCCCGGTGCGTTCGGGGAAGCGGGAGTTGATGGCGCTGGTGATGCGCCGGGCACGCTCGTGGGACGGGTTGTCGAGCACGATCTCGATCTGGAGATCCTCGTTCACGATGCCCCCGTCGAGGATGCGCCCGACGTCACGGGTGACCCCGTCGGTGGTGGAGCCCGGGTCGGCGAAGGGGTTGATGAAGATCGGCCCCTTGGCGTTCCCGATCGGAAGGGTGGTGTCGGCGCCGAAGGCGCTGGGCGGGCCCGGGCGCAACTCCGTGGTGAACAGGCGTCCGCCCTCCAGGCTGGTGGCGTTGACCGCCCGCACGTAGACGTCAAAGGAAGATCCCTCGCGGGCGCCCGGGGGGACCGCGGCCTGAACGATCACCACCGCGGTGTTCGGGTCGCTGAGGAGCTGGCGGGGGGACTTGCCGTCGAAGGCCGTGCCCCCGAAGTCATTGGCTCGCCCCACGCCGCCGAGGCCCATCTGGCGTTCCATCGTCGCGGCGTACTCCTCGGGCATGGGGAGGCCGCCCGTGCCGTCGAGCCCGACCACGAAGCCGATCCCGGAGACGAGGAGGGGAGAGAGCCCGCGGATGCTCGCCTCGGCGCCGATGGTGCCGCGCAGGGAGCCGGGGACATCGCGGTCGATGGCGGGGGCGACGGCGCGGGCCCTTGGGGCCGGCTTCTTGTTGCCGGCGCACGCGCCCGCGAGCCCGAGGGCAAGCATCGCCGCGCCAAGGGAGAGGGCGCGTCCGAATCGGAGAGTGGTGGACGAGTGGCGCGCTCGCGTTGCCCAGTGGTTCATCGTCGCCCCGGTCGTGTGGAGGTGTGTCGTCCGGCCCGTCCCGAGGGCCCGGCGTGGTGCTCGCCCGGGCGCGTGGCCCGCGGTGCGAGGGGTGATCGTAGCGGTCCTTTCGCAACCGCCCCACAGGCGTTCCCGGGGGGGCTCGCAGACAACCGACAGGGGGGCGGGGCGCGCCGGTCGTGGGATGGGGGGGCGATTGGATCGGGCAACCCCTAGGGGTAGTGGTGGGGGGCGTGAATAACGCAAAAAGGACCCAGATGTGGGGCGTCGAAATTGTGGATGGAATTTGTCCCGTGGCGCAAGGGTCGGACGGGCGGGAGCTTGCGATCAAGCGACAGCTTTTTCACCGGCTCATACTTCATTTTGGTGAAGACGAACTTCACAGCACCACCAGTTGTGGTATAGTCTCCGCCCGTCCGACCGATACATGTGTTCGGACGGACAGGACCGCAAGAAGACAAGAGGCAGAAGACCGCCAGGGAAGGCGGGCAAGGCCCATCGGGGCCAGAACCACGAAGGCAGGCCCGGGGCGCCGGTGGGCGTCGTCGGGAGACAGATGGGGGTCGCGGGTTGGCCCCCTGGATGGGATGTCCGGGCTCACCGGGCATGGGTTGGGGGCGACGCCCCCGAGCACACGACGGGACGTGCCGTGATCGGTCCGTGGGTTGACAGCCCGGGACGAGCGCGATCGGTGCGTCCACAGCAAAGCGGGGTCACGCGATGGGCGTGCTGTGCGACACTCAGATCCGCGAACTCATCGGCATCGAGCCGTTCGAGGAGGCCCGCAAGCGGGACGGGACGATCTCCTACGGCGTGTCGAGCTATGGGTACGACGTCCGCGTCGGGCCGGTGTTCAAGATCTTCACCCCCACGCCGCGCACGGGGGGGATCACCGTCGTGGATCCCAAGAAGTTCACCGACGAGCTGATGGTGACGGTGGACACCCGGGACACGGGGATGGACCACGTGGTCATCCCGCCGAACAGCTTCGCGCTGTGCGAGACGATGGAGCACTTCGTGATCCCGCGGGACGTGCTGGTGCTGTGCGTGGGCAAGAGCACGTACGCGCGGTGCGGGCTGATCGTGAACGTGACGCCGCTCGAGCCGGAGTGGCGCGGGAAGGTGACGCTGGAGATCAGCAACAGGACGCCGCTGGCGGCCAAGGTGTACGCGGGCGAGGGGATCGCGCAGTTCGTCTTCCTCAAGGCCGACCGGGTCTGCGCCGTGAGCTACGCGGACAAGGCGGGGAAGGACCAGGATCAGAGCGGGCTGACGCTGCCGAGGGTGGACTGATGCTTGCTGCGGCGGGCAATGGGCACTGGGCAAAGGGCAATGGGGCGGACGCCCCGCGGTCGCGTGGGGCTTTGGCGTTGGACGAGAGGATCAGCTCATTCCGGGATCTGGTCGCCTG
>JBITAG010000334.1:0-17894 GCA_044439985.1 Phycisphaerales bacterium JB059 | reverse complement strand
TCCAGAGGGGCTCGATGCGGATCGCCTCCCAGGGCGCCTCGGGTGAGGCGCGGTACCAGTCGATGCGCCACCAGCTCGCGGGTGGGACGCTCGGGCCGGCGTGACGGACGCGGGCCTGCGTGCGTGCCGCGTTCTCGCCGTCGATCACCGCCTGCACTTCGGGGATGGCGTAGGAGTCGATGGAGACGCCCCCGCTCAGGCGGGTCTGCGCGCCCCGGATGACGGCGTCGCGTCCTTCAAAGGCGCGGGCGCCGCGCACCTGGACCGCGACGTCCCGGTGCAGGACGGTCCGCATCGCGGGCTCGTCCAGCTCGGCGAGGGCGCCGACCAGCTCCCTCGTGCGGGCCTGGAGGACCTCCCGGGGGGTCTCGACAAGACCGGCGAGCAGACCGAGGGCGCCGGCGAGAAGGGCGGCGACGCAGAGCACGAGCAGTCCGGTGCGCAGCTTCGCCCTGGCGTTGAGCACGAGCACGGCCCCGAGGCCGAGGATGAGCAGGACGCCGATGACGGGGAAGGGGGTCTCGAGGGCGAAGCGGACGGGGGCGCTGGGCTGGGGGAGGGGGGCGATCTGCGGGGTGAACTCGTCGAGTTGCATGGGGCCTCCCGGGGCGGGCGATTGTTGCAGGGGCCGACGCCCGCGCGCCGATCCACTCACCATACGCCCCGGTGGCCGGGGCGGGTTTGCCCTGCGCCGGAGGAGACACCCGGATGGACATCCTCAGCTTCGGACTCGACCAGGCGTATCAGGGCCCGGGGGGGGAGTCGGACACGCTCTCGAAGAACCTCGCGGCGCTCGCGAAGTCCTGCCCTGCGTTGTGCGAGCGGATCCGGGCGACGGCGCCCCGGACGGACATCGAGTTCATCGAGACGGAGGAGGGCCCGCTGAGCGCGCGCCTGCGTGGCGAGGGGGACCGGCTGCTCGCCAGCGCCCGGCGCCCGGCGTCCGAGGCGCGTCGCCTGGCCGACCAGGTGAAGGTGGAAGAGCACGCGGGGGTCGCGGTGCTCGGGTTCGGGCTCGGGCTGCATGTGGAGCGGATCGCCGAGCGGTTGGGGAAGACCGGGGTGATCCTCTGCTTCGAGCCGGACGTGGCGCTGCTCCGGGCGGTGCTGGAGCGCGTGGACCACAGCGCGTGGATCGAGCGGACGAACCTGGCGATCCTGACCAGCGCGGAGGACGGGGCGTCGATCTCGGGGGCGTTGTCCGGGATCGAGGGTCTGGTGGCGATGGGGTTCGAGATCGTGGTGCATCCCCCCAGCCGGGCGCGGCTGGGGGAGGACGCCGAGACGTTCTGCCAGAGTCTCTCACGGGTCCTCGCGGCGGTCCGCACGAGTGTGGTGACCACGCTGGTGCAGGGTGAGGCGACGCTGCGCAACGTGCTGATGAACGCCGACCACTACGTCTCGAACGAGGGGATCGCCCCGCTGCGTGGCGCGTACCGGGGGCGCGCGGCGATCGTGGTGAGCGCGGGACCGAGCCTGGAGCGGGCGATCGACGCGCTCGCCGAGCCCGGGGTGCGCGAGCGTTGCGTCATCATCGCGGTGCAGACGGTGCTCAAGCCCCTGCTGGCGCGGGGGGTCCGCCCGCATTTCGTGACGGCGCTCGATCACCACGAGATCAGCCGACGTTTCTACGAGGGGCTTACGCCCGAGGACGTGGAGGGCGTGACGCTGATCGCCGAGCCGAAGGCGAACCCGTCGATCCCGGACGCCTTCCCGGGGCGGGTGCTGACGCCGCGGGACGAGCTGCTCGACGAGGCGCTCGGGGCGGACCTGTTCCAAGACATGGGGGCGATCGAGGCGGGGGCGACGGTGGCGCACCTGGCGCACTACTTCGCTCGGTTCCTCGGGTGCGACCCGGTGATCCTGGTGGGGCAGGATCTGGCCTTCACCGACGGGCAGTACTACAGCGCGGGCGCCGCCATCCACGACGTCTGGGCGCCCGAGCTGGGCGAGTTCCGCACGCTGGAGACGCTGGAGTGGGAGCGGATCGTTCGGATGCGATCCCTGCTGCGGCGCGTCCCGGCGGCGGGGGGCGGGGAGGTCTACACCGACGAGCAGATGGCGACCTACCTCTCGCAGTTCGAGGCGATGTTCGCCCAGGACGCTCAGCGGGGGTGCACGACCATCGACACGTGCGTGGGGGGGGCGTTCAAGCGCGGCGTGGAGCCGATGTCGATCGAGGAGGCCCTGGAGCGTTTCGCCCCGCAGGGTTCCCCCGTGCTCGATGTCGAGATCCCGGGCGCCCGTGACGACGCGGAGGCCCGGCGTGAGCGGGCGCGGGCGCGCTTCAAGCAGATCCGTCGAGACGCGTACGCGATCGGACGCCTGAGCGCGGAGACCGAGGCGCTGCTCTCCGAGATGCTGGAGCACCAGCAGGACCAGGCCCGGGTGAACCGACTGATCACGCAGGTCAACGCGCGTCGTGACCGCGTGGTGCTCCTGCAGCCGGCGCTGCGGCTCGTGCAGTTCATCAACCAGACCGGGGCGCTCACGCGGGTGCGCGCCGATCGGGCGCTCGAGGTGGGGCCGGAGTCGTCGCCCCTGGAGCGACAGCGCCGCCAGATCGAGCGGGACCGGACGAACGTGTCGTGGATCCGTGAGGCGAGCGAGTCGCTGGTGCGTCTGCTGGACGCGAGCGTGGCGGCGCACGCCGGTCGGGCGGCGAAGCTGACGAGCGACCCGGCGCCTCGGGGCGAGTCGGAGCAGGCCCGGTCATCGGGGGAGGACCGGCGCGTGGCGGCGATCGTTCCGGTTTGCGAGGGGGTCGGGGGGCTCGGCCAGCGTCGGGATCTGAGCGAGCCGGTCGCGCACGGGCGCAACGCGTTGCGGCTCTGCGTGGAGCGGTTGCGTCGCGCCTCGCAGCTTGACGAGATCGTGCTGCTCGCGGGGGATCCCGGTCGTGTGCGCGAGTTGCTGGGCGATCTGAGCGACGCGGTCGTGATCGAGGAGGTGGACGGGGGGGCGATCGAGGCGCGTCGTCGGGGCGTGGGCGCGGGGCGCGTGTGGGGTGGCGAGACGTGGCGTGGAGGTGTGGGGGGGCTAACAGCAAGCGACGAGGCCTTCGAGCCGCGGGTGTGCGCCGGGGTCATGGCGAAGCGTGGCCTGGACGGCGCGGTCTTCGTGGGGGATGACTGGGCGCTGGTGGACCCCGGGCTGACCGACGCGGTGATCGAGCGGTACCGCTCGGCGCCGGCCTCGTTCAAGATCGTGTTCACGCAGGCGCCCCCCGGGATCTGCCCGGTACTGCTGGACCGCTCGAGCGTGGAATCGCTGAGCGACGCGCGGGAACAGGCGGGGTCGCTGGCGACGATCGGCGGGCTCGTGGGGTATCTGCCCATCGCGCCGCAGGGGGACCCGATCGCCAAGCCGGTGTGCGTGCAGGTTCCCGCGTCCCTTCGGTCCCTGTGTGTGCGCGCCATCCCGGACACGCTCGAGCGTCGAAGGCTCATCGGGGGCGTGCTCGGCGAGACGGAGGCGCCAGAGCGGCTCGCGCTCGGGGCGATCGAGCGTGCCCTCCGGGGGGGCGTGGGGGCGATGGCGAGGACACCGCGCCGTCTGACGCTCGAGCTGTGCACCGGGCGGCTGCTCGCCGGGGAGTGGGGGGCGCAGCTGCGCGGGGGGGCGGAGGCGGTCGAGCGCGAGATGATGAACATCGCGACGATCCACGACCTGCTCCGACAGGTCGCGGGCGGCGCGGAGGACGCGACGCTCACGCTGCACGGCGTGGGGGATCCGTTGATGCACCCGCGGGCGTTGGAGGTGGTGCGGATGGCGCGTGAGGTCGGGTTCGCGGGGGTTCACCTGCGGACGGACCTGGCCCGTCTCGGGGACGACGAGGAGGGGTTGCGGGCGCTGCTCGCCTCTGGCGTGGGGGTGATCAGTGTGGACCTGCTGGCGACGAGCGCCCGGACGTACGAGCGGCTGACCGGGTCATCGAGGTTCGACGCGGTGGAGCGGGGTGTGAAGCGGATGGTCGAGATCCGGCGCGAGTCGGGGCTGCTTGAGGGCATGGAGCGTCCGTGGATCGTGCCGCGGATCACCCGGTGCGAGGCGTCGCTCGCGGAGATCGAGCGGTTCCACGACACGTGGATCATGGCGTGCGGGGCGAGCGTGATCGATCCCCCCGCGAGCACGTCGGCGGGGGCGCGGATCGGTCCGCTCCCGGCGCCGGGGTGGCGTGCGGCGATGATCGCGCGGGAGTCGATGGTGGTGCGTTCCGACGGCGAGGTCGTGGGCGCCGGGGGGGCGCGGTTCGGCGGGGAGGAATCGCTGGAAGACCTCTGGGCGCGGGTGCGTCGCGAGCAGCGGGAATCGGGGAGCGCGATCGAGCCGAAGCCGGGGCTTCTGGCGGGGAGGGCGGCGTGAGCGCGCGGGCGATCATCTTGGCGCGCGCCGGCTCGAAGGGCCTGCCCGGAAAGAACACCGCGTGCGTGGGGGGGCGCCCGTGCATCGCGTGGACGATCGACGCCGCGATGGCGAGCGAGCGTGTCGGTCGCGTGGTGGTTTCGAGCGATGACGCGCGGGCGTTGGACCTGGCGCGGAGCCTGGGCGCCGACGCGATCGATCGCCCGGGCGAACTCGCCTCCGACAGCGCGACGGTCGATGACGCGGCGCGTCACGCGTGCGAGTCGATCGGCGGCCACGACGGGCCGGTGGTCATCCTGTACGCGAACGTGCCCGTCCGACCCGCGGGGCTCATCGATCGCGCAGTCGAACGGTTGGGCCAGGGGTTCGACAGCGTGCAGAGCTACGCGCCCGTGGGCAAGCATCACCCCTGGTGGACGGCGCGGCTCGATGAGGAGGGCAACGCGCGTCCGTGGGAGGGGGACGTGTTCAACCACGGCGTCTACCGCCGGCAGGACCTGCCCCCGGCGCACATCCCCGACGGGGGCGTGATCGCGGTCACGCGTCGGGCGTTGTTTCACCAGATCGGGGGCGTCGCGCCCGGACCGCACGCCTTTCTGGGCGCCCGCCGGGGCGGGGTGGTGACGGGGGAGGGCGAGGTGATCGACATCGACAGCCGCGTGGATCAGCTCGTGGCCGACGCGATCCTGCGCGAACGGCTGGGGCTGGGCGCCGGCCCGAGCGAGCACCAGGCCTCACGCCGCTGGCGACGGACGGGATAGGCTGACGCTGTGAAGATCGGTTCGCGAGAGATCGGCCCGGGACACCCGCCGTACGTGATCGCCGAGATCGGGGTGAACCACGACGGCGAGGTGGCGCGCGCCCTGGAGCTGACACGCGCCGCGGCGGAGGCGGGTGCGGACGCGGTGAAGCTGCAGTACTTCGAGACGGACCGGCTGCTCTCCAAGGCCGCGAAGCTGGCGGCGTACCAGAAGGCCGCGGGCGAGACGGACCCGGTCGAGATGCTGCGGCGGCTCGAACTCTCGCTCGACGAGATGGCGCGGGTCGTGGACCTGGCGCACGAGCTGGGGATTCACGCCATCGTGACGGTGTTCAGCCTGGAGCTGGTCAAGCCGGCGAGCGAGCTGGCGTGGGACGCGTACAAGAGCGCAAGCCCCGACGTGATCAACAGGCCGCTGCTCGAGGCGCTCGCGGCGACGGGCAAGCCGCTGATCGTGAGCACGGGGGCGAGCACGCTGGACGAGGTGGTGCGCGCGGTTGGTTGGCTGGAGGCGATCCGGGAACGGTTGGCGGTGTTGCAGTGCGTGAGTTGCTATCCGGCGCCGGAGGAAGCGTTGGGCGGGATCGGAGTGATCGGCGAGGCCGTGCGGGTGGTCACCGGGTACAGCGATCACACCCCGGACGTGGAGAGCGGGCGGCGCGCCGTTGAGTCGGGCGCGTCGATCCTGGAAAAGCACCTGACGTACTGCTGTGCGGCCAGCGGCCCGGACCATCGGGCGTCGTTGGAACCGGGTCCGTTCTCCGGTTACGTGGGCGCGCTGCCCGACCGATGCGAGGCCCGCGGCGGGGGGGTGGCGGGGGCGCCGGGGAAGCGCGTGCTGGCGTGTGAGCGTGATGTCCGCGAGGTCGCCCGCCAGAGCCTGACCACGACGCGCGGCCTGAGCCCCGGCGAGACGATCACCCGCGCGGACCTCACCGTCAAACGCCCCGGCGCCGGCATCGAGCCCTTCCGTCTCGATGAAGTCATTGGCCAGCGACTCGCGCAAAGCGTGGAGGCGGACACACCCCTCGTGGAGGATGACCTCGCATGATCGGCGACGGCTGGACCGACTCCAAGGACGAACTCGCCCGAGACCGGCGTCCCACGCCCGATGCGCCGCGCCGAGTTGCAATCGTTACGGGGACGCGGGCCGAGTTCGGGCTGCTCAAACCCGTCATGGAGGCGGTGCGCGATCGACCGGAGCTGGAGCTGCTGGTCGTCGCGGCGGGGGCGCACCTGATCCAGCCGGCCGAGACGTTCCGGGAGATCAAGAAGCACTTCGAGGTCGCGGACTCGGTCCCGATGCAGACCGTGGGGCGGACCGGACGCTGGGCGGACGTGGAAGCGCTGGGCAAGGGCGTCGCCCGGTTCGGTCGGAGCTTTGAGCGGCTGGCGCCCGAATGGGTGGTGGTGCTGGGGGACCGGATCGAGGCCTTCGCGGCCGCGAGCGCCGCGAGCGTGGGGGGGATCGCGGTCTGTCATATCCACGGGGGGGACCGGGCGGAGGGGGTCGCCGACGAGGCGATGCGTCACGCGATCACGAAGCTGGCCCACCTGCACCTGGCCGCCAGCGAGCAGAGCGCCGAGCGCATCCGGCGGATGGGGGAGCGCCCGGAGCACGTCCGCGTCATCGGTTCGCCGGCGATCGACGCGCTTGATCGCGTCGAGCCGCTGGACGACGAGTCGTTCGAGGCGCTCGGCGCCCCGGAGCTGGTCCTGCTGACACATCCGATCGGGCGGACCGAAGAGGCGGAGGAGCACGCGACGAGTCTGGCGCTCGAGTCGCTGGGCGGGGCGCCCACCCTGGCGTTGCACCCGAACCATGATCCAGGGCGCGAGGGTGTGCTGCGGGCGTTGCTGGGCGCCGGGGGGAACGTCACGCTCGTCAAGCATCTGGACCGTTCCCGGTTCGTGGGGTTGCTCAAGCGCATCGGCGCGTCGGGGGGGGCGCTCGTGGGCAACAGCTCCGCCGGGCTGATCGAGGCGGGGGCGTTGGGGTGTCCCGCGGTGAACATCGGCGTTCGCCAGAGTGGGCGGGAGCACGGGGACAACGTCGTGCACGCGCCCGAGAGTGTGGGCGCCATCCGAGAGGCCCTGGAGAAGGCCCGCTCGCTGCGGGCGCCCTTCACACGCCCGTTTGGCGAGGGAGGCGCGGGGGTGCGGGCGGCGTCGGCGTTGGTCGAGATCAACCCGCTCGATCCGGGGATGGTGCGCAAGCACTGCGCCTACTGAGCGGGTTCTCGGACCGCGTCGGGCGAGTCCGGGCGGGGGGGCGAGTCGCGTCAAGCGAAACTGCGCGCAATGCGTGGTGTCGCGCCCAAGTGCGCGGGCGCGGTCGCCGATGAGGCTCGGGTTCTGACCCGAAAGGAAGATCCCATGGCCGTATCCGCTGAGCAGAGAGAGCAAGTCGTTGCGGGCGCGATCGGCGAGATCAGCCACATCGCGACGCTTCCCGAGATCACGCTGAAGATCATCGACCTTGTGGAAGACCCGAGTTCGACGGCTCAGGATCTGCACGAGGTCATCTCGGGCGACCCCGCGCTGTGCAGCCGCATCCTGAAGGTCGTGAACAGTTCGTTCTACGGTCTCCCGGGGCAGATCGCCTCGATCAACCGGGCCATCGTGATGCTCGGCCTGAACGCGGTGAAGAACATCGCGATCGCCGCCAGCCTCGCCAAGCTCTTCCGGGGCGGCGAGCTGACCCCGAACTTCAGCGCCAAGGACCTCTGGGTGCACTCGAACGCGGTGGCGGCGGGGAGCAAGCTCATCGCCGACAGCCTCAAGCTCGGCCTGGGCGACGAGGCCTACCTCGCGGGTCTCATCCACGACATCGGGATCATGGTCGAGATGCAGTTCGACCGGAACAAGCTCATCGAGGTGGTCGAGAAGGTCTGCGCTGGTCCCGACGGGACGCCGACCATGAACATGCTCGAGGTCGAGGAGGGCGTCTTCGGCGCCAACCACCAGGACTTCGGCGCCGCCCTGTGCACCAAGTGGAAGTTCCCGGCGCCCTTCGCGACGGTGACCGGCTTCCACCACCGCCCGACCGAGGCGCCCGAGGAGAAGCAGACGCTGGTCTGCGTGGTGACCGCGGCGGATTGCCTGGCGGCCCAGGTGGTCGGGCGTTTCCGCCTCGACCTGGACTCGACGGAGATCCCGTCGAGCGTGCGTGAAGTGCTCAAGCTCGGCGCCGAGCAGATCGAGTCGCTCAAGGAGCAGCTCGCCTCCGAGGTCGAGCAGCTCGACGACATGGTGTAAGGACAACGCCGCCCCGCGTAAGTCACGCGGGGCGGTCGTGAGGAACTCTCTCTTTCTCTCCGGGCGGCCGCACGAAGGTGCGGCCGTTTCCGCGCGCTTACACCCCGTACATCGTGAGGAAGTAGACGATGTCGGCGAAGTCGCGTCGATCGTCGTTGTTCACGTCGCCGTCCCAGATCGCGGGGCGGACGGGGGGCTCGGGTGAGGTGACGCGTTCGAGGAAATCGAGCAGGTCGCGTTCATCGACAACCTCGTCGGCGTTGAAGTCGGCGAGCGTTCCCTCGCGGATGACCGCGTTGTAGAACTCGTCGTTCTCCCCGTCGTGGAGGCGTTGCATCATGTCGAAGGAAAAGGCTCGCCAGGACCAGAGCACGTACCCGCGGTCGCGGAAGTCGGCCATGTCCCGGATGTCGTAGACGGGGTTCACGTCCGGCTTCATGAAGGCGACGCCGACCTCGGTGGTCGCGGGGTCGTAGACCTCGCCGGCGCGGGAGTCCTGGATGAAGAAACGGTGCAGGGCGATCCAGGGCGCCTGCTGGACGGCCGGGTTGGGCGCCCACCGCCCGTTCTCGATCACACCCTCGGGGACCGCCTCGCCCCCGATGCGCACGCCCGCGTAGTCCGGGTTGTGCTGCAGGGCCAGGATCGACTCGCGCATGGAGATCACGCCGGTGGTGTTCCCGCGCAGGCTCGCGCTGTCGAACCAGAGGGCGTTCACCCCGTTGTTGAGGTACGGCGCCGTGTTCTGGTAGGTCCACTCAGCGCTCTGACGCGTCGCGGCGTCGAGGCGACCCTGCCAGCCGGGCATGTAGTTCGGGTCGTCCATGCAGTCCGAGTTGGCGCTGAGCACGCCGGTGGGCTCGAGGCAGGGCGTGCAGGGGGAGTTGTGGCGCGAGCCGAGGAAGATGCCCACCTCCAGGCTGGGGTCGATCCGGCGCTTTTCCTCGATCCAGTCTCGCATGTGCACGCTGTAGGCCTGGCGGCGCTCCTGCTCGAGGTACCAGAACATCGACATCTGCACCATGTCGTTGTCCTGCAGGATGCCCCCGGGTCGGTTGAGCACGATCCGGCGGAACCCGGCGTCCCACGCATCCTCGAGACGCTGCACCAGCTCGGGGCCGCACGTCGCCGGGTCGCGGAACCACCCGACCCACCCGAACGGGTTGGTGTCGCTGTAGCTCCCGTTGTACGGGGCGACGACCGCGACGGGACGTCGGTCCGGGACGAAGACGCGGTACGGATGGATCGAGTAGCTGCGCTCCGGGTTGGTCGCGTCCTCGAAGACGTAGACGTTCGAGGCGTCGGGGAGGGAGGGGCAGTGCTGGGCGTTGGCGGCGGCGCAGGTGATCGAGAGGGCCAGGGCGCGCGCGCCGATGGCGCGGACACGGGAGGATGCCGTGAGCATGGGGGGGGTCTCCAACGACGCGGGCAGGCCGCCCGCCGTGGCGCGCCGTCTCGCGACGACGCAAGGGGGCGATGGTAGCCGGGTGCGCAGGAATTGCGCGTGTGGTTCTCACGCATTCCCGTGGATGTGGAGAAACCGGGGAATTGCCCTGAGTTCAGGGCAAACTGGTCACTCCCCGAGGCGCTGGCGCCAGCGATCGAGCCCGGCGTGGCTGGTGAGATCGAAGTGCAGCGGGGTCAGGGTGATGCGCCCGTTCTTCAGTTCGTGGACGTCGGTTCCGGAGTCGGTGCTCCGGAAATCCAGCCCGTGCCCGCTCGCCCAGTAGTAGGCCTCCCCGCCGGGGCTCTCGCGACGCTCGTACCGGTCCACCAGTCCGTGGACGTTCATCGGGCAGACGCGGATCTCGCGCTCGGCGTGGGCGTCGGGGTCGCCGCGCTCGGTGCGTGGGATGTTGACGCTGAGGCATTCGTGGGGCTCCATCGGGCCGGCGTCGAGGATCGCCCCGATGGCGCGCCGGGCGTGGCGCGCGCCGGCGTCAAAATCGGGGTCCCCCCCGGCCAGGAGCTGGCTCACGGCGATGGAGGGGACGCCGAGGAAGGCGGCCTCGATGGCGGCGGCGACGGTGCCGGAGTAGATCACGTTGATGCCGCAGTTCGCGCCCGCGTTCATGCCCGAGATGACCAGGTCCGGGCGCTGGCCCTCGCCGAAGCGTTCGGGCCAGAGGTTGGTCAGGGCGAGCTTGACGCAGTCGGCGGGGCGTCCATCGACCGCGGCGCCCTGCATGGTGCGGGTGACGCGGACCTGGGAGACCATGAGCGGCTGGTGGTAGGTGATGCCGTGGCTGGTGGCGGACTGGACCGTCTTGGGGGCGACGACGACGACCTCGCCGAGGTCCTGGATGGCGTCGTGGAGGGCGACGATGCCGGGCGCGCTGATGCCGTCGTCGTTGGTCAGGAGGATCCGCATGGCATCAGCCTAGGGGGGCGAGATCCCCGAGCGCCTCGCGCAGCGGGGCGAGGGCCTCCCCGAAGCGCTGCGCTCGGTTCACGGAGGAGGTGTAGAGGGGCTGGCGGACCTGCTGGCGGCTCGAGGTCGCCACCGCGCGCTCCGACTCGTGGAAGCGGAGCATCCGCTCGTCCCACGGAAGGCCGAGGAACCCGACGACCCGGCGGAGGGTTGTCTCGGGCTCGCGTACGGTGTCCTCGTACTTGAGGTCGAGCACGTCGGGCTCGGCGATCGATTTCCAGGCCTCCATCAGGCGGTGGTAGTCGCGGTAGTACCGCCCGAGCCAGCTCAGGTCGGTGGTGTACGGGTGGGCGCCCGCGAAGTTCTGCGTGAAGCAGGAGAGGCACGTGTCCATGGGGCTGCGCACGCAGTGGATGACCTTCGCGCCCGGGAGCAGGCGGGCGATGAGGGGGAGGTAGTAGAAGTTATACGGCTGCTTGTCCGTGACGCGCGCGTCGGCGCCGGGGTCGGGCTGGAGGCTCGCGTACCCCTGACGCACGCGCTGGGCGAGCCGGCCGATCGAGGCGGGGGTGTAGCGCGCCGGGTCGATGGGAAGCGGTCGGAAGCGCCCGCCCGCGGGCTCGACGCTGGCGACGGCGCGGGAGAGGATGTTGGTCTCGCCACCCGGCGTCACGTGATCGAGCTGCGCGAGCATCTGTTCGGTCAGGGAGGTGCCCGAGCGCATCATGCCGAGGATGAGGATCACGCCCGAGCCGTCGATCTGTGCGCGCCCGGCGGGGGGCGCGTAGGTCCAGGTCTCGATGAGCCGGTCGATATCCGCCGCGTGGGCGTCGGGGTCCCAGGGGGTTCGTCGGAGCGCGTTCATCTGCGCGTAGGCGTCGAAGGCGTCGGCGTAGCGACCGAGTTTCTCGCTCAGGCGTCCGATCTGCCACCAGGCGGCGGAGCGGGGCTCGGGGGGCATGTCGCCCGAGTCGTTGAGCGCCGTGCGCACGCGGGCGATCGCCTTCTCCGGGTCGCTGGCCTTTGGCGCGGTGTTGGCGAAGGTCAGACTCAGCGCCAGGCGCTGCTCGGGGGAGAGCTTCGAGGGGGGGAACGTGGCGTCGATCTCATCGACGCGCGCCCGGGCCTCGCCGTGGCGCCCGAGGTCGTTGAGGACCGACGCGCTCAGGCGCTGGGCCTCGAAATGCCTGGGGGAGAGCCCGCGGGCGCGTTCGAGTTCGTCCAGGGCCTGCTCGTAGAGCCCGGCCCGCTGCATCGCGTAGGCGAGCCTGGTGCGCATCGCGGCGCTGGCGGGGTTCAGGGCGACGGCCTTGGTCATTGCCGCGACCGCCTCGCTGTGCCTGCCCAGCGCGTGCTCGGCGTGGGCCGTCAGCTCGTGCACCCGCGCGTCCTTGGAGCTTGCCAGCGGTCCGAGCGCCCGCAGCGCCTCGCCCGCCCGCCCGGAGGCGAGGAGGCGCGACGCCTGGGCGAGCACGCGTTCGGCGGGGCTTGGGGGCATGGGCCACGGTATGCGCGCCGGCCGGCGAACCGTCAGGCGGGGGTGGGCGGTGTCGGCGCGTTCTTGCCCCGGACGAGGGTGACGATCAGCAGGACGACGCCGCCGATCGTGAACGCAAGCCCCATGAGTAGGGAAGCGCAGCTCCCGAATACCGTGGCGAGTATCGCGCTCGTGACGCTGGGGCCGACGTAGAAGACGCGCGGCTCGAAGTCGCCCTGGACGCTGACGACGTACTGGCGGGCTTCCGGGGCGTCGAAGGTGGCGAAGCTTCTGCGCGAGGTGGCGCCCATGTCGGTGGTGGTCCCGTCCGATTCGTGCCAGGGAATGAGCTGGTCGGAGTCGGTGGGGGTGATCTGGAGCGTCGCGTCGTCGGGCAGGCCCGAGTTCGAGTGGGGCTGTCCTTCGAACACGCCCCGGGTTTCGATCCAGAGATCGTGGGCGCCGTCGCTCGTCGCGTCGTAGACCACCTCACCCGGCGCGATGAACTGCACGCCCGCGTCCGCCTTCCGGAAGACGTTGACGAAGAGCGCCGCGCTGACCCCGATGGCGATCGCCAGGCCGAGCAGGATCATGGCGACGGAGAGGACGACTTTCTTGGTCATGCGGGGTCCTTAGAAGGGGCGTTTCATCGGGTTGACGACCGTGTTGTCGCGCCCGAGCACGAGCAGGTCCGCGATCTCGATCGCCTCCTGGAAGCTCTCCCGGGCCCGGTCCACGTCCGCGGCGGACTGGAGCACCTTGCCCTGCTCGAGGTGCTCGACGGTCGGGATGGCGTCGGCGCAGATGAGGATGTCACCCGAGGGGCGGAGGACGAGCAGGCCCGTGAGCCCGGGGGTGAGGCCGGGGAGGGGGAAGAGGTCCACGCCGGGCGCGAGCGAGTCGGGGGCGGCCTGCGTGCGTTGGAGGATCGCCACGTCGCGCTGGAGGACCTCGATCATCGACTGCTGATCCTCGTGGAGTTCCTCGCCGGCGGCCTGGGCGTCGCGGGCGGTCTCCCCGATCCGCTTGAGGGATTCGACGATGGGGACGCCGACGGACTCGCGTTCGGTCTCGCTGAGCATCCAGGTCGCGTCGGGGAAGGCCTCGAGCCCGCGCCGGGCCTCGGGGTGGAAGCTGGTGAGAAAGACATGGGTGATCTGCTCGGGGGTAAGCCCGGCGCGCTCCTCGAGGCGGGCGACGATCGCCGGACCGGGCAGGCCGGGATCGACGAGAATCCTCGCGTCGCCGGCGGTGACCAGGGTCGTGGTGGTGTGCCCGGTGCGGACGGGGGCGCGCTCCCCCCGCAGGGGGTGGGCGGCGAGGGCGCCGATCGAGATCACGCGGACTTCTGGGACGTTGGAACTCATGGAAGGGTCTCGGCGAGGCGCTGAGCGACGGAGACGGGGGGTCGCAGGCCGCACAGACCATACAGCCCCAACGCTCGCGGGGCGAAACGTTCGGCGGGGAGCCTCATCGGTGGGCGAGGGGGCGGGTTGATGGCAGAGTGTTGGTGATGTCCCACGAGCGGGTGGATGAACACTGAGGAGTGAGAGAGGCAAGCGTGAGCGACGGCACGCCTGCCCGAGCATCCCCTGCGAGCCCCGTGTCGGCTGACCCCCCGACACGGGGCTTTTCTCTGCGCCCTCAGAGCGGGGGCGCCGGCGGAAAGTCCAGCTCCGAATCGTTCACGTGGTTGAACATGTTCGTGAACGTCGCCAGGGCGTAGGACGCGACGACCTCGGTGATGGCGGCGTCGTCGTACCCCGCCTCTCGGAACGCGCTCAGGTCCGCGTCCGAAACGAAGCCCTTCTTCTCGTGCAGGGTGAGGGCGAACTTCGCGAGCGCGCTCAGCTTCGCGTCGTCCTCGATCTCGCCACGCCGCGCCCCGAGGGTCTGCGCCTCGGTCAGCCCGGCGCCCTGGCCGATCGCGGTGTGGGCGGCCTGGCAGTAGTCGCAGTCGTTCGCCCGCCCGATCGCGAGCTGGATGACCTCCTGCTCCTTGGCGCTCAGCGAGGCTTTGGAGAGCGCGGCGTTCATGGCCAGGTACATGTCCAGGGCGGCGGGCGAGTTGGCCAGGCCCTTGAAGATGTTGAAGTGCTTGCCCTTGAGCGGGCCGTCGAAGATCTCCCGCGCGCGTCCGGTGGCGGTCTCGGGATCGATGGGGGTGAGGCGGGGCATACGGGACTCCTTGATGGGGGGTCGAGCACCATAGAGCCGATCCGGGGCGCCCGGTTCGCCCCCGGGGTCGTGAAGATGCTGCGAAACCCGCCCGGGATGGGGGGAAACGGTGGATGAAAGGGGGACCGGCGCGGCTAATCTTCCGCGCCGCCGCGAGATGCGGCGATCTCGGGAGCACAGGCGATCCGGGGGTCGGTGGCGGCGGTTTCGTGCCTCGACCCCCACTTTCCGGAGTGACTGACCATGGTCAGCCAGACCCAGGGCACGGAGGCCGGGGGGGAGAACCCGGCGGATCGCCAGGCGCCCGTGACGCGTCTGGACGCGCACGTGCACTCGAACGCCTCCGACGGGCCGGTGATGGCCGCGGCGGGGTGGATCGGCGCTCCCGAGTGCTACACCGAGCCGGAGCGCGTCTACGACATGGCGATGGCCCGGGGCATGGACCTGGTGACCATCACGGACCACGACACGATCCGCGGGGCCATGTCGCTCGTGGAGCGCGGGTTCGAGCGGTTCATCGTCGGGCAAGAGGTCAGCGTCCGCTTCCCCGAGGACCGGTGCCTGCTGCACGTCCTCGTCTGGGGACTGACCCCGGAACAGGACGAGCAGATCAACAGGCTCAAGCTGCGCCGGGACGTGTACGCCTTCGCGTCGTGGCTTCGTCAGGAGAACCTCGCCCACGCCCTCGCGCACCCGCTCTACGTCCAGAACGGGCGGCTGACGCGCTGGCACCTGGAGCGGGCGGCGCTGCTCTTCAAGGGGTTCGAGACGCTCAACGGCGCGCACTCGCACCACCAGAGCCGCACGCTCGAGCGGTTCCTCGCGAGCCTGACGCCCGGGCGGGTGCACCGCCTCACCAACGAGCACGACCTGGAGCCTCTGTGGGCGCGGATCTGGGAGAAGGCGCGCACGGGCGGCTCGGATGATCACGGGGCGCTCAACATCGGGCGGACGTGGACATCCATTCCGGGGCGGATCACGGCGGGAGAGGAGTTCCTGCGCCGGATGATGTCGTGCGAGGGGATCAGCGGGGGTGAGGGGGGGCACTCGGCGCTGCTGGCGCACCAGATCACGACGGTGGGGGCCAACTACTACGCGGACCGGATGTACAAGAAGCGGTCGCCGACCGGGCGGTACATCTCAGCGAGGCTGCTCCGGTTCGCCGGCGTGCGCGTGAAGGAGCCGAGCAAGAAGCGCGTCGCGGCCCATCGGGCGGCGCAGACGATGTGGCTGCACAAGAAGAGCGCGGCGACGAGCATGCCCGTGGTGCACGCGCTCCAGCAGCGGATCGAGGTCGTCCTCGGGCGCCACCCGGAGATCCGGGATCGGCTCAGCCCGGAGACGTGGGAAGAGGGAGCGGCGTTGTCGTGTCACGAGGAGATGGCGGACTTTGCCGAGGACCTGATCCGGGAGCTGGGAGAGGCGATGCAGCCCGGGCTGGTGGCCTCGATGGGCAAGCGGGACCCGGGAAAGCTCGCCTCCCACCTGGTGAGTTACGCGATCCTGCACGTGGCCCAGCTGCCGTACCTCTACAGTCTCTTCCACCAGAACAAGGAGCGTCCGTTCTTGGACCGCATCGAACACGAGATCGAGGATGGTCAACCGCGGGATGAGCGCCCGATGAAGGTGATGCTGTTCACCGACACGCTGGCGGATGTCAACGGGGTCTCACGGTTCATCCAGAACGTCGCCGAGCGGGCGCGAGCGAGCGGTCGGGAGCTGGAGGTGGTGACCTCGACTCGTCTGGCGTGCCCGGAGGGGAAGAACATCCGGAACTTCAGGCCCGTCTTCGCCACGAAGATGCCGCGCTACGAGAACCTTGAGCTGGCGCTGCCGCCGCTGCTCTCGATGCTGCGTCACGCCGACAAGGCGCGCCCGGACGTCATCCATGTCTCCACGCCCGGGCCGGTGGGGTGCGTGGGCTGGCTCGCGGCCCGGATGCTCAAGGTCCCCGTGCTCGGCGTCTACCACACGGACTTCCCCGCGTACGTGGACAACCTGTTCGATGACCACGCGCTCACCGAGGTGACGAGCTGGTTCATGCGGGGGTTTTACAAACGCTTCGCCTCGATCTTCACCCGAAGCGCCGACTACGCGGGATCGCTCACCCACATGGGAATGGACCCGGGCAAACTCGTGCGCCTGCGTCCGGGGTTCGACAACGAGGCGTTCCACCCGCGCTTCCGCGACGAGAGCGTCTGGGATGGTCTCGGGATCGAGCGGGAGAGCGTGAAGGTGATCTTCTGCGGGCGCGTGAGCGTCGAGAAGGGGCTCCCGCTGATCACGGAGATCTGGAAGTCCGTCGAGAAGCGGTGCGAGGCGCGGGGGGTGAAGGCGGACCTGGTCATCGTGGGCGACGGCCCGTACCGGGAGAAGATGGCCAGGAAGCTGCGCAAGCGGCGCGTGCACTTCCTCGGCTTCCGATACGCCGAGGAGCTGACCACCATCTACGCCTCGAGCGACTTCTTCGCCTTCCCCTCCACCACGGACACGCTCGGGCAGGTCGTGATGGAGGCGCAGGGGTGCGGCATCCCGGTGCTGGTTACCGACCAGGGCGGTCCCAAGGAGGTCGTTGCCGATGGCCGGACGGGCCTGGTCCTCCCCGCGGAGGACCGCGAGGCCTGGATCGACGCGATGGTCGAGCTGGCCTGCGACACGGAGCGACGGCGCGGGATGGGACGCGCCGGACGGGCGCTGATGGAGGGGTACGGCATCCAGGCCTCGTTCGATCACTTCTGGGAGGTGCACGAGGCGGCGCGCCGAGCGGCCCTCCCGACCCGGGCGGCGCCAGCGGCGGAGGGGGCGCTCGAGTCCGCGTCGGTCTGAGGGGCCGGGCGGGAGACACGCGCACAAAGAAGGCCCCGGGGCGTTGGCGCCGGGGCCTTGTCGATTCGGGTGATCGAGTCGTCGATCAGGCGGCGCGCCGGTAGGAGCGCTTCGCGGTCGACGTACCACCGATGCGCCGGACGACGTTCTTGCGAGCGGTCGTCTTGCGCGGCGCGGACTTGCGGGCGGTGGTGCGCTTGGGGGCGGCCTTGCGGGCCGTGGTGGTCTTGCGCTTCGCGGTGGTGCGCTTGGCGATGGGCTTCTTGGCCGTGGTCTTCCGGGCGGAAGTCTTCCGAGCCGTGGTCTTGCGGGCCGTCGTGGTGCGACCGGAGGCACGCTTGGCGGCGGTCTTGCGGGCGACGGGCTTCTTGGCGGTGGTCTTGCGCGCCGTGGTGGTGCGCTTGGCCGCGGGCTTGCGGGCGGTGGACTTCTTCGCCGTGGTGCGCTTGGTGGTCGCGCGCTTGGCGGTGGTCTTCCGCGCGGTGGTGGTGCGCCCGGAGACGCGCTTGGCGCTGGCCTTGCGGGTGGCGGGCTTCTTCGCGATGGTCTTCTTCGCGGTGGTCTTGCGCGCCGTGGTCGACCGCTTGGCGGTCGTCTTGCGGGCGGTGGTGGTGCGACCGGAGACGCGCTTGGCGGCGGTCTTGCGGGCGGATCGGAAG
>JBITAG010000333.1:0-7086 GCA_044439985.1 Phycisphaerales bacterium JB059 | reverse complement strand
GAACCAGGCCCGATGAGCGAGACCGTCCCGACCAAGAGCACCCTGAACCGCCCCTGGGTGCTCAAGATGCTGATCTTCATCGTCGTCGTCCTCGCCTTTGGCACCTGGGGGCTCTACGACGCGACCGTGGCGTACCCCGCCCGGGGGGAGAAGTTCGCCGACTGGGCCAAGTGGCAGTACCTCCAGGCCGCCGCGTACGCCGACCAGGAGGAGTTCGGCTGGTTCCTCAACAACGCGAGCGTCACCGACCCGGTCGCCGAACTCGAGCACCTGACGAGCGAAGAGGAGAAGGCCCGCAACCTCGAGGCGGCGCAGAACCCCGACTCCCGCGCCCACCGTCGCGCGGTCGCCAAGGTCGCCCGTCTCCGGTGGCTCGAGGGGCTGAAGCTCATCGGGCGTCTCTCTCCCGAGCACACCACCATCGAGAACCCGCGCGAGCGGGTGGAGGAACTCGGCGCCCAATGGGCGAGCGCCTCCCAGCCCAAGCCCCTGCACGCGCTCGACATCCCGATGCAGTGGGGCATCATGGCGGTCTGTTACGCGGTGGGGATCTACCTGATCGTCCTCTTCCTGCGCGTCGCCACCAAGTCCTACGCCTGGGACCCCGCCGAGCAGCGCCTCACCCTGCCCGGCGGCGCCTCCCTCGTCCCCGCGGATCTGGCCGAGATCGACAAGCGCAAGTGGGACAAGTTCATCGTCTTCCTCAAGGTCCGGGAAGGGCACGAGAAGCTCGGCGGGCAGGAAGTCCGCATCGACACCTACCGGCACGCCCACGTGGAGGGGTGGATCCTCGACATGGAACGGACCGCCTTCCCTCCCGAAGAAGGTGAAGAGGATTCCACCACCCAGGCCGACGACGAGAGCCCCGCGGACGAGGGCGCCGCGGCGTCCTGAGCGGGCACGCCCACCATGATCTACGTCGCCGCCTCGATCGTCACGCTCTGCGCCCTCCTGGGCGTCGCGATGACGCTCGTCACCCTCCCGGGCATCTGGTTCATGATCGGCGTCGCGATGCTCTGCTTCTGGTGGCAGCCGAGCATGTTCAACCTCTGGACCATCATCGGCGCGATCGCCCTCGGGGTCCTGGCCGAACTCGCCGAGCTGTTCGCCTCCGCCGCCGGCTCGGGCAAGGCCGGGGGCACCAGGCACGGCGCCTGGGGGTCGATCGTGGGCTCGCTCGTCGGGCTGCTCGTGGGGACGGTGACCATCCCCATCCCGATCGTCGGGTCGCTGGTGGGCGCCATCGCGGGGGCCTTCGCCGGGGCGGCCCTGGCCGAGCGGGGCGTGGCCCAGCGTCCCTGGAAGGAGAGCATGAAGTCGGGGCAGGGCGCCGCCGTCGGACGCCTCCTCTCCAGCGTCATCAAGAGCCTCTTCGCCCTGGCGGTCGCCCTGATGCTGATCGTGGACGCCTTCTGGAACTAGCCCGCCCCGCTATGCTCGGCTCGGAGAGTCGCCGAGACAATGACCACCGCGCCAGCCGATACCACCCCCGCCGATCAGGACACCGCCGTCAAGCACTTCGTGCTGGACACCAACGTTCTGCTTCACAACCCGGGCGCCCTCTTCGTCTTCCAGGAGAACCACGTCGTCATCCCCTACCCGGTGATCGAGGAACTCGACACCATGAAACGCCGGGAGGACGACATCGGGCGCGCCGCCCGTGAGTGCATCCGGCACCTCGATCGCCTGCGCGAGACGGGCGAGCTGATCCGGGGCGTCCGCTGGGACACCATCGACTGGCCCTCGAACGTCGGCGCCTCCACCGGGACCAACGGCCAAAGCGGCGCCATCTCCATCGACGTCGGCGACTACGAACGCCCCCACGTCATCGCCGCCGACACCCCCGACAACCGGATCATCAGCGTCGCCTGGCACCTCCACCAGCGGGCCGGCGTCTCCGCCGTCTTCGTCTCCAAGGACCTCTCGGCGCGCATCAAGTCCGACGCGCTGGGTATCCGGACCGAGGACTTTGAGAACCAGAAGGTCGACGCCGACCGCCTTTACACCGGGTACATCGAGATCGTCGCCCCGCGCGACACCATCGACGACATGTACCGCGACCGCATGCTCCCCATCGAGTCACTCGGCGACGCGCTCACCGTCCGCGACGAGAACGGCGACGAGACCTACACGCGGGACCTCACCCCCAACCAGTTCGTCATCCTGCGCGACCTCGAGGACGAGGCCCACTCCGGGCTCGGACGCCGGCTCGCCGACACCGAGCACCTCATCCCCGTCACCGGGCAGAAAAAACCAACCTTCGGCGTCATGGCACGCAACGTCCAGCAGACCATGGCGCTCGACCTGCTGCTCGACGACGAGATCAAGATGGTCACGCTGCTGGGCGCCGCGGGCACGGGCAAGACCCTCCTCGCCCTGGCGGCGGGCATGGCCAAGGTCTTCACCGAGCAGCGCTACGACAAGCTCCTCGTCGCCCGCCCGATCATGCCCATGGGGCGCGACATCGGGTACCTCCCGGGCGACAAGGACGAGAAGCTCGGCGCCTGGATGCAGCCGATCTTCGACAACCTGTCGTACCTGATGTCCACCCGGGGCAGCCCGAACCAGAACGCCGAGTCCCTCGGCGCCGAGCAACGCATCGACAAGCTCATCGCCGACGGGCGACTCGTCCTCGAGCCCCTCACCTACATCCGCGGGCGCTCCATCCCGCACCAGTTCATGATCGTGGACGAGGCCCAGAACCTCACCCCCCACGAGGTCAAGACCATCGCCAGCCGCGTCGGCGACGCCACCAAGCTCATCCTCACCGGCGACATCGGACAGATCGACAACCCCTACCTCGACCAGTCCTCCAACGGCCTCTCCTACACGGTCGAGAAGATGCGGGGCGTCGGGCTCGTCGGGCACGTCACCCTCGCCAAGAGCGAACGCTCCGAACTCGCCAGCCTCGCGATCAAGCTGCTCTGACCCGCCCCCGCCGGCGTGCTTTCACCCGCCGCGGCGCGTCAGCGCCCGCATCTCCGCCTCCACGCGGAAGCGCTGACGCTCGAAGAACTCCCGCCACTCCGGGTCGGTCTCACGCAGCAGCCCGCGTCGGATGTACTCCAACGTCACGTCGTCCGCACGCCCGAGCATGTCCGCCGCCACGGTGTGCCCCCGCAGCGCCTCCTGCATGTTCGGGTCGCGGTTCAGCGCCTCGGCGTAGTGGTCGATCGCGTCCTTCGCCCACCCCACCTTCTGGTAGACGAGCCCGGTGTTGTAGAGGGGCCTGGGGTCCGAGGGCGTCAGCCCCGCCGCCACCCCGAAGGCGCTCACCGCGTCGGCGTAGTCCCCCCGACGCATGTACAGCTCCCCGAGGTTGTTCCACGCGCCCGCCAGATCTCCCGAGATCGAGAGCGCCTCCTGGTATCGAAGGATCGCGTCGTCGGTCTTACCCATCGCCGCCAGGCGCTCGGCGTCGCGCGAGATCACCAACGCCTCGCCGCGCCGGTCCTCCCCGGTCAGCAGCGACGGGTCTCGCCGCCGCTCGCCGCAGGCGACCAGCGACAAGCACCCCACCGTGCAAAGCACGACGCCCACAAGCGTGGAGATGCGAACCGTCCCGTGTGCGCTCTGTCGAATCCAACTCATGACGCGACCTGCTTCCGTGTGGCTATCCGGTGTTGATGGTCAGTCTTCGGTGTCACGCTGCCCGGCCCCGATCTGGCGCCGGGGCCGACCGCCCCTGCTGTGACGCCCCGCTCATGTGCCGGTCCTCTCCCATCGTGCGAAGACCACCTCGAGCTGCCAGGCGTCCCCGCTCGGCTTGATCTCGATCTCGTGGACCCACACGCCCTTGAACTCCGCGAGCACCAGCCGCACCCACGCCAGCAACGCCTCGAGCGACTTGTCACGCACGTTCGAGTAGCTGTACTTCGCGCGCCGCGCGTTCTGGTAGTCGTCGATCCGCGGCTGCGCCAGCGGGGGGGTCGCCTCCATTCCCGCCTGGGCCGCCAGCTCACGCACGCGACTCTGCGGGATCCGCTCGTCCTCGCTCTCTTCGCTGCTCTCGCGCGTGCTGAGGGCCAGCCACTCCGAGGTCAGGGAGGCCAGCTCCTGCAGCTTGGCCTCGCGCGACGCCAGCTCCTTCGCCGCCGCCCCGCGCGAGAACCACGCCACCAGCACCGCCACGACCGCGACGCACAACGCCAGCGCCCCGATGACCACGAAGTGCGTCGGGCGATTCCGACGCTCGCCCAGCTGCGCGATCGCCGCCTGCTCGTACCGCTCGTCCGGCGTCATCCGGGGAATGTCCGTCTCGCCGATCATGGCGTCCTCCCCGCGCTCGCGCTCCACTGCCCCGTCATGGAACAGTCCACCCGGTCACCACGCTCGCGGAAGTCCATCGGCGTCCATTCCAGGTTCGAGCCCGTGATCGAGAGCACCGCGTCCTCGAACGCCTCCGCCTCCACCACGCTCGGCACCGAGACGCGCACCGACACCGCCGTCGGACGCACCGACAGCGTCACCAGATCCCACTCCTCGTTCGACAGCACGTACGAGAGCGTTTCGAACTCCTGGAGCACCGGCATGATCGGCTCCGCCGGCGCGTCCCCCCCTCGCAACGCCGCGATCTTCCCCGGGAGCACGAGGTGCGCCCCGGCGTATTCCGCCGGCGACAGGTCCGTCTTTGCCAGAATCTCCTGGCGGTTCGTCTTCGCCGCCTCGATCTGCTCGTTCAGCTCACCCCGCTTGTCCCAGAGCGCTTTGGCCAGGACACCGGCGCCCGCCGCCCCGAGCAGCATCGCCACCCCCGCCCAAACGTACATCCCCCGGTGGGCCCGCAGCGGGCGGCGCGCCAGGTCTTCCAGCCCGCCCCGCACCACCGACTGCCCCTCGCGACGCTCGGCCAGTCGCGTGAGCGTCTCCCCCACCGGGTCCGACGCGTCCAGAAGATCCACGCTCGCCCCCGCGCACGCCTCCGTGATCGCACGTCCCAGCCCGGCGCCGTCCAGCGCGCCCTCCACGCTCGCGTCCGCCTCCCCGCACGCCCCCACCACGACCACCCGCCCGGGCGTCCGCCCGAGCTGCGCCGACCAGCTGATCCACTCGAGCCCGAGACGAGCCACGTCCGGCGCGGTCATCGTCGCCCGGACCTCCTCGGTCCGCGCTTCGCCGATCCGCATCGACCCCGCCGCGATCGGGCGTCCCGCGTCCGACCAGACCCAGACGCACCGCCCCTCGGAAGGATCAACGAGCACCACCCCCGTGAGCGGGGCGTCGCTCGCGACCACCCGCTCCGTCCGCAGCCCCCCGCTCTCCTCACTCGCGCCCGGGTCCCACGCCTGCGCCATCGCGTGCCAGAGCGTCGTCACCCCCCCGATGCGCACGCCCATCGCGTCGAGGTGATCCATCAGCAGTCGCGCCGGCACGTCGGGCACCGCCATCACGCCCACGCGCCCGGGGGACTCCTCGTCCAGCGGCTCAAGCTCCGTCTCCCCCGGGAGGTCGGGGAACCGGGACGCCGCCCCCACGTGCCCCTCCTCCGCGACCCCTCCCTCGATCAGCGCCCGCACCACCTGGCGCTCGCCCTGCCCCGCGCCGACCCAGGAGCAGACCGCCCCGTCCGCGTCCAGGCAGAGGCTGTCGAGCACGCGTCCCGACCGCCCGTTCCGCTCGCTCAACGCCACCAGCCGGTCACGCACCCACTCGGCGGACATCCGGATCGTCTGCACCGGGTCATCGCCCACCGGCGCCGACCACTCGTCATTGGTGTGCGCGCCGATCAGGCGGAGCTTGCGCACCCGCGCCCCGCGATCGACCCTTGACATGTAACAGATCCGTCCGCCCATGGGTCAGTCGTCGCGCCCCCGCCGGTTGTTCACGGCGCTGTTCATCCGGTCGAGCATCCGCTGGGCCTCCTCCTGCGTGATACGACCCTCCTCGAGCGCCCGGTCGATCGCCTCACGCCGACGGCGCTCGAAGTCCGCCCGCGGGTTCTGCGCCTCGTCCGGCGACTCCCCGGTGCGTCCCTGTGCCGCCAGCGCCGCCCGGTTCTGGTTCTCGTTCGCGCGTCGGATGCTCTCGGGCGTGCGTTCGATCGTGGTCACCGCCGACGCCTGACGCTCGGACTTCGTGATCCGGGTCCGCTCCCCGTTGACCTCCGCGACGACGAACTCGGGGTGCACGCTCAGCACGCGCACCTCGGCCCCCTCGCCCCCCGTCTCCTGGGCGCCCTGCCCCACGATCCTCTGCTTTCCACCGATGACCAGCATCGCCGATCGGCGGGCGCCGATCTGGATCATCCCCAGGTAGCGCACCTCGTCGCCGGCGCTCTCCCCAATGCCGCCCCCGCCCTTCGGGTCTTCCCCCCCCGGGGTCGTGACCGTCGGCTGCGTCTCCACCTTCGGGGCGTTGCGCACCCGCGCGAACCGCTCGACGATCCCTGTGAAGTCCACCTGGCTGAAATCGGGCACGCCGGTGCTCGCCGACTCACCCTCCGCGGGCGCCGCCTCCTCCGGATTGGCGACCTGAATGGGCGTGAAGGGCGCGGCCTCCCCCAGGGGAAGCCCCATCGCCGCCACACCAACCGCGCCCGACGCGAGGACGAGCGACGCGACCTGGGCGCCGAGGGTCACCTTTCTGGCTTGGGTCCTGCTGATCATCGGTCCGCTCCTTCGTCCGCCCGACGCTCTCCTCAGAGACGAACGCCCTTCGCCCTCCTGGCATTGCCTGAGCTTATCACCTGAACGGCCCGCCGGATGCGATCAGGGATCCCCGCCCAGGTTCTCCCACGTCAGGAAGACGCCCGTCCCCGAGCCGTCGTTCGACGCGCCCCGACGCGAGCCGGAGGGAATGTATGTCAGCCCCCCGTACCGGGCCGAGATCCGACGCGTCCCCCGCGGCTTGACCTCCACCCGGACGAACCACAGCTCGGGATCGAAGGTGAAGAATCGCTGCAACTCCCGCCGATCCGCGTCTCCCGTCCCGGCCTGCTGGAGCATGTCCGAGACCTCCGACCAGCTCAGCGTGTCCGAGTCCCGCCGCTCCACGATGCTCGTCGCGACCGACACCCCCAGCCCGTCATCCTCCGTCACCCCCCCGATGATCGCCCGGAGCACCTCGATCGGCGCCGTGTTCGGGCTC
>JBITAG010000332.1:0-9860 GCA_044439985.1 Phycisphaerales bacterium JB059 | reverse complement strand
GGTGGGCTCGTCGTTTCGCTTGGAGAGGGCCTTCATGGTGGAGAAGGCGCCGATGCAGAGGGGTGAGACGGCGGCCTCGGCCCCCCCGGCGAGCATGACATCCGCCAGCCCCCGCTGGATGTAGCCCATCGCGTCCCCGATGGCGTGCCCGGAGCTGGCGCAGACGGTGGCCAGCGCCGACGAGGGACCCTGGAGGAAGTAGCGGAAGGAGACGTTGCCGGACACCCCGTTGACCAAGAGGCTGTGGACGGTGAACGGGCTCATACGCGACCAGCCACGGTCGCGCATGGTGTTGAGGCCCTCTTCGATCGTCCGGATGCCCCCGATGCCCGAGCCGATGACGATGCCGCGGCGTTCCATCTGGCCGGTGTTGAAGTCGAGGCCGGAGTCACGGACGGCCTCCTCGCTGGCGACGACGCCGAGCTGGGTGCACCGGTCGAGGCGCCGGGCCTCGCGTCGATCAAGGACGGGCTCGGGGGAGAACCCCTTGGCCTGGCCGCCGATCTTGACGTCCCAGGGCTCGGGGTAGCGATCGAACATTTCCTCTTCGATCGTGCTGATGCCCGAACGCCCTTCGCGCATGGCGTTCCAGGTGTCCTGGGCGTTGAGCCCGAGGTTGGTCACGGCGCCCATGCCCGTGATCACCACGCGACGGGACGGATCTCTGGATGTCACTGGGGTGTTCATCGTGAACGCAAACGGGCGGACCCTCGAGCGGGTCCGCCCCTCCTGTTGGCTCGTGCGGACGCGGCGAAGACCGGGCGGCGAGGGACGCCGGGCCGGGCCTCAGTCCACGCCCTGGGCCTGCTTGATGAAGTCGATCGCCTGGCCGACGGTCTGGATCTTCTCGGCCTGGTCGTCCGGGATGGAGGTCTCGAACTCGTCCTCGAACTCCATGACCAGCTCGACGGTGTCGAGGCTGTCAGCGTTGAGATCCTCGACGAAGCTCGTGTCGCGGGAAATCTTCTCCTTCTCCGCGCCCATCTGCTCGGCCACGATCTCGATCACCTTTGCCTCAATCTCTTGTTCGGTCACGCTCGTATCTCCGCAGAGGTCGCCAGCTCCCCCGGCTCCCGAAGTCCGTCTTCGGGTCCAGCCCGGCTTGGCGGCGGCGGTTCCGAGCCCGCCGGCGGCGATTCTAGCCAGACCCCGCACAGGCCGCCAAGTCCACATTACCCACATCTTCACCCACCCCGCCGGGCGCCCGATTCGGACCTGGGGGGGTCCGGTCGGGACGGATGTGCCGCACGCGCCCCGCCGGAGGCCCCCCGGGGCGTCCAACGCCTCATTCCCCGCTTGACCACGCCGCCCACGCCGCCGATCGCCAGCGGACGGGGCTCCACGAGGGAGGCCCAGGGCTCACGGGACGCGACCTTTCGGGGCGGTCCCGGCATCTGCGGAGGCGCCGATGGCGTACATGCCGATGGAACCGGAGGCGTTTGCCGAGCAGGTCGCCTGTCTTGTCAGGCGGATGCAGCCGGGGTACCAGATCGACCTCACGGGCCCGCGCGAACTGCTCGTCAACGGGCGTCGTCTGGATCTTGAGAACCTGTTCCGCATGGTCCAGCACGAGCCGGACCGCGGAACCGAGATTGTGGAGCACTTTCTGGACCAGCTCTTCGCTGGGGACCCGCTGGACATGACCGAAGTCCCGTTCGAGTTCGCCCGTGCCCGCATCATGCCCCGGATTCAACCGGTCTCGATCTTTGAGCACCTCTCCCGGGAGCTGGTGGCGCACATCCCGTTCGTCAACGACACCGTGGTGGTCTTCGTCACCGACCTCCCGCACATGACCGTCAGCATCACCACCGAGCAGGTCATGCGATGGGGGATCGACCTCGACCAGCTCGAGAAGATCGCCCGTGAAAACCTCGACCGGTACGCCCCCGACCTCGAGATGCAGATCATCGAGTCCAAGGAGGGGGGCAAGGCCGTGATCGTCGCCGAGCAGGACGGGTACGATGCCGCCCGCCTCCTCATGAGCGACCTGTTCGGCAAGCTCGCCCCGCGCCTCGGGGGTGACTTTTACGTCGCCACCCCCGCCCGGGACATGTTCATCGCCCTCTCCTGCGAGCCCAAGCCCTTCCTCAACCGGCTCAGCGGGCGCATCGAGGAGGACTACCAGCGCATGCCCTACCCGATCTCCAAGAGCCTCTTCTACGTGACTCGGGACGGCGTCGCGGGGACGGGGATCGACCCGACCTCGGAGGAAGAGGCCGCCTGAGCCATCGCTCAACCCTGATCGCCTTCGCGGGGCCGGCGGATCGTCGGCCCCGCGCCTTTTTTGGGCTCCTACCCTCGCCCGATGAGCGACGCGGACCGAGTCCTGACCTGGGCGACCCTCCTGAGCAAGTGGACCGAGTTCGCCCAGGCCGCCGTGGCCCTGCCCCGGGAGGGCGAGGGCGGACGCTGGCGTGACGCGGTCCCCGCGATCATCACCCTCCAGGCCGTGACCCACGCGCTGGGCGAGCTGGACGAGCTGGACCCCGCGGAGCGTCCCGTCGCGATCGATCGCGCGGAGATCGCCTGCCGCGAGTCCGTCGCCCGGCTCAACGCCCTCTGGCACGCCGAGTCATTGCCGGAGGAGGTCGGGGCGATCATCGTCGATTCACGCGTCGCCTTCGAGATGGCCGCCAACGCCGGCGTGGAGTGGCGGGTCGCCTCCGACCGCCTGGAGACGCCCCACCCCGCCGACCTCTGCGAGAAGCTCAACGCCCTCGGCTTCGCGGGCGATCTCTTCCTGCCCGCTCCGGGTGTGCCCCTGTTCAAGGGGAGCGTCGCGGCCTTCGCCCGCGGCCCGGGCGGCTCCCCCCCGACCGAGGACGAGGCCAGGGCGATCGAGTCCTTCCTCACCCGGCGCGGCGGGCGCGTGAGCGACCCGGAACGAATCGGCACGCCCCGCCAGGTCTACCGCCAGCTCGACTTTGCGACGGGCAAGGTCACGCGCGACCTGGTGATCCCCATGAACGAGGACCTGCCCCCGGGCCAGCCCCTGCTCGTCTTGGCGATCGAGGGCGGGCGGGCCTGCGCGGTTCCCCCGGGCGCCCCGGCCGGGGCGCCGATCGACGACGTCCGCGTGGAACTGCATTCGCCCGAGGGAACAGCCGGCTAGGGCGCGGCGGGAGCCTACCGGCGCCCGTTCGTCATGTCCTCGATCTCGCGGGCACGCAGCCTGGCCATCAGCAGCGCCCCGTCCTCGCCGTCGATGTCGCCATCACAGTCAAGATCCGTGGGCGACGCGGACCAGGCGTGGAGGTCCTCCACGTCTGCCCGCCCATCGAGATTCACGTCTCCGAACGGGCGGCGAAGGCGCTCCGCCCGCTCGGCGAGCATCGCGTGGAGGTCCTCGTTGAGCAGGTCCGAGTTCCAGACCTCGGCGTACCTGATGCCGGAGCAGAGCGCCAGATCGAGGGCGCCCGCGAGCCCTTCGGACTCGAAGGCGTCGGGCATGAGCGTGTAACTCCGCGCGACCTGCACCGCCGAGTGCGAGCGGATCGAGGCCTCTCGGAGGATCTCGAACATGCCGGGATAGACATCGATCGCGTTGTGCTCGGTCCACCAGGCCCCGAGGATCCCGACGCGCCCCCCGTACGCCTCGTCGGCGTGCGCCGCGACGCGCTCGCCGACCTCATCCGATTGCAGCACCGGGTGGGTGTCGAGGGCGAGCGGGTGATCGGGGAAGGCGCTCGCGAACGCGCCGATGGTGGAGACCCAGGCGTCCACGAGCAGGTCCGCGGTGTACCCCGCCTGCGTCCAGTTGATCTGGTCGAAGGGGGAGAAGGGGAGCTGCATCTCGAACCCGTTGGCGGACGAGTGGGTGATGTAGACGAGCGAGATGGCGTCCTCGTCTGTGTACGCCGCCCCGACCGCGTCGACGAGCCCGTGCCACTTGTCGAGGTAGACCTCGTCCCACGGGATCGGGATCGATTGCGTCATGCCGTTGAACTCGTACTGGAACATCTCGGCGCCCGCGTCGGCGAGCCAGGGGGGCGACTGCGGGCCCCCGACGATCGCGAGGGAGATCTTCTTGCCGTAGGTCTCGATCCTGGCGATCTGCTGATCGATGAGGGAGAAGTCGAAGACCCCCTCGCTCGGCTGGACGTCCGCCCAGTTGATGCGGACGAGGACCCCGTCCACGAAGGGGAGTTCTGCGACGTCAGCCAGGACCGACCCCTCGGGGCTCCCGGGGCGCGTGGGCGGGCAACTGCAATAGAGCCCGCGCGGGGGCTCGGCGCCCGCCGGAGAGAGGACAACGAACGCCGAGATCGACGCCACCAGCCATGATTGAATCCGCATCCCGACCATCCTCCCAGCGAGCCCCTTGGCTTTACAGGCAACGCCCGATCAGGGGGGGGATTGCACGCGGGGCGAGCGAAAGTGGGGCGGACTACCATCCAAACCCGCCCGTCCAGAGCCGGTCGGGGCAGTCAACCCAACCGACGGAGCGAACCAAGCCATGCCCAAGCGTGCCAAAATCAGCATCATCGGAGCCGGGAACGTCGGCGCGACCTGCGCCCACTGGGCCGCCGCCAAGGAACTCGGCGACATCGTCGTCCTCGACATCCCCCGCCCCGACGCCCCCGACCAGCACATGCCCAAGGGCAAGATGCTCGACCTGGCCTGCTGCGGCCCCATCGAGCGTTTCGACGCGAACCTCACGGGCACCTTTGACTACAAGGACATCGCCGGCTCGGACGTCGTCGTCGTCACCGCGGGCATCCCCCGCAAGCCGGGCATGAGCCGCGACGACCTGATCGAGACCAACGTCAAGATCGTCAAGAGCGTCAGCGAGAAGATCGCCGAGTACGCCCCGGACTCCAAGGTCATCATCGTCTCCAACCCCCTCGACGCGATGGTCTACACCGCCTGGAAGGCGACGGGCTTCCCGACCAACCGCATCATGGGCCAGGCCGGCTCCCTCGACGTCGCCCGCTTCCGGACCTTCATCGCCTGGGAGATCGGCTGCTCCATCGAGGACGTCACCGCCCTTCTCCTGGGGGGGCACGGGGACGACATGGTCCCCCTCCCGCGCTGCACCAGCGTCCACGGCATCCCCGTCACCGACCTGCTCTCCAAGGAGACCATCGACGCCTGCGTCGAGCGGGCCAAGAAGGGCGGGGGCGAGGTCGTCAAGCTCATGGGGACCAGCGCCTGGTACGCTCCGGCCGCCGGCACCATCCAGATGGTCGAGGCGATCGTCAAGGACAAGAAGCGGATCATCCCCTCCGCCGCCTACTGCGACGGGCAGTTCGGCGCCAAGGGCCTCTTCGTCGGTGTGCCCGCGATGCTCGGGGCCGACGGCGTCGAGAAGATCGTCGAGTTCAAGCTCGACGAGGGGGAGCAGAAGCTCTTCGACGAGTCGGCGAGCCACGTGCAGGACCTCGTGGACACCGTCACGAAGATGTTCCCCGAACTGGCCTGAGCCGACTGCTCAGCCGCGCGACCGAGGCCGCCCGGGAGACCGGGCGGCATTTTTTTTTGAGTTGCGCTGAGAGGTTTGGCCCCCTCGGGCAGAGACCCACCGAACGCCGCGCGCGGCGCCGGGTGTGCGGGGGAGTGCGCTCGGCGCCGCCCGCCGGCGTTCACTCGTCGCCCGGGTCCACGCCCTCGCGGAGCATCTTCTGACGGCGCTCCTCGAGCAGGTTGTCCGCGTCCTCGCCCAGCGAGGTCAGGAGGCGGTATGCGTACGGCGCCCCGGCGAGCCAGCGCCTCCAACGCAGGAAGAACCAGATGAGGGCGGGGGGGGCGACCACCCCGGCGGCGATCAGCCAGGGCTGCGTGCGGATGGTCGCCGCGAGCGCCAGCACGCCGAGGGCCAGGGCGAAGACGAGGAGCCCGATGACGAACTGCCCCCCCTCGCTCTTGATCGCCCGCTTGACGGACTTCTGCTGGGAGACGTTGACGTGGTGCGCCTCGGGATCAAACCCCTCGAGGAGCTTGCCCCCGTCCTCCAGTTCCGCGTCATGGTCCCCCGAGGGCGACTCGATCTCGTCCAGGGCGTCGTCCAGCTCGACATCGGCGACCGTGTCTTCCAGGGCCGCGCTCGTGTCGTCCAGATCGGCTCCGGTCTCGGAGAGGTCAGGGTCGTTGGATGGTCGCGTCACGTGCTTGGCGTCCCCATGGCCCGGCAACCCTCCCGGCCCCCGTCCCTCGGCCTCATTCGGGATCGGAGCATACGACTTTCTTCCGCATCCCGAACCTCAGGCGTTCTGTTCAACGTAGGGGCTCCCCCGGGCTTGCAAGACCATCCGCAGGCCCCCCGCCTAGAGTTTCGGCCCGTTCAACCAGAGTAATACCCCCCATGCGCAGGGGATGGAGGACACGATGAAGGATCGACGAGGAAGGATCGCGAGTCTGGCGGTCGCCGCCGCCGCGTTTATCGCCCCCGTTGCGGGCGGGGTCGCGTTCGCCCAGGAGGGGGAGGCCGCCCAGGTCTGGTCCCCGACGTGGAGCGACGAGGGCATCGCCGAGGTGGCGAAGATGCTCACCGGCTCCTGGCGCACGACCGACGCGGTCGCGGAGTTCGGCTCCGAGGGCGAGTCGAACATCGCGATGAACGTCGCCCCGATCATGATCCAGGGCGTCCCGGACACGCTCTATGTCGAGACGGCCCGGGCCGACTCCCTCTGGGAGCCCTATCGCCAGGCGGTCTTCCAGCTCTACCGCTACAAGGACCAGATCCGCCTGCGGACCTACGAGCTGCTCACCGACGATGTCACCCGGGCGGCCTTCGCCGGGCTCTACGCCGCCCCCGACCTCTTCCCCGATCTCTCACGTGACGACCTGATCGCCACGCTCGACGTGGCGCTGACCAAGAATGGGGACACCTACTCCGGCTCCACCCCCTACCCGTACCCCACGGGTGTGGGGGGCGCCGTCGAGATGACCAGTGAGGTCACCCTCAGCGCCGACCGCTTCACGACCGCGGACCGTGGGTACGACGCGAGCGGCGCGATCGTCTGGGGCGCAGGCGCCAACAGCGCCTACACCTTCGAGCGGGTCGATTCCATGACCACCTCCGAGACCCGGGAGGGGGGCGTGGTCGTCATCGATTTCGTCAATCCGGGTGAGGACACCGTCCGCCAGGGCGACAAGGTCCACACCCACTACACCGGCTGGCTCTCCAACGGGAAGAAGTTCGACGCCTCCCGCGACCGCGGGCGCGCCTTCATCTTCGACTACCCCTCCGCCCCCGGTCGCATGATCGAGGGCTGGAACGCCGCCATCGAGGGCATCTCCGTCGGGACCCACCGAAAGGTCTTCCTCCCCTGGGACGTGGCCTACGGCGAGCGCGGGAACCCCGCGGCGGGCATCCCCAGCCAGTCCGATCTGCTCTTCCAGATCGAGTGCCTCTACCTCGAGCACCCCGCCGAGACCGGCGAGGCCGAGCACGACATCCATGACGGCGAGGACCACACCGGGCACAACCACCCGTAACCCCGCCGGAAACATCCGTACCCTTCACGGGCGGCGCTCCTGAGCGCCGCCCGTTCCTTTGCGCACATACAGTTTCCGCGATGGCCAAGGCCGACTTCTACGAGATCCTCGGCGTCTCCCGTGACGCCTCCGATGAGCAGATCAAGAGCGCGTACCGAGCGCTGGCACGCAAGCTCCATCCGGACGTCAACAAGGCCGAGGACGCCGCGGCCCGGTTCGCGGAGGTCCAGGAGGCCTACGACGTGCTCTCCAACCCGGAGAAGCGTCGGCGGTACGACCGGGCCGGGCACGCGGGGTTCGAGGACGCGCCCGGGCCGGGCGCGTGGTCCTCCCAGGGGGTCCCCATCGACATGGAGGACCTGGGGTCCATGTTCGACACGTTCTTCGGGGGGCGGGCCGTGGGCGCGGGCTTCGGCGGGTTCGGCGCCCAGCAGGCCCGGGCCCGGGCCCCGAGGCGCGGCGCCGACCTCCAGCACACCTCCACCATCGACCTCGAAACCGCGGCCCGCGGGGGGACGCAGAAACTCGTCATCTCCCGGGAGGGCAAGTCGAGCACCATCGAGGTCACCATCCCGAAGGGCGTGCCCGACGGCGCCAAGCTCCGCGTGCGGGGGCAGGGGCAGCCCGGGTCAACCCCCGATGCGCCCCGGGGTGATCTGATCCTCACCATCCGCGTCGCCCCTCACCCGCGGTTCGTCCGGGACGGGCTCGACCTGACGACCGAAGTCCCCCTCACGATCGCCGAGGCGACGCTGGGGGCGAAGATCCCCCTCCGGCTGCTGCTCGGCGGCGAGGCGACCATCACCGCGCCCCCCTCGACCCCGAGCGGGACCCGGCTGCGGGTCCGAGGCGCCGGGCTGGAGGACCAGAAGGGCGCCAAGGGGGACCTCTATGTCCAGATCAAGATCGTCCCCCCCAGCCCGGACCAGGTGGACGAAAAGCTTCGGGACGCGCTCGAGGCGCTTGGCGCCCGGCAAGGCGATCTCCGATCGGGCGTTGGATCCTGACAATCACGGTTCTCAGCCGGATGGTGGCCGGATCGCTCCGGTTCACCCGATTTGACCGGGGAAGCGGGTCGTTCAATAGTCCCGCGACCAGCGGGAAGTCCGCACGGGGGTTGCCGCAAGCGTGCTCAAGCAGCGTCATCAGTTCTTTGTTTCGCTTCTCGTCGTGGCCGATGCGCTCGCCGTCGCCGCCGCCTGTCTGATCGCGTGGGCCTGCCGGCTGTGGGTCTTTGAGGAGCCCCTTCCCGAGGATTGGGAGGGGTACTTCAAGGGCCCGCTCGTGCTTTTCGCCCTGCCGATCGTCCTCTACACCTTCGCGGCCTTCCGGCTCTACCGCCCCCAGCGGGATCGGAGCCTCTGGACCGAGCAGGGGCAGATCCTCAAGAGCGTGTTCGTCTCGGTGGTCGTGCTCGTCGTGGCGCTCTGGGCCGTCGGCTCCGACTTCCTCGAGCGGGGTCGCGCCCCCGACGCCGAGCTGTGGGGCTTCGGCTCCCGTCTGATCACCGATCCGGCACGCCTCCAGCTGCTCGTGCTCGCGGTGCTGCTCCCGGTGCTGCTCGGCGCCCAGCGGTTCATCTTCCGGTCCGGGCTCCGGTACATCCGTCGGCGCGGGTACAACCTCTGCCACGTCGCGATCATCGGCGTCGGGCGCCTCGGGCAGATCACCGCCCGCACGCTGGGGCGCAACAGCTGGACGGGCATCAACGTCGCCTTCTTCATCTCGCACCACGACCACGCGCGGCGTGAGAAGTGCATGGGCAAGCCGGTCGTGGGGGGGCTCGACGATCTGGAGCGGATCCTGGAGGGCAAGCGGGCCGACGCGGTCTACCTGGCCCTGCCCAGCACGCAGGGGGGACGCGTCCCGGAGCTGCTCAAGCGGCTCGAGCGGTTCGCCGTGGACGTGCGCATCGTCCCGGACGTCCACCCGAGGTACCTGCCGCAGAGCATGACGGTCAACGAACTCGAGGGGATGCCGATCCTGAGCTACCGGGAGTGCCCGATCACGGGGCTGGGCGGGTTCTCGAAGCGGCTGCTGGACATCGTGGGGGCGTCCGTGGCGTTGGTGCTCTTCTCCCCCCTGATGCTCGCCATCGCCCTGGCGATCCGGCTGACGAGCCCCGGGCCGGTGATCTTCAAGCAGCGTCGGGTCAGCCTCGCGGGCGAGGTCTTCAAGATCTACAAGTTCCGGACGATGCGTCACGTGGACGACGAGCAGGTCCAGGCGACCTGGACGCAGCGCAACGACCCCCGGATCACCCGGGTGGGCGCCTGGCTTCGCAAGACGAGCATCGACGAGCTTCCCCAGCTCATCAACGTCCTTCGGGGGGACATGGCCCTGGTCGGCCCCCGCCCGGAACGCCCGGAGCTGATCGCCCGGTTCCGGGACGACTGGCGGGGGTACATGCTCCGCCAGCACGT
>JBITAG010000331.1:0-12854 GCA_044439985.1 Phycisphaerales bacterium JB059 | reverse complement strand
CTCGGCATCAAGGGGCACATGAGTCTGTGCTCGTTGCATCGCCTGTTGGACAACGAGATGGCGCGGGCGGAGCGCACCTTCGCCACGACGACCCTCGAAGATCTGCTCGACGGCTCCGGAGGAGTCCGCCCGTTCTGCGATGAGAGCGGACGCCTGCCGACCTCGATCTCGATCGAGCGCGGCGAGTCTTCGCCGCCCGCCTCAAAATAGTGGATTGGCTGGACCACTTTGCGGCGGCTGCGTACCCTGATTGTGGCTATGTGGATCCACGTTTATGGATTCACGCCCCAGGCTGAGGAGGCGCGCCCATGAACGCTGACGACCGCCCGTCGCAATCGCCCCCCCCCACGTTGGCGCCCGCCCAGGATCCATACAAGTGGCCCGCCATCGCCTGCGCATTCCTGTTCGTGCTGACTGGCCCGGTGGTGTTCGGACTCATCGGGCTGGCGGAATCAAGGGTGGGTCTGGGCGAACCCGAAGCGACGCGGCTGACCGCCACGGCCCATTCGCCGCGGGTTGGCGCCTCGAACGCGCCGGTCAGCATCGGGCGGCAGACGTACGCGTCGAGCTGCGCGGTCTGCCACGGCCCTGGCGCGGAGGGCGTGAAGGGATTGGGCAAGCCGCTCAAGAACAGCGCGTACGTCCAGTCGGCGTCCGATGAAGAGCTGTTCCGGCTGTTGGTGGAAGGGCGCCCCATCACCGACCCGCTGAACACGACCGGCGTGCTCATGCCGCCGCGCGGAGCGCAGTCGATCACCGACGACAAGCTGCACGAAGTGGTGTCGTACCTCCGTTCGATCCAGGAGGAGGGGGCGGAGCATGCCTCAATGGCGGCGTGGGAGCCGGCAAGCGGAGAGGGGGACAGCCCTCTTGTGGGCGCCATCGAACTCACGGACCATCCCGGCTACGACCTGTTCGTCTCCTCATGCGCCGCGTGCCATGGCCAGGGCGCCGAGGGGCTGGAGGGGCTGGGGCTCCCGCTCACGACCAGCGGGTTCGTCCGCGGCTTGAACGACAAGGATCTGATCACGTTCATCAAGATGGGGCGAGCAAGCTGGGACGAAAACAACGCCACCGGAATCGACATGCCTCCCAAGGGGGGCAACCCGGCGATCACGGACGATCAGCTCCAGACCATCGTTGACTACATCCGAGCGGTTCAGAGCAAAGCGATTGACTCATAAATGAACTCTGCCGGCTCTCGCCGAGCGAGGCGGCCAGATCCGCACCCGCGTGCGACAGAAAGGACAACGCCATGAACGCCGGAACACCGACCCTGAAGCGTCTCTCGGCCCTCGGGGCCGGTCTCGCGCTTGCCTCCGCCGTCTCTTCGGGCAGCGCGCAGTCCATGCGTGACGTCGAGGCGATCGCCAAGGAGCGTGGCCTGAGCAACGCCGACCTGATCGCCGCGGCAAAGACGTATCTCCCCAGCGGCGAGAAGGACGAGTACCTCATGTTCGCCTCAGGGGGACACGCCGGGCAGATCTTTGTCGTCGGCCTCCCGAGCATGCGTCTGCTCCGCTCCATCGCGGTGTTCACGCCCGAGCCGTGGCAGGGCTGGGGGTACGGCGTGGGCAACAAGATCATCGAAGCGGGATTCCCCAAGGGAAAGTCCAACCTGTGGGGCGACACGCATCACCCGGCGCTCTCGGAGACCAAGGGTGACTACGACGGTCAGTTCCTGTTCATCAACGACAAGATCAACGCCCGCGTCGCCGTCATCGATCTGCGCGACTGGGAAACGAAGCAGATCGTCAAGAACCCGCTGACCCTGAGCGATCACGGCGGGACCTTCGTCACGCCCAACACCGAGTACATCATCGAGGGCGGGCAGTACGCCTCACCCTGGGGGTCGGAGTACGCCCCGATCTCCGAGTACGAGGAGAAGTACAAGGGATCGGTCACGCTCTGGAAGTTCGACCGGAAGCGGGGGCGGATCGATCCCGACCGGTCGTTTGCGATTGAGCTACCGCCGTACTGGCAGGATCTGTCCGACGCGGGCAAGCTTGCCAGTGACGGGTACTTCTTCATGAACTCGCTGAACACCGAGCTGGCAACCGGCGGGATCCAGGACAAGAAGCCCCCCTTCGAGGCGGGCGCCAGCCGCAACGCGACGGACTTCCTGCACATCATCGACTGGAAGAAGGCCGAGACGGTGTACAAGGCGGGGAAGGTCGAACTGATCGAGAACTTCCCGGTGATCACGCTCAAGACAGCGCTCGCCGAGGGACTCCTGCACGTCACGCCCGAACCCCGCAGCCCCCACGGCGTGGACGTGGCGCCCAAGGGCGACTTCATCGTGGTCTCGGGCAAGCTGGATCCGCACGTGACCATCTACTCGATGGACAAGATCAAGAAGGCGATCGCCAACCAGACGTTCTCGGGCAAGGACAAGTTCGGCGTGCCGATCCTCGACTTCGACAGCGTGGTGGAGGCCCGCATCGAGGTGGGGCTCGGCCCCCTGCACACGCAGTTCGGGCCTGACGGGTACGCCTACACCTCACTCTACCTCGACTCGGCGGTCGCGCGATGGACGCTGGGCGGCTCGTACGGCTCCTCCACCCCGGAGCCGGATTGGACGCTGGTTCACAAGACCCCGGTGCACTACAACGTTGGCCACATCGCCGCGGCCGAGGGCGACACGGTCAGTCCCGACGGCAAGTACCTCGTGTCGCTGAACAAGTGGTCGGTCGATCGGTTCTTTCCAACAGGACCGCTCCTGCCGCAGAACCTGCAGCTTCTGGACATCTCTGAGCAGGGGGCCAGGGCGCCCGTGATCTACGACATGGCGATGGGCGTCGGGGAGCCCCACGACGCGCAGATCGTGAAGGCCGACAAGCTCGACCCGTGGACCACCTACCCGCAGACCGGGTGGGATCCGCATGAGCAGAACATCAACCCCATGGCGCCCAAGCCCAAGATGGAGCGGGTGCAGCGAAACGATGACGGCACGGTCGATAGCTTCATGACCGCGATCCGGAGCCACTTCAATCCGGAGCACATCCACCTCAAGCAGGGGGACGTGGTCCGCTGGCACATCACGAACACCGAGCGGGCGGTGGACGCGACCCACGGGTTCGCGGTCCCCGTCTACAACATCACCGCCTCGCTCGAGCCGGGCGAGTCGGTCGTCATCGAGTTCGTCGCGGATACGCCGGGCACGTTCCCCTTCTACTGCTCCGAGTTCTGCTCGGCGCTCCATCTCGAGATGATGGGCTACCTCATGGTCGAGCCCGAGTGAGTCGGCCCACCGCGCCCGGCACGGGCGGCGACGCTCCACGCTGAAAGGACCTGCCATGGCTTCTCTCGTTGATCGGTTTCTCGGGCCGCGCGTGCAACCCTCGGAGGCGTCGGCGCACTCGATCCGCTACGGAACGCCGGGGTTTCTTCTGCTCGTGGCCCGGGTCCTCCTGCTCGTCTCGCTCTTTCTGCCCTACTGGCACATGGAGCTGCAGGCGCCGCAGTATCCCGACGGGCTGCACATGACCGCGCACCTGAACTCGCTGACGGGCGACGTCGCCGAGATCGATGGGCTGAACCACTACATCGGCATGCGCTCGCTCTACGAGGCCGCGCAGCTGGAGCGCACGGTCGGCGTCTTCCTGATGATCGCGTTTGTCGTGATGCTGGAGCTCGCCGCGTACATCCACACTCGATGGGCGGCCCTTCTGGTGGCGCCGGTGGTGTTCTTCCCGGGCGTGTTCCTTCTCGATCTGCACCTCTGGATGAGGCATTTCGGCCTGAACCTCGACCCCGACGCGCCGCTCTCCAACGCGGTCAAGCCCTTTGTCCCGACGGCGATGGGGAAGGGCGGGATCGGGCAGTTCGTCACCATCGCGACCCCCGGGGTGGGGCTGATGCTCGCCACGGCCGCTTCGGTCGTACTGATCGCGGCGCTGTACTTCCATCGCCGGGCGTACCTGCCGCTCCTGAAGCGTCAGAAGCAACTGCGTGCCACCCCGGCGCAGGGTTGAAAAGGAGCATCCGCGTGCGTCGATCGCTGATCACGGTGCTTGCCCTGACGCTCGGTGTGTCCCCGGGGGTCTCGCGGGAGACAGAGCCCGTGGGGCGGCGCCCGATCGCGGTGCTCGACGAGATGATCCGGCACGCCGAGCCGGGCGGGCGCGTTCGTCCCCCGGCGGGGATCTACGAGGGGAACCTCGTGATCCGCAAGCCCGTTGTGCTGGACGGCGGCGCCGGAGTGGTCATCGATGGGCTTGGGGAGGGGACGGTCGTCGATGTGCTCGCCGACGACGTCACGATCCGGGGCTGCGTGATCCGCAACTCGGGGTCCAACGTCACGGGTGAGCCCTCCGGCGTCCGCGTCTTCGCCGCCAACGCGGTGGTGGAGTCCAACGTGATCGAGGACGCGCTTATCGGGATCGACCTGCGCGAGGCGCCCAACGCGATCATCCGTGACAACACGATCGCATGCAAAGACCTCGAGCCGGGCCGCCGAGGCGACGGGATCCGGCTCTGGTGGAGTCACGGCTGCCTTGTGGAGGGCAACACCGTCCGCCGGTCTCGGGACATGGTGTTCTGGTACTCGGAGGATCTCCGCATTGTCGGGAACACCATCACCCAGAGCCGGTACGGGCTCCACTTCATGTACAGCCACGGCTCGGTGCTCGAAGCGAACGACCTTCTCGACAACTCCGTGGGCGTGTATCTCATGTACAGCAACCGGATCACGCTCCGGGGAAACCGGATGCGCAACAACCGTGGCGCCAGCGGGTACGGCATCGGCCTCAAGGACTGTGACGACATCGAACTCGTTGGCAACGTGTTCCTTGCCAACCGGGTCGGGGTCTACCTCGACAACAGCCCCTCGTCGATCGGATCCACCGGGGTGTTCGACGCAAACATGATCGCGTTCAACGAGATCGGACTCCTCGCCACCCCGAACACGCACGACAATGTCTTCACCGGGAACGCGTTCGTTGAGAACGAGGAGCCCGCCGCGACGCACGGGCGGGGGCGGCTGGTGAGCAACTCGTTCGCCCGCGACGGCGTCGGCAACTACTGGTCTGACTACGCGGGCTTCGATCTGGACGCTGACGGCATCGGGGACCTCGAGTATGCCCCGCAGAGCCTGTTCGGCGCCATGCTCGCGGACAATCCCAACCTTCGGTTGTTCGTGCACAGCCCCGCCCAGCAGGCCATCGAGTTCACCTCCCGGGCGTTGCCCGAACTGCGTCCCGAGCCCACGCTGATCGACCCCTCTCCGCTCACCGCCCCGCCGGAGCTCGAGTTGTCGATCGGTGGAAACAGCGGCAGCAGGCTCGGGATGGGACTCCTGGCGGGAGCGCTGCTCGCGGTTGCGGGCGCGTGCGCCGCCTTGCTCGGGCGAGACCGAGCGTTGCCCGTTGCTCTGCGCGGAGGCCACCCATGATCCGAGCCAAGGGGATCACCAAACGCTTCGGAGGCGTCGAGGCCGTCTCCTCGGTCACCTTCGCGCTGGAAGAGGGGGGCTCGATCGCGCTCTGGGGGAGCAACGGCGCCGGCAAGACCACATTGATCCGCTGCCTGCTGGGCGTCATCCGGTTCAAGGGGAGCGCCGCCATCGGGGGCGTGAACGTGAGCCGCCGGGGGCGCCACGCCCGGTCGATGGCCGGCTACGTGCCGCAGGAACTCGCGTTTCACGACGACGCGCGGCTCGGCGCGGCGATGTCGTTCTTCGCGAGTCTCCGCGGCGTGACACGGGCCCGGGCAGCGGAGTCACTCAACGCGGTCGGGCTCTCTGGGCACGAACGGACGCGAGTCCGCGATCTGTCGGGTGGCATGAAGCAACGCCTGGCGTTGGCGATCGCGATGCTCAATGATCCGCCGCTCATCATCCTGGACGAGCCCACATCGAATCTGGACGCCGCGGGACGCGGCGAGGTCGTCGAGACGCTCCGGCAGCTCCGGCGCACGGGCAAGACGCTCCTGTTCGCTTCTCACCGACCGGATGAAGTGATCACGCTTGCGGACCGTGTGCTGGTCATGGAACGCGGCAGCATTGTTCGTGACACCACACCCGCCGAGCTGTGGCCGACGGAGAAGCCGGTTCAGGTCATTCGCCTGCACCTGACCATGGCCAACGAGGCCGACGCCGCCGACGCCCTCCGGGAGGCGGGCCATGCGGTGCATCTCAACGGAAACGGGCTGTGCGTTGCGGTGCCCCGGGATCGCAAGGCCGCACCGATCGCCACGCTCGCCCGACACCAGATCGAAGTGCGTGACATCGAGGTCCTGGACGACGTCCAGATCCCCGGAGGTCCCTCATGAACACCATCAGTCTCAGTCCCGCCGAGGGCGCCAGCGCCAGCTGCCGCGCGCCCTCCCTCGGGTCGGGCGCCGCGCGGTTCGCAGCCCGCGAGTTCAGAGACGCGCTCGCGAGCAAGTGGTTCATGCTCTATACGCTCGCCTTCACGGTCCTCGCGGTTGGCGTCTCGTTCCTGTCACTTAGCGGCGTGGGCTCCCACGGCTTCGCGGGGTTCGGACGGACCGCGGCGGGGCTGCTCAACCTCATCATGCTCGTGGTCCCGCTGATGGCGCTCACGGCCGGAGCCGGCTCGATCGCCGGCGAGCGAGAGAGGGGCACGCTCCTCTACCTCCTCGCCCAGCCCGTCTCCCGCACCCAGGTTCTCCTCGGAAAGCACCTCGGCCTCGCCGCCGCCCTCGTGTGCTCGCTCTGCATCGGCTTCGGCGTCAGCGCCGCGGTGCTCGCGTGGCGTGCCGGGGGCGTCGGCGTCGGGGCCTACCTCATGCTGATTCTCTTCACCGCCATGCTCGCGCTGGCGATGCTCTCGGTCGGAATGCTCATCTCCGTCATCTGCCGTCGCACATCCGTTGCGATGGGGCTTGCCCTGTTCGCCTGGCTCGCGCTCGTCTTCGTCAGCGATCTCGGCCTGATGGCCAGCTCGATCGTCTTCAAGCTGCGTGTTCAGGAGATCTTCGGGCTCGCCGCGATCAACCCGCTCCAGTCGTTCAAGATGGCGGTCATCGTCAACATGAACGCGTCTCTTGATGTGCTGGGCCCGGTCGGCGCGTACGCGTCCCACACCCTCGGCCCGGGGCTGCCCTGGGTGCTCGCGGCCTCGCTGACGCTCTGGACACTCGTTCCGCTGGGTCTTGCCGTCGTGCTCTTTGCCCGGAGGGGTTCTGCATGAAGCCGATCATCAGACTGTTGCCAGCCGCGCTGCTCATGTTCACGCTCTCGGGATGCGACGGGCCTGCCGCGGACGGCCCGCCGGACATACGGATCGGCGACTCGGTGTGCGCCGAATGCAACATGATCATCAGCGACCGGCGCTGGGCGACCGCCACGATCATTGACGGTCCCCGCGGACCGGACCCGCTGCTTTTCGATGACTTCAACTGCCAGGTCAACCATGAGTCGGAGCATCCGGGCCTGGTCATCCTTGCGCGGTGGGCGCACGATCACACGACGGGAGATCCCCTGCGAGCCGAGGATGCGGTGTTCCTCATGTCGCCGAACCTGCGAACCCCGATGGCGTCAAAGGTCGCGGCCTTCACCTCCTCGGAGGAAGTGAACGCCGCACAGGCCGAGCTGACTGGTGACGTGATGGACTTCGAGGCCGCATGGGGGCGGCTCGGATCCGACGACGCCTGCTGCCCCGCCGAGGATCCAAGCCATTCAGATGACAAGGAGGACGACGATGGCCCGTGAGATCACGATCAACACGCCCGTTGGCCGAATTGCGACCGCGTACCCGGAGCTGATCCCCGAGCTGGAGCGACGGGGCATCGATTACTGCTGCGGCGGGTCCCGGACACTCCGTGAGTGCGCCGACCGCCGCGGCACCGATGCGGAGGATATCGCCACGCAGCTCCGCGACTTCATCGCCCCGGGGTCCGGCGACGTCGACCTGACCGACTACGCGGCCATGTCCATGACCGACCTCGCGGACCACATCGAGCAGACGCACCACGTGTTTGCGCGGGAATCCCTCGACCGTCTTGCGCGGCTCACCGCCAGGTGCGTCGCGGCCCACGGGGAGGATCACCCTCACCTCATCGAGCTGCAGGGAGTCGTCGCCGCGCTCGACGAGGACATGCGCGACCACTTCGTGCGCGAGGAACGGGTCCTCTTCCCGTGGCTGCGACGTCTTGAACGCAGATCCGAGATCACGAGCGGCCCGCCGTGGAGCGTCCGACGCCCGATCGACTGCATGGTTCATGACCACGATGAGGTCGGCGAGGCGTTCGAACACATCCACGAACTGACCGATGGCCTCACCCCACCCGAGAGCGCGTGCCCGACCTGGCGTGCGTGTTACGAGTTGCTCGGTGCACTCGAGACCGATACCCATCGGCACATCCACACAGAGAACAACATCCTGTTCCCCGCGGGCGTCGGCGCCGAGAAGCGCCTGGGCGGTCCCGCGCACAGACGCCCATCAACACCGGGCGCCGGAGCGGCATCACGCTGACTCGGCGGCGCGAGGTCACCTGCATCGGGGCCACCCTGACCACGCCACCGGCCCGGGGCGGCGATGTTCATCCGTGCGGCGTGCATGTCCGTCCTGTGTCACGAACTCGGAATCAACATGGGCGTGGACACGACCCCGTTGTTCAGGGTGGAGACACGGCAGAAGCAGGCGCCCCCGATCGCTGGGGGGCGGGCGCCCCGCGTCCGCTCGGATCGTGGATCAGGGCGGAACCGGGTTACATTCTGTTCGGGTGTCTGGTACCCTGAACAAGGACGCTCGTGGCGAACGTTCACTCCGACGGTCGTGACAGATGCGCGAGGCCTGGCGTGGGGGGACGAACCAATGGAGGTCGCCACCCCCAATGCCGCAGAAGTGGAAAGAGGAGACCGTGCCGAACGCATGCCCACCCCAGGATGCGCAGGCGGAGGGTGTGAACGAGGGCCTGCAGGAGATCTACCCCCAGCTCCGAGCCCTGGCGGGGAGCTGGTGGTTCCGTGAGCCGAGCGACCACACCCTCTCGCCCACCGCGGTCGTTCACGAGGCGTACCTGGCGCTCCGACGCTCGGCCCCGGACACCGAGCGGGGACGGGCGTACTTCTTCGCGGCCGCGGCCCAGGCCATGCGACGTGTGCTGGTTGACCACGCGCGCCGGCGCTCCCGGCGACCCGGGGTGTGCCGAGTCTCGATCGAGGGTCTGGCCAAGGACCATCGGCCGCAGGTGTCGGTGCTCGAACTGGATGACGCGCTCTGCCAGCTCGCGCGGGAGCACCCGCGTTCGGCTCGGGGGGCGGAGTACCGCCTCTTCGCGGGGATGTCACCGGCGCAGATCGTGGCGGTGCTGAACGTCTCGGAGCGGACGGTGCAGCTCGACTGGCGGTTCGCACGCTCGTTCCTGCGAGCGAAGCTGTGGGGTGAGGAATGACCCACCCGGGGGACAAGCGGGAACTGTTCATCCGTTTGGTGCAGGCGCCCCCGGAGCGCCGAGCGGAGCTGCTGGAGGAGCTGACCGAGGGGGCGCCCGAGCTGCGTTCCGAGCTGACCCGGCTGCTCCAGCACGACGACGGCGCCAGCGCCGAGGGGGATTCGGACGCGTTCGTGGTCGACGCGGCTCGATCGCTGGCCCGATCCGCCTGGGCGAGCCCGGACGCGTCGCGGGGACCGGACTCGATCGCGGGGTACCGCGTCCTCCGCCGGCTGGGCGACGGGGGCATGGGGGTGGTGTTCGAGGTGGAGCATCCCGAGGCGGGGCGGGCGGCGCTGAAGATCCTGCACCCGGCGCTGCACTCGGGCGCCTTGGTCGAGCGGTTCAAGCAGGAGGCCCACACCCTCAAGCGGTGCGGGCACCCGTACGTCGCGAGATTGCTCGATCACGGACACACGGATCTGGGATTCGGCCTTCAGCCCTACCTGTTGCTCGAGCTTGTGGCGGGAGAGTCGCTGACCCGGGCCACGAAACGCATGACGGTCGAGGAGCAGGTGCGTCTGTTCCGGATGATCGCGGAAGGGCTCTCAAGCATCCACGCGAGCGGGGTGGTTCACGGCGACCTGAAGCCGGGCAACATCCTGGTCCGCGCCGACTCAACACCTTGCATCATCGACTTCGGGCTCTCGCGCACCAACTCGGACGAACCGGCGCCGGACCCGCGTAGCGTCTCGCACTGGGCGGGAACTCTGCAGTACATGAGCCCGGAGCAGCTCGGTGTCGTGCGCAGCACCCTGGACGGTCGTTCGGACCTCTACGCGCTGGGCATGATGATGTACGAGACGTTCTCGGGACGCCGCCCGTACGAGCTTCAGGGCCTCTCGCCCGGGGGCGCGGTGGACGTGGTGCGCAACGCCTCCATCGGGCCGTTGAACCGCTCGTCGGCCAGACCTTGGCCAGCGCTCGACCGGACGGTCCAGCGCCTGCTCCGGCGGACGCCCGCGGACCGGTACCCGTCCGCCGATCGTCTGGTGGCGGATCTCAAGCGGATCGAGGCGGGCAAAGAGCCGACGCGAGCCCCGGTGACCTTCCCACGACTGCACCGGAAGGCACGGGAAGTGGCCCTTCGTCGGCGTCGAACGCTGGCGTGGGTGGTCACCGGCGTCACGTTCACGGTGAGCGCCGCCCTGCTCCGAGCGATCGACTCGAGTGGGTCGCGCGACGACCAGACCGACATCGGCGCGGCGTTGGTTCACGCCCGCCAGCTCGACCGGTTCGGATCACCCCGATCGGTCGAAGATCTGTTCGAGCTGAACACGCCGGGCGAGTACCGACGAATCGACATCCGGCACATGCGTGACTCGTTCGGGTTCTATCTCAGGAGCTACCGATGGCCGGAGTTGCTCGCCCAGACCGATCGCGCAATCGATGAGCTCGCCGGCGAGTCGGGACGCGACAGCGAGACCAAGCTCGCCTACGCGTACAACGCTCGGTTGTTGGCGCTCGTCCGGATGGGCGAGCTGGAGGAGGCCTCCCGGTGCTTCGAGCGCGTGCTGGAGCTGCAAGAGACGCGCGGCGTGCCCCACTCAATCCCCGCGCTCATCACGATCAGCCTGGGGGAAACCGAGTATGCGCGTCGCGATCTCCTGAGCCGGATCGAAGAGATCCGGGACCGACCGCCGGACCCGACCCAGCCGTCGATGTACGGTCGACTGCACGCTGAACTCGCGAGCATCGCCCTGCTCGACGGGGACGAGGTCCTGTACCGCGAGAGCCTCGCCGAGTGGCTGAAGAACGCAGACCAGATGGACCTGCACGCGCCCCCCTGGAACCTGCTTCTCGCCGCGGACCGTCCCGACCTGGCCGACCGATACGCACAGGAGTTCCTCGACTCGACGGCCAACCTCCAGGCCGAGCGGGTTCACTCGCTGCGCGCGACGGCCTACGCCCGCCTCGGGAGTTCCGCCTGGACAAAGGGTGACTTCCCCCGCGCCGCCCGCCTGTTCGAAGCGGCCATTCACTCCATCAACGAGGGCGGCAACGCCAAGCTGAAGGTTCGAGCGGACTACACACAGAGCCTCGGCGTCTGCCTGCGAGACCTGGGCCGGCTGGACGAGGCCCTGCCCTACCTCCGGGAGTCGTACTACCAGTACCGGAGCGGAACGGGTAAGGGGTACCCCCGCATGGCCGACAGCCAGATCAGCCTCGCCAAGTGCCTCTACCTCCTGGGCGCGTTCGACGAGGCGTACCAGCTCGCCAGCGAAGCGCACGCCTTCACCTCCGGACCGGCGAACGCCTTCCCGAGACGACTCGCGGAGACCGCGACCATCGTGGCGCTTTCGCAGATCGAACTCGCCGGTTCCGCCGAGCTGGATGAGGCGGCGACGCTCCTGGCCCAGGCAAGCGAGAACGCCCTCACCGATCCGGACACCCTCGTGTGGGATCAGGCCGTCGTGCGGATCGCCCAGGGACGCCTCGCCCTGGCCCAAGGGGACCCGGACGCGGCTCGGGAGCACCTCACCTCGGGGCTCCGCGTCCTGCGGGACACCCGGGGCGAGGTCTACCCCTGGACCCAACTGGCACAACGCTGGTACGCGGCGTGCGACGCCCCCGTTGACGATCGGCACGCGGCCATGCCCTAGGTATCTGGGGTGATTTCCCGTATCATGGCGCTTCCGGGCTTCCGTGCCGGATGCCGAAGCGAACATCAAGAGAGGGGAGGCAACCATGCCGTCACGCCGTGAGTTCCTGATGACCGGCATGGGGGCCGTTGCGGCGGGGCTCTCCGCCGGCCCACTGGCCAAGCGGGCCGGGGCGATGGTCATGCCCCCGTGCGACCCGGGATCACTCTCCCTCGCGGGCACGCGTCCGCTGGTCTCCGCCCCACTGACGCCGAATCCCCGGGTGATCGACGGCTTCCGGTTCGCGCCCTGGTTCACGGGTGATGACTTCCCGGATCAGCACATCCCGTTCCACAGCGATGAGACACCGCGCCTTCCGAGGGTGCGGTCCGCCGCGGTCGACCGGGCGCGGGTCGCCGTCATCGGGGGAGGGCTCTCGGGTCTCTCCACGGCGTTCATGCTCCGGCGGTTCGAGCCGGTGGTGTTCGAGCTTCGCGACCGTTTCGGAGGCGCCGCCCAGGGTGGGGTCTGGCAGGATTCGCCCTACTCCCTCGGCAGCGCGTACGTCATCACCCCCGACGCCGGCGGGTTCCTCGATACGTTCTACCGCGACCTGCGTCTGCACGAGCATGTGCGCGAGGACAAGGCCTCGCTCACCGTCGAACTCAACGGGCAGGTTCTCGACGGCTTCATCGACGGCCAGGGCTTTGCCCCTGACGAGCTTCCGGCGCTCGCGGCGTACAACACGCTCGTCGATCGCATGGCGAACCAGACCTACCCGGACGTCCCGTTCACCGCGCCCTGGATGCTCGCCCTCGACCAGCTCACGCTCAAGGAGCACATCGAGCAGGAAACGGGCATGACCATGCCGCC
>JBITAG010000330.1:0-6079 GCA_044439985.1 Phycisphaerales bacterium JB059 | reverse complement strand
GGTAGCTTTCGTCGGGTGTGCCCGCGGCCTCGAGGTCGTCGCGGATCATGCGGACGGTGTTGCGTTCGGCGCGTTCGATGCGTTCGATGCGCTGCTCGACGTAGAGCTGAGAGATCTCCCGGAAGTTGACGAGCAGCGCGTCGCCCATGTTGACGACGAAGAGCATCGCCCAGAAGAGGAGGGTCAGGAGGAGGGCGGCGATGGTGGATCGCGTGATGAGCCCGAGCAGGGCGCAGACGCAGTAGAGGTAGCTGAAGAAGAGCACGACGATCGGGATCGCCAGGAAGAGGCCCGGCTCCCAGACCCCGCCCCGGATGCCGATCACGGCGAAGGAGGCGGCGGTGAAGAGCCCGACCTGAAGGGTGACGAAGAGCAGGGCCATTAAGTACTTGGTGAGGAAGAGGCGGACGCGTCCGATCGGCTTGCTGAGCATCGTCTCGATGGAGCCACCTGAGATCATGTCGGGGACGATGCTGGCGGTGGAGACGAGGGCGAGGATGGCGGCGATCCAGGTGAGCCAGACGCCGATGCCGAGGCTGGTGAAGATGCTGAGGTAGAAGGCGTCGCGGGGGATGATGTCGGAGTTGAGGGGGACGAAGCCGAGGCGCAGGCCGAGGAAGGTGACGCCGTCGGGGTTGAGGCCGATGGCGCCGAAGATGGCCACGACGAGCCCGGAGAGGGCGAGCGTGATCCAGAAGAGTTTGCGGGCGTTGAGTTCGCGGTAGGCGTCCACGAGCATCGCGAGGGTCTGGGTGATCACCGGGGGCCTCCCTTGGTGTTCGAGGCGGCGCCCGGGGAGAGGGTCTGGCCGGTCTCCGGGTCCACGATCGCTTCCATGAAGAGGTCTTCGAGCGAGGGGCGGTGGGGGCGGACCTCCCGGATGGGGGCGCCCTTGGCGACCAGCTTGGCCAGCATCGGCTGGATGCGGGCCGGGTCGTCCGTGCCGATGCGCAGGGTTTCGCCCTCGAGTTCGTACCACTCGCCGGATTCGAGCCGGGCGCGCCCGGTCTCGGGGGGGCGGGGAACGACATCCTCGAAGAGGGACGCGGCGCGATCGGGCGATCCTGCGAGGGCGATGGTGTAGCTGCGCCGGTCGGCGGTGAGGTCGTTGATCGTGCCCTGACTCCGGACGAGACCCTGGACGAGGATGGCGACGCGGTCACAGACCATCTCGAGTTCGCTGAGCAGGTGGGAGTTGATGAAGACGGTGCGGTTCTCGTCCTTGAGGCGGGCGAGGATGGCGCGGATGTCGCGTCGCCCGACGGGGTCCACGCCGTCGGTGGGCTCATCGAGAAGGACGAGTTCGGGGTCGTTGATGAGGGCTTGGGCGATCCCGATGCGTTGGCGCATGCCCTTGGAGTAGGAGCGGAGGCGTTTGTCGGCCCAGTCGGTCATGCCGACGAGGTCGAGGAGTTGTCCGAGGCGTTTCTTCCGGGTGGAACGGTCCACGCGGCACATGGCGCCGTAGTGATCGACGACCTGGGCGCCGGTGAGGTAACCGGGGAACTGGTGGTGCTCGGGGAGGTAGCCGACGCGGGCGAGGGTGGGCTTGTGTCCGACACGGGCGCCGAGGACGGTCCCCTCGCACTTGGAGGGGCGGATGACGGTCATGAGGATCTTGACGAGGGTGGACTTGCCGGCGCCGTTGGGACCGAGCAGGCCGAAGACCTCGCCGCGGGCGACGCGCATGTCCACACCGCGCAGGGCCTGGACCCTGCCACGGTAGGTCTTGGCGACGTGTCTGAGGTCGATGGCGTGTTCGGTGGTCATGCGTGTCCTTGGGAGGGTCGTTTGCGCGCGATGATATGGAAGACGTGCCAGTGCTTGTGGGAGGCGCCGCGGTGTCGGGAGGGGCGGTCCTCCTCGATGAAGCGTTCAAGGACGTATTGGTCAAAGAGGGCGAGGGCTTGTGCGCGCGTGAGGTGGGTGCGGTCCTCGAGGATGGCCCAGTCGTCGCGGTCGCCGAAGAGCTGGCCGCTGAAACGACCGCCCGGGGGGATGGCGGCGTCGATGGCTTTCCAGAGAGAGGGGAAGCGGTCCGGGGGGCAGAAGGGGAGGGAGAAGCTGGCGTTGACGAGGGTGGCGCCCTCGGGGAGCGTGAGGGACTCGAAGCCGGCGTGGGCGATGCGCAGGCGAGCGTCGCGTTCGGCGGCGGCGCACTCGGGGCGGGCCCGGAGGCGGCGGAGGCCCTCTTCGCTGGCGTCCTGGGCCCAGACGCGCCACCCCCGGGCGAGGAGTTCGGCGGTGTCGCGTCCGTCGCCGCACCCGAGGTCGATGGCGAGGGGGGGCTCGGCGGGGTCCGGGGGGCCGAAGGCGTCGAGGGCGCCCAGGAGGGTGTCGCGCGGGGGGCTGCCCTGCATGCGGTCGAAGTAGGCGGTCCAGTCGCGACGCTGGGCGGCCTCGTGGGCGGGAGGGGGAGGGCCGGGTGTGGTGGGGTCGGTGGACATAGGCTCCGGGAATGTATCCCGATCTGAAGCAGTATGTGGCGGCGCTCGAATCCGCGGGAGAACTCGTGCGGGTTTCGGAGCGGGTGAGCCCGATCAATGAGATCGGCGCGATCGCGGACCGGGTGAGCAAGATGAGGGCGCCGAATCCGCCGAGCGCCTCGGCGATGCGCACGGATCCGGCGTTCCACCACCTCGGCGGCCCGGCGCTGCTGTTCGAGCGGGTGGAGGGGTGCGACACGCCCGTGCTGATCAACGCGTTCGGGAGCTACCGGCGGATGGAGATGGCGTTGGGTCGGTCGCTGGAGGCGATCGCGGAGCAGATCGGTGGTCTGGTCAAGCCGGAGCCGCCGCGCTCGCTGGGGGAGGCGGTCGAGAAGGGGCGGTCGATGCTGCCGCTGCTGCGGATCGGCCCGAAGCGACGGCGCGGGCGGGGGGCGTGCCCGGAGGTCCTCGATACGGGGGAGGGCATCGATCTGACGCGCCTTGGGTTGATCCGGTGCTGGGATCACGACGGGGATTTCGAGGCGCTTGGGTATCCGGGCGGGGTCAACCGCGGGGTGGAGGGGCTGGGTCATCCGTCGATGGACGAGGGGACGTGGGAGGCGACGCAGCGGGGGCGGTACATCACGCTCGCGGGGATTCACACGATTCACGCCGACGATCGCAACGAGGCGAAGCCGAAGTCGCACAACATCGGGATGTACCGGGTGCAGCTGCTCGGTCGCGATCGGCTGGCGATGCACTGGCACATGCATCACGACGGGGCGGCGCACTGGCGGAGCTGGAAGAAGCTGGGCGAGCCGATGCCGGTGGCGATCGCGCTGGGCGGGCCGAGCGTGCTGCCCTACGCGGCGACGTGCCCGCTTCCGCCGGGGATCAGTGAGCTGCTGATGGCGGGGTTCCTGAACGGGTCGGGGATCCGGATGGTGCGTGGGGTGAGCGTGCCGCTGTGGGTTCCGGCGGACGCGGAGATCGTGATCGAGGGTCACGTGCGCACGGACGCGGGGTATCCGGGGTGGGATCCGCGGGAGGCGGGTGCGGGGGACCTGGGTCCGGGGGCGGTCTTCGAGGGGCCGTTCGGGGACCACACGGGGTTCTACTCGCTGCCGGACCGGTACCCGGTGCTGGAGGTGAGCGCGGTGACGCGTCGGCGTGAGGCGATCTTCCCGGCGACGGTGGTGGGGTTGCCGCCGCAGGAGGACTACTTCCTCGGGAAGGCGACGGAGCGGATCATGCTGCCGCTGCTGAAGACGCTGATCCACGACATCGAGGACTACGACCTGCCGATGTTCGGGGCGTTCCACAACTGTGTGTTCGTGAAGATCCGGAAGCAGTACCCGCTGCACGCGCGTCGGGTGATGCACGCGATTTGGGGTGCGGGGCAGATGGCGTGGACGAAGAGCGTGTTCGTGGTGGACGAGGATGTGGATGTTCACGATGCGCGCGCGGTTCTGGGGGCGTGTGCCAGGTGGTGCCGCCCGGGTCGGGACATCGAGCGGGTGAACGGCGCGCTCGACATTCTGGACCACGCGGCGCCGCGTCTGGGGGCGGGGGTGAAGATCGGGTTTGACTGCACGCGGAAGATCGCGGGGGAAGAGGTCAACGGGGTGGCGGTCGGCGGCGAGGCCGATGGGTGGGAGGCGGACCGCGAGGCGGTGCGGGGCGAACTGCTCGGGCGGGCGCGGAGCATCGAGGGGGTGCTGGACGTGGCCCTGAATGAGGACGCGCCGGGGTGGGTGTTCGTGCGGGCGGACCGGGGCCTGAACGAGTCGGATCGGGAGGGGCTGGGGCGGCGGATCGGGGAGACGTTGCTGGAGAGTCCGTTCGGGGGGGCGGCGAGGTTCGCGGTGGTGCTCGGGCGGGACGTGGATGTGTTCGACACGGGGTCGGCGATGTTCCACTGGCTGGCGAACAGCGACGCGAGCCGGGACGCGCTGTGGCGGGACGACCGGGTGGTCTTCGACGCGACGGCGAAGACGGCGGGGGACGCGGCGAAGGGGCAGCCGGTGCGCGCCTGGGCGCCGGTGCTTCGGGTGGACGAGGAGACGGCGGCGCTGGTTGAGCGTCGTGGGGGGGCGTACGGGCTGGGTTGAGGGGCGCGGGGGGGCGGGGTCAGCCGCCCAGGGCGTTGGCACGGGCGGGGCGGAGGGTGGTGAGGTAGTCGTCGATTTCCTCGACGAACTCGTCGAGGAAGTTCCGCGCGTTGCCGGAGGAGCGGGCGCCCTCGTTGACGATCATGGAGAAGATGAGGCGTTTGGAGGTGACCGGGTCGATGGCGTAGCCGGAGAGGGCGTAGACGCCGGTGAGGTACCCGCTCTTGGCGTGGATGTTGTTCTCGAGATCGGCGTTGCGGAAGCGGGAGGTGAGGGTGCCCTGGCCGGGGGTGGCGAGGGAGGCGAGGAAGGGCTCGAAGAGGGCGGGGTCCTCGGCGATGTGATCGAGCCAGGCGGCGAGGGTCGAGACGGAGACGCGGTTCTCTCGGCTCATGCCGGAGCCGTCGGCGATCTGGAGGGTGGAGGCGTGGTCGGCGCCGAGGCGTTCGGCGATGAGCATGCGGACAACGGCGGCGCCGTTGGCCCAGGAGCCGGCGTCGGTGGTGACCTCGTGGCCGATGCGTTTGAGCATGGCTTCGGCGTAGAGGTTGTGGGAGTCGGTGTTGCAGCGTCGGAGGGCCTCGATGAGTGGAGTGCTGACGACGGCGACGAGGTCGGCATCGGCGAGGCGGTCGTCGTTGGTGGCGAGACGGACGTTGGGGCGTGTGGCCAGCTCGAGCCCGGCGTCGGCGAGGGCGTGCCAGAGGAGGTTGGCGGTGAAGGTGGGGGGCTCGTGGATGGAGGCGCGGATGGGGGCCTGGGCGGGGCGGCGGTTGGTGCCGTTGAGCGTGAACACGTTGCTGGGGACGGGGCGGGCGACCCAGGCGGTGTTGCTGCCGGAGGAGACGGTCCGGGCGCGGTTGCGGATGCTGACGACGGGGGCCTCGGGCTGGACGGCGAGGCGGGGGGCGGCGCCGGGCCCCTCGGGGGCCGGCGCGGGGAAGAGTGAGACGACGTTGGTGTGGAAACCGAGTCCGGCGACCTCGGCGCAGTACCAGCGGTTGAGGTCCTTGTCGGGCCAGCTCGGGTGCGTGAACTCGCGGTCGAAGACGCGATCGTCGGCGATGATCTGTTCGATGGGTTGGTCGGCGCGTTCGGCGACGGTTGTGGCGAGGCGAGCGAGAAGATCCTCGACGGTCATGGGTGGGTGAGAGCGTTCGAGGAGGACGGGGTCGCCCAGGCCGGGATCGCCCGAGCCGCGGATGATGAGGTTCGCGTCGTCGAGGAGGAGTTCGGTGCGGAAGGCGAAGGTGGGGCTGAGGATGATCAGGGCGGCGCCGGAGGTGAGGAGCTTCTGGTTGGATGCGGGGATGAGGGAGGCGTCGGGGTTGTGGGAGGCGAGGACGCGGTCGGTGTCGGGATCAAGGACGAGGATGGAGACGGTGGCGCCGGCGAGGTCGGTGTGGCGCATGAGGTCGCGGAGTTCATCGTCGAGCGGTCCGGCCTGGGCGGCGCCCGTGAGGGCGAGGGGCACGAGCGGGGCGAGCAGAGTCAGACGTCGAATCCGGGACAACATGCGGCGGGCTCCCTCGGGACAGC
>JBITAG010000329.1:0-10093 GCA_044439985.1 Phycisphaerales bacterium JB059 | reverse complement strand
GGAGCGGGTCGGTGGTGTGGGGGTGGGGGGGGAAGAAAACGCCCCGTGGCGGGGAACACCACGGGGCGCCGAGTTCGGGCTTAGGCGTCAGGCCGGCTCAGGGGCAGCCCGCGCCGAACGCGCCGAGGAAGGAGAGAACATCGCTGAAGTCCCAGACGCCGAAGGGCGCCGCGAGGTCCGCCGACGCCTCCTGCGAGCCAAAGGCCGTCAGGAAGGAGAGCACGTCGGAGAAGTCCAGCGCATCGTACGGCTCGGCCAGATCGGCCTCGTTGCACCCGCCCAGGTCGCCCTGGATCAGGCACAGGTCGTCCCAGTAGATCGTCCCTTCGGGGTCCATCCCCGAGGCGGGGTCCCAGAAGCGGAACGGCAGCACGGACAGGCTCGTCGCGTACGGCGGGAAGTCGCCCACCGCCAGCATGTCCGCGTCCGTGAAGGTCGCGTGGAACTCGACCCACTCGCCCGCGGTCGCGTTCTGCGGGACGGCGAACTCGACCGACGTGTACACCGAGAAGTTCGGCGGCTCGCGCCGGAACTCGAGCTTGACGCCAACGATCGCGTCGTTGGCCAGCGTCTGCCCCTCGGGAACGAGGTAGTACCCGATGATGTGCACGTCCCCGCCCAGGTACTCGTAGTCCGGGTCGTACAGATCGCTCCCGTCGGGGAGGAACAGGTTGGTCGTCAGCGCCTGGAACGCTTGGCCCGGACCCTCCGCCGGTTCGATTTTGATCGACTTGGACCCGGAGCGCACGAACCCGTCCGGGTCGGAGCTGTCCACCCAGTTCGAGCCGTCCATGTTGATGCCCTGAAACCCGAGGGGCAGGCCGGCGAGGCCCGCGTCCTCGAAGCCGGGGTTGGTGAGCAGGTTGGCATCGTCATTGGCGACGCCCGTGGCGCACAGTGCGCCCAGGGCGACCCCGAAGGCGAGCAGCGGCTGAAGAGACTGACACATCTCGTGTTCTCCTTCCGAGTTCTGTTCAGGTCCGATTCGGACGCCTCGAATCTACCTCGGGGCGAGCCCAATGTAAAGGTTTACATGGGGTTTCTCAACTTCCCCCTCGGCGCCCGCCTCAGCCCCCCGCACCCGGACGCCCACGAGCCTCGGCCACTTGGATGAACGGGGGACGTTCGGGGGTCGGCGTGTGGGGCGGTCGCAGAGGCCCTAGCCTGCTGATCCTGCGCCCGGCCGGGGCGCCCCGGAGAGCCACGTGACACACGCCCTCACGATCATCGCCGCCCAGCTCCTTCTCGATATGCTCGGGTGGCACAGGCTCCTCGGGCGGGGGATACGGCGCACGCCCCCCCCGAGCGTGGAGCCCGCGACCTGGCCGAGCGTCAGCGTGGTGCGGCCGATCAAGGGCGCCGACACGGGGCAGGCGGAGAATCTCGCCGCGGCCCTGGGGCACGAGTACCCGGGCGAGGTGGAGACGATCTTCGTCTTTGATGACGAGGAGGATCCGGGGTACGCCCCAACGCACCGGGCGGTGCAGGAACACCAGGCCTCGGGTCGTCCCGGGCGGGCCCGCGTGATCACCTGCGGCGCCCCGCCCCCTCACCGGACCGGGAAACTGCACGCCATGATCGTCGGCGCCGAACACGCCACCGGGGATCTGCTCGCCTTCGGAGACTCCGACACCCGTCCTGACCCCGGGCTGCTTCGCCGACTCGTCGCGACCCTGCTCGCCGACGAACGGACTGCGTGCACCTTCTCACCGGCCGTGGTGGTGGGGCGCCTGCGCACCGCGGGCGATGTGGGCTACGCGATGATGCTCAACGCGCTCTACGGCTCGGTCGCGGCCTGGCGGGCGGGGCGAACCGGTGAGCTGCCCTTCATCATGGGACAGATCATGGTCTTCCGGCGCGAAGCGCTCGATGAGGTGGGGGGCGTCGCCTGCGCGGAGGGGGAACTCGTGGACGACATGGCGATCGGACGCTGCCTGCACGAGGCCGGGTGGAAGAACGTCATGGTGACGGCGCCCCTCTCGATCGTCGCCGAGGGGATCTCACTCGGGCAGTTCCTCAGGATCTACCGGCGTTGGCTCCTCTTCGGGAAGAACGGGCTGAGCATCTCGTTCACCTGGCCCGTCTGGGTTCGGTCGGTTGAGTACTTCCTCGCGTTGATCGTCGCGATCATCAGCGCGGCGATGGGCGCGTGGGTCGCCATGGGCCTCGCCCTGCTCGGTGTACTGGCCTTCGGCGTGAGCAACATCCGCCTGCACCGGCTGCTCGGCGGGGGAAGCCTCCCGATCACGGGGCTCTGGATGGTCTGGGCGTTGTTGCTGATCGCGCCGTTCGTGCAGATCAGCATGCGGTTCGGGGGCGTGGACTGGCGCGGGCGGGACTACAGGCTCGGCAAGAACGCGGCGCTCGCCGAGGACTAGGCGCTCTCGCGCTGTTCGTCATCGATCCCGAGGGCCTTCATCTTCTTGTAGAGCGTGGTGCGGTTGATCCCGAGGTCGTCCGCCGTCTGCTGCCGATTCCAGGCGTTGGCCCGCAGCGCCTGGAGGATGATCCGTCGCTCCGGCTCGCGGAGGGCGTCGCTGAGCTGGCGGGGGACCCATTCCCCGGGCTCGGCGCCCTCCGGCTCGGGCGCGTACCCGATCGCGTCGCGCATCAGGCCCTGGCTGTCACCCTCGAGGACGTGGGGGGGCAGGTCGCGTCGCTCGATCGTTTGTCCGCGCGCGAGGACCGCCGCCCGCTCGACAATGTTCTGCAGCTCCCGCACGTTCCCGGGGAAGGCGTAGTGCGACAACGCCTCGAGCGCGTCGGGCGCGAAACCCGCGAACGTCCGCCCAAGCTCCTCGCCCTGCTCCTGCAGGAAGTGCTCGGCGAGGGTGGGGATGTCCGCCCGCCGATCACGCAGCGGGGGCAGCTCGATCTTGACCACATTGATCCGGTAGTAGAGGTCCTGGCGGAACTGGCCGGAGGCGACCAACTCCTCCAGGGGCTGGTTGCTCGCGAGGATCACCCGGACGTCCGCCTCGATCGTCTCCGACGAGCCGACGGGCTCGAACTTGCGCTCCTGGAGCACACGCAGCAGCTTGAGCTGCATCGCCTGGCTGGCGGAGTTGATCTCATCGAGGAAGAGGGTCCCCCCCCCGGCCGCCTGGAAACGCCCGACCTTGTCCGCGTGCGCGCCGGTGAAGGCGCCCTTGACGTGCCCGAACAGCTCGCTCTCGAGGAGCGTCTCGGGGATCGAGCCGCACGAGATCTCCACGTACGGCCCGCTGGCCCGGGTCGAGCGCTCATGGATCGCGCTGGCGATCAGGCTCTTGCCCGTGCCGCTCTCGCCGGTCATGAGGACGGTGCTCTTGCTCGGGGCGACGGCCTCGACCAGCTCGAAGACCCGCGCCATCCGCGGGTCGGCCCCGACCACGCCCTCCGGGGAGGCCTTCCGCCGCAGGCGCGTGCGCAGCGAGGAGTTCTCGGCCAGCAGCGTCTGACGCTGGCGGGCCCGCTCCAGGGCGATGCGCAGCTCCGTGTCGATCACCGGCTTGGTGAGGTAGTCCGCCGCCCCGTGGCGCAGCGCCGCGACCGCGGACTCGATCGTCCCGTACCCCGTCAGCACGACGGGCGCGGTCCGCGTGTGCGTCTTGGTGATCTCCCGGACCAGGTCCATCCCGTCCATGCCGGGCAGAGACAGATCGCACAGGGCGATCGCGAAGGACCGTCCGCCCGCGTCCGCCTCCACGAGCGCCTTGAGGGCGTCCTCGGCGCTCCCGGCCAGCTCGGGCGCCAGGCCCTCGCGGGCGCAGAAGGCCGCCAGCGACTCGCCCACGATCGGGTCGTCATCGACGATCAGGATGCGATCCGCTTGGGCCACACGATCTCCTAGGCGGCGTCGGTCTCGCCGACGCCCTCGGCGCCCGTGTACCGGCACCGGATGCGCAGGATCGCGCCCTCGCGCTGCTCACCCTTGCGGTCCTCGCGCGGGACCAACTCGATCGATCCGCCCGCCTCGTGCACGATGCGACGGCAGATCGACAGGCCCACGCCCCCGCCCTCGCCCTTGATCGTGAAGCCGTGCCGGAAGGGCCACTCCTGGTCGGAACTCAGCGGGAGCCCGTGCCCGTCATCGACGATCTCGATGACGATCCAACGCTGCCCGAGGTCCTCGACGATCTTCGCCGAGAGCTGGATCAGCCCGTGCGCGTCCTCGTCGTCCTGCGTGCACCGGGCGATCGACTCGATCGCGTTCTGGAGCCCGTTGAGGATCACGCTGTAGAGCGGGCCCGCGTGGGTGAGGCCCGCCTCACGGTCGATGTCCAGCTCGATGCGCGTGTTGAACACCCGGGCGTGAGCCGTTACGACGTCCACCGCGTGGTCGATCGCCTCGCCCAGCGAGACGGCGACGTCGCCCCCGAGCAGGGGAGAGCCGATCCCGGTCGCCTTGCCGCGCATCGCGACGTCCACGATCCCGCTCATCCGCTCGAGCTGGCTGTGCACACTGAGCACCTGGTCGCGGGTGATCTCGAGCCGGTCGTACGCCTCCTTGCCGTCACGCCCCGTCTCGCTGAGCGACTCGGCGATCAGGCCGAGCCACCGCATCGAGCCGTCGAGCATGTTGCCCAGCTCGTGCGCCAGCGCGGTCAGGTGGTCCGCGGCCTCGGGCGAGGCGCTCGGGTCCTGCGGACGCCGGGCGCCCGTGGGCTGGGAGGGGTGGTTCGGGACGGGCTGGTTCGGTTCGTTGGGAGGAGTCATCGCTCCCCGCGATCGGACCGGCGCGCCGTCGAATTCACCGGCGTGTTGCTTTTTCACGACACACCCGCGCCGGGCGACGTTCGGGACCGGACACGCCGACTGTGCGGGCGCGACGAACGCCTCGGCGTTTCTCGGACCCGGGGGCTACGCCACGCCGACCGCCCGGGCGTCCCGGTCGGAGAGCATCCCCCCGTCCGAGCGCTCGCGCACGTCGGGCGTCCGCTTCCAGCTCCGCTCGCACCGGGGCTGATCCCGAAGATCGGTCACCGACGTCTCGCCCGCGCCGAGTTCGACCCGGCTCACCGAGCAGAGGTCCACCAGGTCATCGCGATCCAGGCGGGCCAGGGCGCCGCTCGGGTCCGGGATGGTCAGGCCGGCGTCGAGCGGATTCTCCAGCCCGAGCCCACCCGCGTCCTCGGGGCGTTTGGCCGCCTCGAGGGCGATCATCGCCCCCTGCCTGGCCCGGAGCGCCTCCGCCCACGCCTCGTCCGGGGTGACGCCTGTGGGCGCCAGGAACCGGAGGGTATGGACACAGGCCGAGTCGTCCTTCGGGTCGACGCGGTGCAGGGCCCGGTACGCCTCGTCGGCGGTGTGGCAGAGCACCGGGGAGAGCAGGCGGCAGAGCCCGTCCGTGATCCGGTGGAGCGTGCGCTGCGTCCGGCGCCGCCGCGGGGTGTCCGGGGCGTCGCAGTAGAGCCTGTCCTTGACCGCGGCGAGGTAGACGGCGCTGAGTGTCTCGTTGCAGAAGTCGTAGAGCGCGTTGTGCGCCTCGCGGAAGTTGTACGACGCGTACGCCGCGTTCACCCGCTCGCTCACACGGTCCAGCTCGCCGAGCGCCCAGGCGTCGATCGAGGTGGGGGGGGTGTCGGCGACATCGTCGCTCCCTCCCTCGTAGTCGCCCAGATTCGAGAGCATGAACCGGAGGGTGTTGCGGATCTTCCGGTAGCTGTCGCCGGCGAGCTTGAAGAACTCATCGTCTACCTTGACGTCGTTCTCGTAGCTGAGCGAGCAGACCCACCAGCGCAGGACGTCGGCGCCGTACCGCTCGAACAGACTCTCGATCGTGTGCCCCGCGCTCTTGGAGAGCTTCTTCCCGTCCTTGTCGTTGCAGAACCCGTGGGTGAGCAGGGCCTTGAACGGCGGAACGCCCATCACGCCCAACGCCGGGAGCATGGAGAGCTGGAACCACCCCCGGTGCTGGTCGGAACCCTCCAGGTACAGCTCGACCGGGAAGGCTCCATCCCCGAAGCGCTCGCGCATTACCGCGTTCCAGCTCGAGCCGGACTCGAACCAGACGTCGAGGATGTCGTTGCCCTTCTTGAGCGCCGCGAGCGTCACCGATCCCGAGCGGATCGCGTCGGGCGCGTCCGGATCGCTGGACGCGTCGTAGTGCGTCAGCAGCTCCTCGGGCGTCGAGCGGAACCAGACGTCCGAGCCCTTCTCGCGGAAGAGCCTGGCCACCGCCTTCGCCGAGGCCGCGGTCATGAACGACGACCCGTCCGGCATTTCGAAGCTGGGGATGGGCAGACCCCAGGCGCGCTGGCGGCTGATGCACCAGTCCGGGCGTGACTCGAGCATGCCGCGCATCCGGTTGCGTCCCCAGCCGGGAACGAACCTGAGGTGGTCTTCGTCCGCGGTCGCCTCCAACGCCGCGTCACGCAGCGTCCGCCCCTCGAGCGGGCCGGAGGTCGCCGGCGTCTCGACACCGACGAACCACTGCTCCGTGCACCGGAAGATGACCGGGGTCTTGCTCCGCCAGTCGTGGGGGTAGCTGTGGGAGAAGGTGTGCCCGAAGAACAGGTGTCCGGATTCCTCCAGCCGCTTGGCGATCTCCGCGTTGGCGTCGAAGACTTTCTTCCCGACCAGATGCTCCGGCACGGTCTGGTCGTACGTGCCGTCGTGGAGCACCGGGCAGTAGACCGGCAGCCCGCAGCGCAGCCCCGTCTGGTAGTCGTCGGCGCCGTGCCCCGGCGCGGTGTGCACCAGGCCCGTGCCGTCCTCGAGCGTCACGTAGTCGGCGCTCACCACCGTGTAACACTTGCTCGTGTCCGCGTCCGGGTCACCCGCCGGCTTCGGCGCCTCCTCGATGAAGGGGTGCCGGTAGCGCAGGCCGAGGAGCCTTTCGCCCGGCGCGGTCGCCAGGATCTGGACCTCCTCGCTCTTGCCCGCCTGGGTCACCTTCTCGACCAGATCCTTCGCCAGCACCGTGACGTTCCCGTCCACCAGCACCAGCGCGTACTCGAAGCGTTCATGCACGGCGATCGCCAGGTTCGCCGGGAGGGTCCAAGGGGTGGTCGTCCAGATCATGAAGCTGGGCGTCTGCCCGGGACGCCGGGCCTCCTCCACGCCGAACGCCTCGTACACCGCCCCCGCGTCCTCGGCCTCAAAGTCCACGTAGACCGAGAGGTCCTCGCGGTCGAAGTACTCCAGCTCCGCCTCCGCCAGGGCCGTCTCGTTCGCGATCGACCAGTGCACCGGCTTGAGCGCGCGGTAGACCAGGCCGTGCTCGAGCAGCCCGGCAAGCACCTCGAGCACCGCCCCCTCGTACGCCGGGATCATCGTCAGGTACGGGTTGGCGTAGTCCGCGAGGGTGAGCAGACGCTGCATCTGCCCCGTCTGCAGCTTGACGAACTTGGTCGCGTACTTCTGGCACGCCTTGCGCACCGCGCCGCGCCGCGTGTCGTCGTCGAGTCCCTCGAGCTTCTTGATGTCCCCCGACTCAACCAGCTCGGTCATCACCTTGTGCTCGATCGGCAGCCCGTGGCAGTCCCAGCCGGGCACGTACGGCACGTCGTACCCCATCATCGTCCGCGAACGCACCACGAAGTCCTTCAGGCATTTGTTCATCAGGTGCCCGAGGTGGATCGACCCGTTGGCGTACGGCGGCCCGTCGTGGAAGACGAACCGTCCCTTCGGGTGATCCCGCTCGCGAAGCGTCTCGTAGAGCCCCTTGCCGCCCAGCTTCGACCACCGTTTCAGGCTCGCCGGCTCGTTCTGGATCAGGTTCGCCTTCATCGGGAAGGACGTCTTGGGCAGGTTCAGCGTCTTGCGGTAGTTTCGCTCGTCGGCGGCTTGAGTCGGCGCGTCGGACATGGCTCGGGTGCTCCACCACCGGCGCGGCTTCAGGCCACGCCGGGTTCGGATCGTATCGGTCGGATTGGGCGAGATGCGCCGGGCGGGAGAATGGGCGGCCCCGGGGCGGAACGACGGCGCTTACGCGTCCGGCCCCTCCTGGGGCGGCGTAATTCGGCGGCCCTGCGTCTCCTCGGGCGTCGAACCGAACTGGTCGGGGCGGGTCGTCATCGGGGGAAGCCTATCCACGCCCCCTCCCTCGGCCAAGACGCCCCGTGGATCAACAAGAAAGCCCCGGAACCTCCGGGGCCTTCGAGGAATCGTCGGATGGAGCCTCGCCCGACCTACCGAAGCTCAAAGATCGACTGCGTCCGAAGGACCACCCCGCCCCGCGCCAGCAGGTGATACGCCTGGGCGTGGACCTCGCGGCTGTAGCGTTGGATGTCCAGCACGGAGAGGCAGGGGCCCGCCTCGTCCTCCCACTCGTAGCTCATCGCGTTCTCCGCAGACGCGTGCTCGCGCATCTCCTGCACGGTCGCCAGATAGATGTTCTCGGAGAGCTGCTCGGTCTGGACGTTGGCCAGGTAGGCGGCGTTCTGGCTCTTGAAGACGTGCTCGTACTCGTGCTCGCCGGCGCAATAGAACGTGTCCACGATCCCGGCCTGGGGCATCCCCGCCTCCCGGTCCGAGACCAGCTCGCAGGCGCACCAGCCGCCCCGCTCGAAGCGGAAGACGTGCTCCCCGGGCATGAGCCACGCCTCGAACTCGTACTCCCCGTGACGGATGACCAGCCGGTCCTGCAGGTTGAACAACTCCGGATGCAGGGCCCGCTGGTAGAGCGACGCCTGGTACATTTGGAGAATGTTCGGGTTTGTCGAGATGTGCGTCATTGCATCCCCTTCCTTGCTTCGGCGTCCACGCCGAATGCGGGTGACGTGTCAATCTCAAGACACGGATCGGTCCGCAGCCGATCTTAGGCTTTACAAACACGATGTTTACGCGACGCTCACAGCCCGGCCCACGACTCCCGGACATCCCCCCGCCGCATGTGCGGCACAATATATTCCAATCCGTCAGTGCGCGTCTACAACAACTTGCACACTTGCGCGACTTCGAACACAACGAGGTATCATCCCCACCTGCCCCGTGACTGCGCCCACCGACCATCCCGGACTTGACGCGCTCCGACGCCTCCCACGCCGCGAACGCATCGCCGCCCTCCGCTCCGCGATGCGCGTGGCCTCGCGCCAGGAGCGTGAACGCATCGCGATCGACCTGATCGAGCTGGGGATCGCGGAGCATCGCCAGCGCCGGGCCCCGCGCCGGGGGCTCTCGGCCCTCGCCTTCGGGCCCCGCGAGCGGACCACGGACGACGCGATCCTCTCCATCGTGTCACACTGGGAAGACCTCTCCGAGTCCACCCGCCGGGCCGCTCTGGCCGCCGGCGCCGGGCGTTGGGACGCGATCGCCGACGCCATGCTCGAGTCCGAGGACCCCGGGGATCTCAAGAGCCTCGCGGCGTTGGTGCTCGACGCCCCCGACCCCGGCTTCGCCCGGGCGATGTTCCGCCTGCTGGCCCACGAGGACGCGGGGGTGGCCCTCGCCGGGGACCGGGCCTTCGTCCGCCTGGCGATGTGCGCCCTTGAGGACCCGGATCCCGAGCAGTACGGGCGGGAGCTGGCCACGCTCGCCACCCGCCCACGACTGGACATCAACACCGGTCGTCTGTGCGCACACGGAGGGGCGCCCGCGTTGCTCACCGCGGTGGCCGACGCGGCCTGGGCCTTCGCCGAACACCGGTGCACCGGCGCGCTGCTCGCCGCCCTCCTGCTGCTCGACCAGCCGCTCGAGTACAACGGGGACGAAGAGGCCCAGGCGGTGAACGCCGCGATGCTTCGCCTGCACCGCCTGATCGATGAAGCCTCGCACCCGAGCCACGCCCCGCTCGCGGTGGCGCTCAAGCGGCGCGGCACCCCGGTGCTCCGTGCCCGCGCGTGGCGGTTGCTCACGAGCCCCGGGCTCGGCGCCGCGGCGGTGGAGCGGGTGGCGCGCGCCGACAACGTGGTCGAGCATGAGGGCCTGCTCGCCGACGCCCACCTCTCCCTCAACCCGAAACGCCGCCGGCGTCTCGGGCTGGTTGACGTGCGCACGCGCCGGGACGGCGCCGCCATCTCCCTCGACGCCGGCTCTCCCCTGCCGGGTGAGGACCTGACGCGCCGACTCTCCGACCGCGCCAGGCGAGGGCTCCCCCTGCTCATCGCAAATATGCGCGTCGACGCCGCCCTCGGGAGGCTCGTGCGCACGCCCCTGCTCGACGATACCG
>JBITAG010000328.1:0-7231 GCA_044439985.1 Phycisphaerales bacterium JB059 | reverse complement strand
GCCCGATCAAGGTCTCCCCCGCCCCCGCCCCCGCCCCCCCTTCTTGCCCAGCCGCGCCTTGACCCCCACGCGGGAGGCCCCGGAGGTCGGCCCATCGATCCGCCCACCGCGCACGATCCGGGAAGGATCCCGGTCCAACTCATCGAGCACGCCCATCGCCAACTGCGTGAGGTTCAGGACCGCCCGCCCGGCGTCGGGCGCCATCAGGGGCGCCAAGTCCGCCGCCCGCTCCTCCGCCGACCGGGCGCCCTGCGCCCACCGGCGCACAAAGGCGGCGCACCGCTCCGATTCGCTCCACGCCCGTAGCTTGAACGCCGTCAGCCCATGCTCCTCAAAGCTCTCCGCGGGCAGGTGGACCCGGCGCGGGGTGGCGTCGAAGTCCCGAGCAAAGTTCCGCAGCACCCCCACCACCCGCATCGCGGCCCCCCACCGGCGGGCGGCTCGGGCCGCCTCGTGGGCGTCCGCGTTGGGCGCCAGCCCCCCGATCGCGAGCGTGATGATCCCCAGCGAGCCCCACCCGGCGACGGCACTGCGCTTCAGCTCCGCCCCCGTCTGGTGGGTCCGCACCTCCAGGTCACCCGCCATCTCGTCGAGGGCCGAGAGGACCCAGGCCGGGTCGATCGCGTACGAGCACATCGACGCGCTGAAGGCGGGCCACATCGGGTCGGCATGGCGCGGGGGGGCGCCCGCCAGGGCCCGCTCGGTCTGGTCCCGCAGGCGGGTCAGGTTCTGCTGGCGAGCCTCCACGGGCCAGTTCCCGTCGATCGTCTCGCGGACGCTCCGACGCCAGGCGAGCAGCGCGAGCCACGCCAGGCGGCGCGGGCCCCCGACCGGTTTGACCGCCGTCAGGATCGGACGGGCCTCTCGCCCCGCCCAGTTGAGGCAGTGATCGAAGGACTTGAGCGTTTCGTGCGCCTCGACGCCCCCCGCGACGGGGGTGACCTCGTGCGAACGACGCCAGCGTGCCGCGATGGATTCCCAGCCGCTCATCCGTGGCCTCCACGCCCCCAAAAACACACGCCCGGCGACCTCTCCGGGGATCGAAGACCGTACCCCCGATGACCGCGTCTGAGCGCACGGATCCGGCCTTCGGCGCCAGGATGTGGAGAAGCTGTCGTATGGCCGATTCCCACGCGGCGCTAGGATGTCCGGTCCGGACCCCACCCCCGGCGAACGCACGAAAGGGCCCCCGCACTGAAACTCATCCTCGCCAACCCCAGGGGATTCTGCGCCGGCGTGCGCATGGCCATCGACGTCGTCGATCAGGTTCTGGACGTCTTCGAGGGCGAGTCGGTCTACGTCTACCACGAAATCGTGCATAACAAGCACGTGGTGGACCGCTTCAAGGAGCGCGGCGTCACCTTCGTCGAGGACGTGCGCGACGTGCCCGAGGGGAGCGTGGTCGTCTTCAGCGCCCACGGCATCAGCCCCGAGGTCCGGCGCCTGGCCAGGCAGCGCAAGCTCTCCCCCATCGACGCGACCTGCCCCCTGGTCACCAAGGTCCACTCCGAGGCCATCCGGTACGCGCGCCAGGGCTTCCAGATCCTCCTCGTCGGTCACAAGGACCACCAGGAGGTGGTGGGCACGAGCGGGGAGGCGCCCGACCGGACGCTGGTGGTCGAGTCGGTCCGGGACGTGGACACCCTGGTGGTCGAGGACGAGTCGAAGCTGGTCTACCTGACCCAGACCACGCTCTCGACCGACGACGCGGGGGTGATCATCGAGGCGATCAAGCGTCGGTTCCCCGAGGTCAAGGCGCCCCCGAGCGAGGACATCTGCTACGCGACGACGAACCGCCAGGCGGCGGTCCGCCAGATTGCCCCGGAGTGCGACCTCGTGCTCGTGGTCGGCTCGAAGAACTCCTCCAACTCCGTCCGCCTGACCGAGATCGCGGAGAACGCGGGCGCCCCGGGACGCCTGCTCGACGACGCGAGCGAGCTGGACGAGTCCTGGTTCCCGACGGGCGACGAGACGGTCCTCGTGACCGCGGGCGCCTCGGCGCCGGAGGACCTGGTCGCGGACCTGTGCAAGACCCTGCTCGACCGTTTCGGCGGGACGATCGAGCAGCGCGACATCTACCCCGAGGATGTCGAGTTCGGGCTCCCGCTCACGCTCAAGAAGGCGATGGTCGAGCGCGGCATCGACCCGGGCGAGCGGCGCGTGATCGTCGAAGCGCCCGTGATCACGCGCGAGGCGTACGGGGCGACGCCGCTGACGATCTCGGGCAGGCCCGCGTAGTGCGTCACCCGGACCACCACATCTTTGCGCACGACCCTGAGAGCCTCGGCGCGTGGTGCGTCGATCGAGGCATGGCGAAGTTCCGCGCCAAGCAGATTCTCGAGTGGGTCTACGCGAAGGGCGTGATCGATCCGGAAGCGATGACCAACCTGTCGGCCAGAGACCGCCAGGTGCTCGCCGACGAGATGACGTTCCTCTCCGGCCCGACGGTCGCGCACCAGCTCGCGTCCGACGGCACCCAGAAGCTGCTCATCGAGTGGCCCGACGACCTGAGCACGATCTCCCCGGAGGAGGCGAGCGTCGATCACGGGACACGCCTGCCCCTGCTCGGCGCCGAGATGCCGTACTCGAACACGGCCCGCCAGACCGAGTGCGTGATGATCCCCTCCAAGGACGCGCGCCCCGACGGCGTGTCGTCGCGGCGCACCGCCTGCATCTCCAGCCAGGTGGGGTGCCCGGTCGGGTGCCGCTTCTGCGCCTCGGGCCTGGGCGGGCTGGACGGGAACCTCTCACGGGGCCGGATCGTCGAGCAGGTCTGGCGCCTGGGGCGGCTCGAACAGGTCGAGCGGATCACAAACGTGGTCTTCATGGGGATGGGCGAGCCGCTGGCGAACTTCAAGGCGGTGACGGGCGCCGTGCGCACCATCACGGCGCCCTGGGGGCTGGGGATCTCCGCCCGGAAGGTCACGATCTCGACCGTGGGGCTCCCCCGCGCGATCGAGCGGCTCGCGGACGAGTTGGAGATTCCCGTCACCCTCGCGCTTTCGCTGCACGCGCCCAACGACGAGCTGCGTCGGCGCCTGATCCCGTGGGCGGAGCTGACGACGATCCGTGATCTTCTCGGGGCCTGCCAGAAGTGGTTCAAGAAGACCGGGCGGGAGATCACGCTGGAGTACATCCTTCTCGGGGGGGTGAACGATCAGGCGGAGCACGCCGAGCAGCTGGCGGGCGTGGCGAAGAGCCTCCGGGGCAACCTCAACCTGATCCGGTACAACGAGGTCGCGGGGCTGCCCTTCCAGCGCCCCGAGAGCGCGGACGTGGCCCGGTTTCAGGAGATCCTGCGGGCCCGGGGGGTCAACACGCACATCCGGGCGTCCCGGGGACGCGACATCGCCGCGGCCTGCGGGCAGCTGCGACACGAGAGCGCCAGCGCCTGACACCGGTTCGGCGGACGTCCGGGACGGGCGAGGCCGGGGGGCGGCGAGAAGCGACCGACCCGGCTATGTTCTGGCGGGATGCAGTGGACCAACACGATCGATCTGTCCTCGTGGGCCAGGGAGTTCCACGCGTACTCTGCGTTTCACGCGGTGACGCTGGCGGTGTGCGCCCTGGCGATCTTCGGGGCCTGCCTTGGCGGGCGTCGTCTGAGCCGTTCCGGGGAACGCGTGTGGCGTCGGACCATCGGGTGGTCGATCGTCGCGTTCCAGTCGTTCGCCGCCCTCTGGCGCGTGGCGCCCGGGTCCTTCGACCTCAACGAGAGTCTGCCCCTGCATATGTGCCGGGTGGTGGTCTGGGCGGCGGCCCTGGCGATGCTCACCGAATCACGCCGGGCCCGGACGATCTGCTTCTTCTGGGGGCTGGGGCTCTCCTCGCAGGGGTTCGTGACCCCCATGTGGAACCACGGGCTGGCGAGTGTGGAGTTCTGGCTCTTCTGGGTGAGCCACGCCCAGATCGTGGGCGTCGCGGCCTACGCGCTCACGGTCCTCGGGTATCGGCCGGTGAGGGCGGACCTGTTCTTCGCGAGCTGGTCGGGCGTGGTCTTTGCGCTCGTGGTGATCGGGGCGAATCTGGCGCTCGGGACAAACTACTCGTACCTGGGCGCGGGGACGTACGAGAACCGGTGCGTGGTGGATCTGCTCGGACCGTGGCCCTGGCGAGCGCCGGCGATGATCGCGGGCGCCTTGGCGATCTTCGGTGTGCTCTACGGCCTGAGCGTCGGGATCCCCCTGGCGTACAACGCGTTGCGCCGGGTTCCCGGGCTGGTTCGCGCGCGTGAGGTCGCCTGAGTGAGTCTCTCCCCGCCGGCGCCGACGTCGCTCGGGTGGGCCGAGGCCTTCACCCCGTTTGGCGTGTTCCACGCGGTCGTGGTGATCGTCGCGGTCTTGCTGGTGATCGGGTCGTGCGTGCTCGGGCGTCGGTGGCGCGGTGGCCCGATGGAGCCCCGGCTGCGATCGGCCTGGATCGCCTTCACGCTGCTCTGGCAGGCGGGCGCGGTGGTCTGGTGGGTGGCGCCGATGGACTTCACGGACGATGTGCTTCCCTTGCACGTGTGCGACGTCGCGGCGTGGGTCGCGCCTCTCGCGCTGTGGACCCAGGCGAGGTGGCTCCGGGCGTGGCTGTATTTCTGGGCGATCGGGCTGTCCACGCAGGCCTTCGTGACGCCCGTGCTGCGCGACGGGATCGCGTACCCGCATTTCTGGCTCTTCTGGGTCGGGCACCTGCAGATCGTCGGATCGGCGATCTACGACGTCGCGGTGCTCGGGTACCGCCCGAAGATCCGGGATCTGGCGGTGGTGGTGACGATCTCGGTGGTGTACGGCATCCTGATCATGGCGTTGAATCTGGGCTTTGGCTGGAACTACGCGTATATCGGGAAGGGCGCCCCGGACGCGCCGACGCTGATCGATCACCTGGGTCCGTGGCCCTTCCGGGTGCTCCCGCTGGTCACGCTGGCGATGAGCGCGATGGCGTTGGCCTGGCTGCCGTGGGCGCTGGTGGACCGCTTCAACGGGAGACGACTCGAGAGGGGCGGGGCGACCGGGGATGGCGGGTCCAACTAGACTCGGCACATGGTCTGGGTCTGCCTGGCGCTGGTGGTGGTCGCGTTTGTTCTCTCCGCGCCCGCGGTGCGCGTGGTCGAACGCCTCAGCCGGCGGGTCGGGGCGCTCGACACCGCCCCGATCGAGGGCCAGGTGAAGTTCGATCGGCGGACGATCCCGAACACGGGGGGAATCGGGATCTACCTCGCGATCGCGCTGCCGATCGGGCTGGGGATCGGAGCGGTGCACCTGTTCCCGGATCTGCTCGTCCGGCTGGCGCCCGCGTTGGAGACGCACCTGGAGGGGATGCGGGAGGAGACGCCCCGGGCGTTGACGCTGCTGGGATCGATCACCCTTCTTCACGTGCTGGGGGTGATCGATGACCGGCGCCCGATGGGGGCGATGGGCAAGCTGCTGGTGATGGCGCTCCCGGCCCTGGTGGTGGCCTGGCCCGCGGGGCCGATGGACACGCGCCTGCTGACCATGGCGGACGGGGTGGCCGGGGGGGCGTGGCTCTCGGTGCTCGTGACGGTGCTCTGGTTCGTCGCGATCACGAACGCGATGAACTTCATCGACAACACGGACGGGCTGTGCGCCGGGGTAGCGGCGGTCGCCGGGGCGTGCTTCCTCGCAGCGGCGTTGCTCGGGGGGCAGTGGTTCGTCGGGGCGACGCTGGCGCTGGTGGTGGGCGCTTCGCTTGGGTTCCTCGTCTGGAACTTCCCTCCGGCCCGGATCTTCATGGGGGACGGCGGATCGCTGGTGATCGGGTTCACGCTGGCGTACCTGACGGTGCGGACGACGTACCTGCCCGCGGGCGCCGACCCCGGCCAGCGGTGGTACGCGTTGCTGATGCCGGTGGTGGCGTTGGCGATCCCGCTCTACGACATGGTGAGCGTGACGCTGGTGCGACTGAGCCAGGGCAAGAGCCCGTTCAAAGGGGACCTGCAGCACTTCTCCCACCGGCTGATGCAGCGGGGACTCTCCGGGCGGGGGGCGGTGCTGGTGATCTACGGCTTTACGCTGGTGACGGGGATCAGCGGTGTGCTCCTCGTAGACGCGACGCCGGCGATGGCGATGCTCATCGGGGTGCAGGTCGCGGCCCTGCTGGGCGTGCTGGCGATGTTCGAGTACGGGTCCCGCGACCGTGGGCTTGACGGATGAGCGAGCCACGCGTGGCGAGCGGACGCGCGGCGCGGTGGAGCCATGGGCTCGCCTGGGCGGCCCTGGTCCTGGTTCTGGGTGGGGCCTTGGAGCGGGCGGGCGTCGCGGCCGATCCGATGCCGTACTGGGACTCAGACCCACTCCTGACGCCGAGCGTGCGCACCGGCCTGGGCCCGAGCGCGCAGATGCTCCTGGACATGCTCGCGATGCTGGGCGGCGCGTGCGGGCTGGGGAGCGCCGCGCTCGCGGGGCGGAGCGTGCGCGTCTGGTGGGTGGCGTTGCTGGCGCTCGGCGGCGTCTGGGTCGGGGTACACGGGTGGGTCGCGCCGACCGATCCGGCGGGGACCGGACGCGGCGATCTGGAGGATCTGATCATCGGTGGGCGCTGGCTCGGGGCGATGGGGGGCGCGATCGGGCTGGCCCACCTGCGCGGTCGCGTCCGTCGGATCGGACTGGGGCTGTGCATCGGGTTCGTCGTCATGCTCGCGGCCAAGGGGGTGATGCAGCGGAGCGTTGAGCATCCTCTCACGATGCACGACTACGAGATGCAGCGGGAGCAGATCCTGGGCGCGCGGGGGTGGCGGGTGGACTCGCCCCAGGCCCTGGCGTACGAGCGACGCCTGCGGCAGAACGACGCCTCGGGCTGGTTCGGCATGCCCAACGTCTACGCGACGTTCGGGGGCATCGGGCTGGTCGCCGGAACATGCCTCGCCATCGGAGGCGTGCGACGCAAGCAGACCGGCGCCACGCTCGCGGCGGGGCTGGGCGGGGTCTGCGGCGGCGCGATCCTGCTGATGAGCCACTCGAAGGGTGGCGCGGGGGCGGCGGCGATCGGGCTCGGGATCGGGGTGCTCGTTGGCTCGGGTTGGGCGGGGGAGCGTCGGCGGGTCTGGCTGCTCGCGGGGGCGCCCGCGGTGGTGCTGCTGCTGATCGTGGCGCGGGGCGTGATCGGTGAGCGTCTCGGGGAGTTGAGCCTCCTGTTCCGGTGGCATTACGCGCAGGGTTCGGCGCGGATGATCCTCGAGCATCCCCTCCTCGGCGTGGGACCGGGCGGCTTCCGAGACGCGTACCTG
>JBITAG010000327.1:0-17406 GCA_044439985.1 Phycisphaerales bacterium JB059 | reverse complement strand
CGGGCGCGTCTGGGTGAGCGGGCTGACGGAGCAGGAGGTCGCCGAGGCGGTCGCGGCTCAGATCGAGGCGCAGGGGCTGCTCGCCGACCCGACGGTCTCCGTGGTGGTGCAGCAGCGTCGCCAGTCCTCGTTCAGCGTGATGGGCGCGGTGGCCCGTCCCGGCCCGTACTTCATCCCGGCGGCGGACTACCGCCTGCTGGAGGCCCTGCTCGCGGCGGGCGGCGTGAACGAGAGCCTCAAGGAGGTCTACGTCATCCGCCAGGTCCCGCTGACCAGCGAGGCGGCGGGCGACGCGCCCGAGACCGGTGGGCGTCCCTCGATGGGAGCCCCCAACACCGGCGAGAACCAGGGCGAGGCCGCCCCGGATCTGCTTGAAATCATCGACGATCTCTCCGAGCCGGCGCCCGTGGTGATCAGCGCCGACGACACGATGACCGGCTCCTCCCTGCTCCCCGCCCTCCCCGGCTCGGCCCAGCCCGAGCGGGAGCCGGTGATCGACCTGATCGACCCGAGCGGCGTGCGGGACGTGACCCCCGAACCGAGCAGCAGCGTGGCGGGGACCGACGGCGTGGCGACGCGCTGGATCTTCGTCAACGGGCAGTGGGTGCTCGCCCAGACGCAGGACTCGATGGCGCCCGTGACCGCCTCGGGGCAGCCGAGCGCCGAGTCCGAGTTCCTCCGCAAGGCCTCCAACCTGATGACCCAGCGCGTCATCCGGGTCCCCGTCAAGCCCCTCGTGCTGGGTGACGCCCGGTACAACATCATCGTCCGCCCGGGCGACATCATCCGCGTCCCGGCGCCCCCGCAGGGGAACGTCTACATCGACGGCGAGGTCGTGCGTCCGGGTCCGTACGGGCTGCCCCCGCTTGGCGATCTGACCCTGCTGCGGGCGATTACCGCGGCGGGCGGGCTCAACGGGCTGGCGATCCCGGAGCGGGTGGACCTGACCCGGATGGTCGGCAACGACGAGCAGGCGACGATCATGCTCAACATGCGGGCGATCGCCGAGGGCACGCAGCCGGACATCTACCTGAAGCCGAACGACCGGATCAACGTGGGGACGAACTTCTGGGCGACGCCGCTGGCTGTCGTCCGGGCGGGCCTCCGGGCCACGTACGGGTTCGGGTTCCTGCTGGACCGGAACTTCGGCAACGACGTGTTCGGCGCCCCGCCGAGCAACATCCGCTGATCCCCGTCAGACGGGCGGATTCACGGACATCCCCCCCACAGGCCCGGCGACCCCGCCGGGCCTGTTTGCTTGGGGCATACAGTCGGAGCGAGGAACCACGGATTGTGACGGTTCTGACGCTTGCGCGGGGACGGATCCCGAACATCGCGCGATTCCCGGCCCGACCTTGCACGCCCTCCAGAACCCGGACGCCTGCGGGTCGTACGACGCGAACCCGACGGGCCATCCTCCCCGCGATCCCGCTGGCGAGGGGCCATCCGATCCCCGATGGAGTGAGCGAACGACCCGCACGGAGCCTTGCTTGACGACCAGCGCCTCGCCAACCCGGGCTGAGCCGACCAAGGAGGTGGCGCCCGCGCGCCTGCTGGGGGTGTTCACGCCCGCCGGGCTGACGATGACCCTGGTGCTCACGGTCGCCTTCGTGACCCTGTTCTACCGGTGGTTCCTCCGCCAGCACCTGCACTCGTACCACGCGGTCGAGGACTGGGGGCACGCGTACGTCATCCCCCTGATCAGCCTCTACATCATCTGGCAGTCGCGGGAGGCGATCTCGAAGATCCGCCCGGAGGTCTTCTGGCCGGGGCTGGCGCCCTTCCTGCTCGGGATCATGACCTACTTCGCGGGCGTGGTGACGATCCGCAACCACATGGTCCAGGGCTTCGCCATCGTGCTCACCGTCTTCGGGCTCACCCTGCTCATGACCGGCCCGCGACTGATGAAGTACCTGTTCATCCCGATCGCGTACCTCGTCTTCGCGGTGACGATCTCCGAGAGCATCATGCTCTCGATCACGTTCAAGCTGCAGATGATCGCCTCGAAGGGGGCGTACATCCTGCTCAACCTGATCGGTCAGCCCTTCGACTGGTTCAGCGTGGAGATCGACGGGAACCGGCTCGACATCCTTTATAAGACCCAGATCATCCCGATGAACGTCGCCGAGGCGTGCAGCGGGATGCGGATGGTCGTGGCCTTCCTCGCCCTTGCCGTCGCGGTCGCCCTGCTCGCCTGCGGCCAGTGGTGGCAGCGGACGGCGTTGCTGCTCCTGGCGGCGCCGGTGGCGATCCTGATGAACGTGCTCCGGGTGACCGTGCTCGGGCTGGTCTTGCTGGCCAACCCGGACCTGGCCTCGGGCGACGCGCACACGGTGATCGGCACGCTGCTGCTCTTCCCCTCCCTGCTGCTCTTCCTCGGGATTGTCTGGGCGCTCAACCGGGTCTACCGGCCCACGGGGGAGGACTCGTGAAGCGATCTCTCCAGAAGTTTGTCGCCTTCGGCGTGGCGCTGGGCATCATGGGCATGGGCGCCGCGGGCTTCAGCGCCGCGATCAGCAAGTACCGCCTGCACCTGCAGAAGCTGGAGATCTACCCGCCGGGCGGTCGCCAGCTCTCGCAGCTGCCCGTCGAGGTGCCGGGGTGGGAGCGGTTCGGCTCGGACCAGGTCGAGGACGCGGACGTGCTGAGCGTGCTGGGGACGGAGAACTACGTCTCCCGGACGTACGTCGAGTCCGACCCGGAGGACCCGAAGAACCCGTTCCGGATCGAGCTGCACGCGGCGTACTACACGGGCATGATCGACACGGTCCCGCACGTCCCGGAGCGTTGCTTCGTGGGGGGGGGGCTGCAGCAGGCCTCGAGTTCGCGGACGATCCCCTTGCCGATGGACACCAGCTCGTGGCGCCCGGACCCGAGCGTGCCGGAGAACCTGCGGGGGCAGGCGGGGGCGTTGTACACCACCCGTCTGCACGCCCACCCCTACTCCGACGCCCCGGGGACGCGCGTGCGCCTGCCGCGCGAGGTGACGCCGGAGAGCCCGATCGAGATGCGGGTGAGCGAGTTCCTGCTCGGCGAGAAGCGTCGCCTGTACGCGGGGTACTTCTTCGTCGCCAACGGCGGAACGGTGCCCAACGCGAACGACGTGCGCACGCTCGCGTTCGATCTGACGAGCGATTACGCGTACTACCTGAAGGTGCAGGTGACCAGCGCGAGCGCCAGCTCCAGCGAGGAGCTGGCGGAGAAGGCCGCCTCGCTGCTCGACGGGCTGATGGGCGAGATCATGCGATGCACGCCCGACTGGGTCGAGGTTGAACTCGGGAACTACCCGGAGGACAACCCGCGACGAGGGGCGGACGGTTGAATCGGCGGGACGAACAATAACGCCGCGACAGAGACACACAACGCCCGGGCAAGGCTCACGGGCGGGAGACTGGAAGGGACAACGATGGCCTCGCAGGTGAACGTCAAGTTCGTGGTGATTCTGGTTGTCGGGGTGATCGTGCTGCTGGGGGGCATGCTCTTCGCCTACGCGACGTTCGTCCGCAAGTCCGGCGAGGACTACATCCGGATGGGCGACCAGATGATGGCCGAGGGGAACTACCGCCAGGCCGCCATCAACTACGGGCACGCCTACGGGCACGACCGGTCCCGGGCGGACTGGCTCCAGAAGTGGATCGACGCGCTGGAGACCTGGGTTCCCGAGACCCGGACGGAGTACTCCGGCGCCTACCGCCAGAAGTACGTCCCGGTGCTCCTCTCGATGTCCCAGGTGAAGGACGGGGGGATGAACATCGAGGCCCACGACCGGTACCTCTCGCTGGTCCGGGACCAGTCGCTCCACTCCCCGTACTCGCGCGCCGCGATGGACTCGCTCATCGCCCAGGCGGAGAACGCCCTCCGGTACTTCGAGTATGTGCCCGAGGACCAGACCGACTGGCACCGCCTGCGTCGGTACCGGGGTCTGGCGATCAGCCGCATCATCAGTGAGGGCGGCACGCTCGAGGACGGGATGCGCGATCAGGCCGTGGAGGATCTGCAGGCCGCCCTCGCGGTCGTGCCGGATGACAACGAATCGCTCCGGGGCCTGCTGGGCATTCTGATGCGGGAGACGTTCGATCACCGGGTCGTGGGCGACTACGTCCAGGCCCAGCGTGACCTCGACGAGGCGAAGGGACTGGTCAACCGGTTCGTGGCCGACAACCCCGAGCACCCCGACGCCCTGCTCTCCAAGCTCACGGTGGACATCGAGCAGATGCGTCACGACCTGCAGCAGGAGGCCGCGCGGTCCGGACGCCCGATCGCCGAGGCGAACACCGCGCAGTTCCGCCCCACGCTCGACCGGGTCGAGCAGATGGTGCTGGCCAACCCCGGGGCGCCGGGGACCGAGCGGCTCATCTCCCGCTTCCTCATGCTCGAGTCCTCCCTGGACCCCGAGGCGGGGCTGCGTCGGACCGAGCGGATGAGCAAGGCCCTCGTCGAGACGGACCCGACCAGCGCGTCGGCCCTGATGCTGCTCGCCCGCGTGCTGGAGCGGCCCGACCGGACGGAGGAGCGTGTGGAGGTGCTGCGCCGCGTGCAGGAACTCCCCCCCCTCCCGCTGAGTCTCGAGGGGATGATGCAGTACTCCTTCCAGGAGTACGCGGTGGGTGAGGAAGCGATCACCTACCTGACCGAGCTTTCCACGATCGAGGACACCGAGGCGAACGAGGCGACCCGCGGCGCGGTGCTCGCCGAGGCGGAGGACGCCCGCCGTCGGTTCGCGCAGGTCGTCCCCGAGGGCAACCCGCGTCTGCTGATGATCGACGGCATGATCGCGCTGGCCAAGGAGGATCTCCCCCGCGCTCTCTCGCTCTTCCAGGAGTTCAACCGTCTGACCTCCGATCTGGACTTCGACGGCCTGTGGCGTGAGGCGCAGGTCGCCGCCCAGCTCGGCCAGAACGGCGTGGCCCGGAACCGGCTCAACACAATGCTGAACATGCGCCCGCGGAACCTTCCCGCGACGCTGCTGCTCGCCGCCGTGGAGATGCGCCTGAACAACTCGGAGGGCGCCAAGGAGCTGTTCGAGGACGCGCTCGAGCAGGACCCGACCAACGAATCGGCGCTTCGGGGTCTGCGTCAGGCGCGTGAGATCCTTGGCGAGCAGGCCGCGGAGGACCCGGTGATCGAGGCGCTCCTCCGGTCGCGCAGCCTGCTCCAGGGCGACGCGGAACGGGTGGGCGATCCGCAGGCGTCGATCGAGTACCTCGCGTCACGCATCGAGGAGCTGGACCACGACCCGCGTCTGGCGCGTGAACTCGCCGGGCTCTACCTGGGCCAGGAGGAGATGGGCGCCGCCCGAGCGGTGATCAACAAGTCGATCGAGCGTCACCCGGACGACAAGGCGCTGGGAATCGTGCGTGAGGCGCTCCTGGCGGACAATGTGGTCGACGCCCGCATCCGGCTTTACGAACTCTCCGACGCCCCGGAGACCCAGCGACTGCTGGGGGTCTACAGCGTCTACACCGCGTCGAACCAGACCGAGAAGGCCCGGCAGGTGCTCGAACGCCTGGTCGAGATCGCGCCGGAGGACCCCTCGGTCCTCGAGGTGCGTCTGGTCAACGCGCTCGCCAACGGGGACGACGCGGAGGCCGAGCGCGTCACGCAGATCGCCCAGCGGACCAACGCGGACCGGATGGACGGCCTGACCTTCCTGGCACGCCTCGAGTCCTCACGGGGGCGTGGCGCCGAGGCGGTCGAGATCATCCGGCGCGCCATCGGCGAGGGACAGGCGGACGTGGGCGTCTACCGGCTTCTCGCCCGTCAGCTCATCCTGCTGGGGCGGTACGACGAGGCGACCACCGCCTACGAGCAGGCCCTGGAGATCCGTCCCGACGACCTGACCTCCATCATGGAGTACCTCCGCTCGCTGATCACCATCCGCCAGAACCAGACCGCCCTCGAGCGGGCGCGTGAGATGGAGCGGTACGGGCGGACCTCCACCCAGTTCATGGACCTCTGGCTCCGCCTCGAGGCGGTCGCCGGCGGCCCCGCCGGCATCCAGTTCGCCATCGATCGTCGGCGTCAGCTCCTGCAGCTCGACCCGGCCAACCGGACCAACCGGACCGAGTTGGCCCGGCACTACATCACCGCCAAGCAGTTCGACCTGGCCCGCCCGCTGCTCGACGAGCTGCGCGCCGAGAAGGACGCCCTCGAACTCGTCGAACTCGACGCCCGGTGGTACGCCGACCAGATCACGGTCCGCGTGAACGACACGGCGCGTGACGGGGTCGAGATGGCCCGCGGCGTCTACGTGTCCTACCTGCTCTCCATCGAGAACGACCCGGAGGAAGCCGCGCAGGTCTACGTCTCGCTGGCGCAGTTCATGCTCTCGCGCGGACGTCGCCAGGTGGCGATCGACGCGCTCATCGAGGCGCAGGAGATCCAGGACCCGGAGACGCGGATCGCCGACCGCATGCTGGCCGACGTGTACGCGGCGGTGAACCAGTGGGAGGAGGCGCTCGAGCTTTACCGGAACCTCGCCGAGAGCGGTCTCGACGACGACAACCGGTCCTACCAGAAGCGCGTGGTCGAGGCGTTGCTCCGCCTCAGCCGTTTCGACGAGGCGCGCGCCGAGCTGGGCAAGATCGAGAGCATGGCCCCGACCGACACCACCGTCCGCCTGCAGCAGGCGGAGCGGGCGCGATCGACGGGCGACTTCAACCGGGCGATCGAGCTGCTCGACCTGGCCGTCTCAGAGAACCCGACCGAGCCGCTGGTCTACGTCCAGCGGGCGCGGGCGAAGCTGGACCGCGACGACCTGCGCGACGACGTGCAGGCGGACCTGGACCAGGCGCTCAAGCTCAACCCGAACGACTGGCGGACGCTGCGCGTGCGGGCCGCGTTCCTCTACGACCAGGGGCGTGACAACGAGGCGATCAACGACCTGCGGGCCGCGCTCCGCCTCAACCCCGGCCTCGACGAGGTTCTCCTGGGTCTGGTGCTCGAGTTCATCGAGCAGGGTCGCGAGGGCGAGGCGCAGAGCATCGCCGAGGAGATCATCGAGCTGCGCCAGGGGGATGTGCAGCTGAGCACGCAGGTCGCGGCCCTCTTCGTGGAGCACGAGCTGTGGGGACGGGCGGCGAGCTTCTACGCCGACGCGTGGGAGCGCAGCGGCTCCGAGGCCGTCGCGGGCGCCCTGATCGACGCCTACCTGCGCACGGACCCGCCCCGCATCCGCGATGCGCGTGACGTGCTGTCCAAGCTGATTGAGAACGGCGCCGACGCCCGGGAGGACCCGAAGATCCTGGGCATCCGGGCGATCATCGACTTCGTCGCCGGGCTCGAGTCCGACGCGCAGCAGCGGGCGATCGTCGCTTTCGAGAAGGCCGCCCTGCGCGTGGACGCCGACCCCGGGCTGCTCAACACCTGGAGCATCAACGTCGCCCGGATGTACGACGGGAAGCCGGACTCGGAACTGATCGCGTTCATGCGTCAGATCGCCCGTTCGCAGGCCCCGGGATCCCCCGGTCGCGACTGGCTCGAGTTCTTCATCGCCCAGCGTCAGCTCGAGTCCGACCAGACGCGTCAGCAGGGGCTCGAGGGCATGCTCGCCCTGCGTGACAACTCCAAGACCACGCACATCCCCCGCCTGGCCGCCCGGGTGGCCGGCTCGGTGCCCTACGGGGACGGCGACTACGAGCGGGCCGAGGTCCTCTGGACCGAGGGGCTCGACCGCTACCCCGACGACTGGGAGATGCTCAACAACCTGGCCTACCTGATCGGGGAGCGTCTCAACCAGCCCGAGCGGGCGATGCCCCTGGCCCTCCAGGCCCGGGACGCGACCCGCGGGCAGAACGCCCAGGTGCTCGACACCCTCGCGGCGATCCAGGCCCGGATGGGGGACTACCAGGAGGCCAAGCAGAACCTCCTCGTGGCCCTGCGTCAGGTGCGGGCCATCGACGCCCGCCTCCCCCTCACGGTCCGGCTGGCAAAGGTTCACCTTGCCCTGAACGAGATCCCGCAGGCGAGCGTACTGCTGGAGCAGATTCGGGCCGACGCGAGCGTCGGGAGGACCCGCCTGGAGCGGTATCAGTCCGATATTGACGAGATTCAGTCTGGGATTGACTCCACCCGCGCCCCCTGAGGACCGACATAGATCGATGCGACAGGGCCCAGACCCAGGGGCCGAAGACACACGAACACGCCCCGATCCGATTCCCGGAGCACCGCAATGAGCAGCCTCCCCGCCCAACCCGCTTCCGTAAGCTCGCAGGGCATGCGCCGGCCGGGTTCCAACGCGCCGGCGCCCGCGTCGCAGGCCCCCGCCGTCGCGATCGACCCGATCAAACTCGCCCGGAAGTACATGTGGCTGGGTGTCGCGGCGGTTGTCGTCGGCGTCATTCTCGGGGTCGGCTCCTTCTTCGTGCTCAAGAAGTTCGCCCCCAAGTACACCTCAGAGGTCATCTTCCAGTGCCTCCCCCCCGAGGACGACCCATCCGTCCGTGAGGGCACGGGCGACGAGGACGAGATGGAGCGCTTCATGCTCTCCCAGGTCTCGCGGATGGTCTCGGAGCCCGTCTTCGAGCGCATCGCCGGTGACCCGCGCCTCGGCAACGAGGCGGGCACCTTCGCCAAGACGATCACGGTCAACGGCGTGGTGGACCGCCCCGAGGCGGTCGAGGAACTCAGCGACGTGATCACCGCCCGGATCATGCCCGGGACGAACTACATCAGCATGAGCGCCAAGCAGGGCAACCCCACGGAGGCCGCCGCCCTCGCCAAGCTCGCCAAGGAGGCGTACCTCTTCGAGCTGCGCCGCTCGAGCAACGAGGAGTTCTCGAGCCGCAAGGACTCCATCAAGCAGCAGATCGACGCGATCGAGCAGGAGATCGCCGACCTCAACAGCCGTCGCGCCCGCATCGTCTCCGAGGAGGGGATCGACGCGATCGAGCAGAACCAGACCGAGGCCTCGCAGAACCTGAGCCTCGTGGTCGGGCAGTACGTGCTGCTGACCCAGGCGATGGAGACCGCCAAGGTCCGCGTGGCGCACCTCGAGGAGATGCTCAAGAGCGAGGCGGGCATCACCTACACCGACACCCAGCGGGCGATCACCGAGCAGAACGCCCACGTCGCGACCCTGGTCAACCAGCTCCAGACCCTTGAGACCTCGCGCCGTTCGCTCCAGCAGCGCGGCGTCCTCCCGGGGCACCGCGCGTACAAGCGGATCGAGGCCCAGATCGCCGCGACGCGCCAGGAACTCGAGGACACCCGCGAGGAGGAACTCCTCAAGCTCTTCAACGCCGAGCTGGACAACGCCCGGCAGACCCTCGCCCAGTACCGTGCCCAGGAGGTCGAGCTGCTCCGTCAGCGTGAGGACCTCCGCCTCGAGCTGACCGACCTGACCCGCATCCTCGCGGACATCGACGACCTCGACGCCCGCATCAACCAGCTCATCACCAGCCGAACCGAGCTGGAGGTCGCCCTCCGGAGCGTGACCGCGACCGGCGTTGCCGAGCGTGGACCGCGTGTGCAGGTCATCCAGCACGAGCGGCTGCCCAACCGCGTCTCCTTCCCCAAGCTGGCCGTGATGGTCCCCGCGGGCGTGCTGCTCACGCTCTCGCTCGTCGCCGGCCTCGTCGTGGTGCGTGAGGTGCTCGATCAGCGGGTCAAGAGCCCGGCGGACGTGGCGATGATCCCCCGCACCCGCGTGCTGGGCATGATCCCCTCCGCGAGCGAGGACCCGCTCAGCCCCGACTCCATCGAGACGGTCTTCCGGGACGAGCCACGCTCGATCCTGGCCGAGAGTTTCCGCCAGATCCGCACGCCCCTGCTCAAGAAGATGCAGCGGGCCGGACACCGCTCCCTGCTGCTCGTCTCGGGCATGCCCGGTTCGGGCGCCACGTCCGTGGCCACGAACCTGGCCTTCGCCTGCGCCGCCGCCGAGCAGCGCGTCCTCATCATCGACGCCAACTTCCGGCGTTCGAGCGTCCACCGGATCTTCGCCCAGGGCGAGGCGCCGGGGCTGAGCGATGTCCTCGCCGGCGCCGCGGCCCTCTCCAAGGTCGCCCGCAAGACGGACACCGAGCGGGTGGACATCCTCCCCGCCGGCTCCCGCGAGCACCGCGTCTTTGAACGCCTCGGCTCCGAGAAGATGTCCGAGCTGCTCGCCGAGGCGAGTTCCGACTACGACCTGGTGCTCATCGACGCCTCGCCGGCGATCGTCTCCGGCGACGCCGTCGCCCTCGCCAACCGCGTGGACGCCACCGTCCTCGTCGTCCGGGCCTTCAACGAGAAGCGCGGCATGGTCGCCCGCCTGCGGAACGAACTGGGCGACGCCCGGGGCGAGCTGCTCGGCGTGGTCGTCAACGCCGTCCGCTCGGCCGCCGGCGGCTACATGCGAAAGAACATCCGCACCTCGCACGCCTACCAGTCGGAGGACTCGGGCGAGAAGGCGGCCAACGATTAACCTTCCCCCCGCACGGGGGGCTCGCCCAACACGACCCAGAGAGAGACCGGCGTGCCCACACGCTCCGCCAAGCCCGCCCCGACACGCCCCGCCCCCGCGGGGCGTGTCCTCGTGACGGGGGGCGCCGGGTTCATCGGCTCTCACCTGGTCGAACGCCTCGTCGAGCGGGGGGACCGCGTCGTCGTCGTTGACGACCTCTCCACCGGAAACGAGTCCAATCTCCACGCGGTCCGCGACCGGATCGAGTTCATCGGGCGCGACCTCGGCCTCGCCCTCGGGGACGAGCTGCGGGAGGATCGGTTCGACCAGATCTACCACCTCGCCGCCGCGGTCGGTGTCGATCTGGTCATGAGCGAGCCCGTGCGCGCGATCGAGACGAACGTGGATCTCACCGCCCAGCTCCTCCGCTTCGCGGGCGAGCACCACACCCCCACCCTCATCGCCTCCAGCTCGGAGGTCTACGGGAAGCCGGGGAAGGAACTCTTCAGCGAAGAGGACGACGTGCTCTACGGCCCGACGAGCGTCACCCGCTGGTCGTACGCCTGCTCCAAGGCGATCGATGAGTACCTCGCCCTCGCCTACGCCCGCGAGGGACGCGTCCCCGCGGTCGTCTGCCGGTTCTTCAACACCATCGGCCCGCGTCAGGTCGGGGACTACGGGATGGTGGCGCCCCGGTTCGTGCGCGCCGCCCTGGCCGGTGAACCGCTGCGTGTCTACGGCGACGGGTCGCAGTCCCGCTGCTTCTGCGACGTGCGCGACGTGACCGAGCTGCTCCCGAGGCTCCTGGGCGAGCCGAGCAGCGCCGGGCGGGTCTTCAACGTCGGTTCCGACACGCCGATCACCATCATGCAGCTCGCCGAGTTGGTCATCGACACGCTCTCGAGCGATTCGACCATCACCACGGTCCCGTACTCGGACGCCTACCCGGGCGGGTTCGAGGACCTGCGTCACCGGCGCCCGGACCTGACGCGCGTCCGCGAGACGGTCCCCTTCCAGGCGACCACACCGCTCGAGCAGACCATCCGGGACATCGGCGCCGCGCTGCGACAGAACGCCGCCCTCGGCTCGGAGGGCGCCCCGTGACCACCGCGATCCCCACCATCGGCGAGGCGACGACCCAGGTCGTGCCCGACGGCGTCGCCAACCGGATCGAGTCCCTCGGGGCCCAGATCCAGTCTCTCGCCGCCCGCCAGCAGGAACTGGCGGATCTGGCCGGCATCGCGGGCAAGCCCGAGTGGTCGCGCATGGAGATCTTCCAGGGCTACCTCGCCATCGGCGTCGTCGCCTTCGTCATCACGCTGCTGACCACCCCGATCATCCGTCGCCTGGCGATCGCCAACGGCGTGGTGGACCACCCCGACGAACGCAAGATGCACCGCATGCCGATCGCCTATCTGGGCGGGCTGGCGGTCTACCTCGGCCTCATGGGCGCGATCTTCTTCAGCTATATCGCGACCGATCCACGCTTCGGCTCTCTCATCACCTTCCACCAGACCGAGCACCTGTACGACGGGGGCTTCCCGCGGGCCGTCCCCCCCTGGATCCCGCTGGGGATCACCGTGATCATGCTCGTCGGCCTGCTCGACGACGTCATCGGGATCCCCCCCCGCGTCAAGATCGGGGGGCAGCTCTTCGCCGCCGCGGCGCTGGCGTACGGGGACATCGGGGTGAAGGTCGCCCAGGGGGTGCTGGCGCCGACGATCGGGAAGCTGATCGGGAACCAGGAGCTGACGTGGATCTTCGATCTGGGCGCCGAGTGGCCCCTCATCGGATCCCACCTCGAGGTGGACCTGATCTACTGGGCGGGCACCGCGGTCATCGCGGTCTTCGTGCTCGGGGCCTGCAACGCGGCGAACCTGATTGACGGGCTCGACGGGCTGCTCTCGGGGACCACCGCGATCACCGCCGCCGGGCTGCTGGTCGTCGCCTTGGGCCTGGCGATGGTGGACTACGGCTCCCTCGACGCCTCCCGGATCATCCTCTGCATGGCCCTTCTGGGCGCCTGCCTCGGCTTCCTCCCCCACAACTTCAACCCCGCGACAATCTTCCTGGGGGACTGCGGTTCGCTCCTGCTCGGATTCACGACCATCGTGATCGTCCTGACGCTGGGGGACCTGGGGCAGACCTTCCTCGTCCTGGCCGGGCTCGTCATCTTCGCCCTCCCGATCATCGACACCATCCTCGCCATCGTCCGGCGCAAGATGGCGGGCAAGAAGATGTCCGACCCGGACTCGGACCACCTCCACCACATGCTCAAGCGGACGCTGGGGGTCAAGGGGGCGGTGCTGACGCTCTACGGGTTCGCGGCGCTCTTCGCGGTGCTCGGGATTCTCATCTCCGAGACCAAGGCCCGGTTTGTCTACGCCCTGGCCCTGATCACCATCTCGTACATCACGGTCTACGCGATCAAGATCGCGCGGAAGGCGACGATCGAGAAGCAGTCCCGCGAGCTGATGGAGGCCGCCGCCAAGGGCGCCAGGCCGACCCCGGGTGAGCCGGAATCCGCCCTTGAGGCCGAGGCCGCCAACGCCTGAGGCTCGCCCCGCGTGAGGCCCGGATTTGCCCGTATACTCGGGGCATGCCAGGGAAGGCGGACAGGCCGACGAGGGTCATCGCGCTGATGAACCAGAAGGGCGGGGTGGGCAAGACGACCACCAGCGTCAACCTGGCCGCCGCGATCGCGGGAACGGGTCGGCGGACGCTGCTCGTCGATCTGGACCCCCAGGCCCACGCGACCCTGCACCTCGGCGTCGAGCCCGGAGAGCTGCGCGAGCGGGACCGGGGGAGCGTCTACGACCTGCTGCTCGACCCCGCCTACGACCCGACGCAGGCCCTGATCGAGGTGCGTGACAACCTCTCGCTGATCCCGAGCGAGACGGACCTGGCCGCCGCCGAGTCCGAGCTGGGCGCCCTCCCCCAACGCCACGAGCGTCTGCGCAGCGCGCTGCGCCGCCTCGAATCCACCCCCGCCGGGGGGCACGAGTTCGTGCTGCTGGACTGCCCGCCCTCACTCGGCCTGCTCACGCTCAACGCGCTCGTCGCGGCGCGGGAGGTCATCATCCCGATGCAGGCCCACTTCCTCGCCCTTCAGGGTGTGGGCAAGCTGCTCGAGACCGTCCAGCTCGTCCGGCGCCAGCTCAACCCGAGCCTGAGCGTCGCGGGGATCGTGCTCTGTATGCACGACCAACAGACCACGCACACCCGCGAGGTGGTGGACGATCTCGAGGGGTTCTTCAGTTCCTCCCGCGAGCAGGACGTGCCGTGGCGCTTCGCCCGGGTCTACCGCCCCGCGATCCGGCGCAACATCAAGCTCGCGGAGTGCCCGAGCTTCGGGCAGACGATCTTTGACTACGCCCCGTGGGCCCCGGGGGGGCTCGACTACAAGAAACTCGGCGAGGCGATCGTGCGCGAGTGGGACACGATGATCGACGCCCGCGACGACGCCTCCCCACTCTCCGAGGCGGAGATCACCGTGCTGCGCGGCTCGCTCGGGGCGACCGAGCGCACCGCGTGAACGACCCGACATCCAGCGCGTCTCCCGACCCGCCGCTCATCCCGGCGCCGGTCCGGCGCGCGGCGTTTGTCCTCTACGCCCTCACGCTCCTCGTCGCCACCCACTGGCCCCAGCTCTCCATCCGGGGACCGATCGAACGCCCGGACCTGGTCATCCACGTGGGGGCCTTCGGTCTCTGGACGCTCCTGCTGATCCTGGCGGCCTTCTTCGGGCGGGCCTTCTCACGACGCAACATCCTCGTCGGCGGCGCGATCGGCGCGGTCTACGCCCCCCTCGACGAACTCTCGCAGGGACTCCCGGGGCTGGAGCGGGTCGTGGCGGTTGATGACGCGATGGCCAACCTGCTGGGGGTCTTCCTCGCCGGGGGGGCCTGCCTGACGTTCTCGCTGCTCCGCTCCTCCCGCTGACGCCAAGGCCGCGACGCGACCGATGATGCCTGACGCCGTGCCCCAGCCCACCGACCACCCCGCAGCGCCCCCGGAACGAGACAGTGGCGCCTCGATCGGGCGGGCCGTGCGCACCGTCTCCGGGCTGACGCTCGCCAGCCGGGTGCTCGGTCTTGTGCGCGATCTGGCGACGGTCCGCATTTTCGGGGACAGCGCCGTCGGGTCCGCCTTCGCCGCGGCGCTGGCCATCCCGAACATGTTCCGCCGCCTCTTCGGAGAGGGAGCGCTCTCGGCGGCCTTCCTCCCCGAGTACGCACGCCTCCAGGAATCAGACGCCCCCGGAGCGGGCGCGTTTGCGCGCACCACCGTGGCCCTCCTCGCAATCGGAACGGGCGGCGTGACGGTCGTGATCGAGCTCTTCCTCCTCGCGCTCCTGATCCTCGCACCGGGGGACGCCGACCGAACGCTCTCGCTGCGCCTGATCATGGTGACCCTCCCCTTCATGCCGCTGGTCTGTGTCGCGGCGATCCTGGGGGGCATGCTGCAGACGCACGGGCGGTTCGCCCCGTGGGCCGCGGCGCCGATCATCCTGAACCTGTGCATCATCGCGGCCTCGGCGCCCTACTGGGTGATCGAGGGCGCCTCGGCGCGCGCATGGGGGTACATCATCGGCGCCAGCGCCGTCGGCGCGGGGGTGCTCCAGGTCGCCTGGTCCCTTCGCATGCTGCGGGGGCGGGTCGACTGGCGCTCGGGGGGGGCCGAGACGAGCGCCCGCGTCCGGGCGATGCTCCGGCGGATGATCCCGGCGCTCATCGGGCTGGGCACCCTGCAGCTCAACAGCTTCATCGACACGATCATCGCGATGTGGCCCCTGTGGGTCGGCCCGCGGATCGGGGGGGTGGCCTACCCCCTCGACGAGGCCTCCAACAGCGTGCTCTACTACGCGCAGCGGCTCTATCAGTTCCCCCTGGGCGTCTTCGGGATCGCGGTGGCGACCGCGGTCTTCCCGGCCCTGAGCCGGGCGAGCGAGAACCCGGACGCGTTTGCTCGGACGCTCCGGCGCGGGATCCGGCTCTCCCTCTTCATCGCGATCCCCGCCTCGGTGGGGCTCGCGCTGGTGCGCACGGATCTGGTCAGCACGCTCTACTCGGGGATCGGCGACGGGTTCAGCCCGGAGGGCGTGCGTCGGGCGGGGTGGGTGGTGCTCGGGTACAGCGTGGGTGTCTGGGCGTACTCGCTCAATCAGCTTTGGACCCGCGCGTTCTACGCCCGGAACGACACGACCACCCCGATGCGCATTGCGATCGCCATGGTCGCCCTCAACCTGGTCCTCAACCTCACGCTCATCTGGCGACTGGGGGAGGCGGGGCTGGCCTGGTCCACCTCGGTCGCGGCGATCGTTCAGTGCGCGCTGCTCGGGCTCGCCGCCCGTCGGCGTCTCGCCCTTGCTCCCCTGATGGACGCCTCGGTGCGCGCCGGCGTCTTCCGGAGCGTGGCAATCAGCGCGGTGATGGGCCTCAGGGTCTGGGGCGTGCTGGGCGAATGGGGGACGCGGGAGGGCTGGACCTCCGGCGCCCTGGCCCTGCTCTGCGCGACCCTCGTGGGGGGCGTGGTCTACCTCGGCGCCTCGTGGATCGCCCGGGCGCCCGAGCTTTTCTGGCTGATCCGTCCGGAAGGGGAGGGGCCGGGTGCGGGGAACAATCCGGACCCGGCGGGGGATGGCGACGCGAGTTAGAATCGAGGGGTCTGAAACCCCAAGGAGACATCAGCCATGAAGAACGAGAATGTTCGGCGCTTCGGCGCGATCGTGCTGGCCTGCGGCGCCGCGTGCATCGGGATGACCGTCCTCAGCGCGTGCAACACCGTCGAGGGCGCGGCCGAGGACGTGAAGGGCGCCGGCAAGGCGACCGTGGAGACGACCGAGAAGGTCTTCTCGAGCGAGGACTGATCGCGTGCCCCAGAGGATCCTTGGGGCGTGATTGATCTGCGTGACAAGCCGATCGCCATCACCGGGGCCAGCAGTGGCATCGGGGCGGCGTCGGCTTTTCTGTGCGCCAAGGCGGGGATGCCCGTGGCCCTCATGGCCCGGCGGGCCGAACGGCTCGGGCAGATCGCCGATCGGATCCGGGGCGAGGGGGGTCGGGCGATCGTCGTCCCCGGGAGCGTGGAGGACCCGGAGGCCGGGCGCCGGCTGATCGAGGAGACGGTCGGCGCCTTCGGGTCGATCTACAGCGTCTTCGCCAACGCGGGGTACGGGCTGGAAGTCCCGACGAGCGAGATGAGCGAGGAGGACGTTCGTCGGATCTTCGAGGTGAACTTCCACGGCTCGCTCAACGTGGCGCGCCCAGCGCTCGCGCACATGCGCCGCGCCGGACAGGGGCACGTGCTCTTCTGCTCGAGCTGCCTCTCGAAGATCTCGATCTCGTACTACGGGGCGTACTCGGCGACGAAGGCCTGCCAGGACCACTTCGCCCGATCCATGCGCCTGGAGCTGCGCGACAAGGGCATCGCCGTCTCGAGCGTCCACCCGATCGGAACCAGGACGGAGTTCTTCGACGCGGCCGCGGCGTTGGGGGGTGATCTGAAGATCGCCGACCAGAAGAACACGATGTTCCTCCAGTCCCCCGAGCGGGTGGCGCGGGCCGTGGTGAAACGATTGCGCAAGGGGCGCGGGGGCGAGGTGTGGACGAGCCTGCCGGTGCGTACGGCGTTGGGGCTGTCGGTCGTGTTCCCCGGGATCACGGACCGGACGCTGGCGATGCTGCTGAGGAAGCGTGAGCGGATGACGGCCCGTCAGCGAGCAAGCAAGACAACGCAGTGAGCCTCAAGGGCGAGGCCCTGCCCGACGGCGTCGACGGCCTCGTGCGTCTTCCCCTTCACGTTGACACGGGCGATATCGACGTCGAGCAAGCGGGCGATGTTGGCGCGCATCGCGTCCTTGTGCGGTCCGATCTTGGGGCGTTCGAGGACGACGGTGGCGTCGAGGCTGATGACGCGGTAGCCGGCCTCCCCAACGAGCTGGTGGGCCCTAGCGACGTACTCGCTCGAGTCGCGTCCGGCCTCCCCCTGGTCGGTGTTGGGGAAGAGCTGGCCGATGTCGG
>JBITAG010000326.1:0-9041 GCA_044439985.1 Phycisphaerales bacterium JB059 | reverse complement strand
GCAGGAGGCGCTCGCGTCGGCGGAGATCAACGAGATCCAGGCGTTGGTGCAGTACAACACCTCGATCGCGAACCTGTACGCGGCGATGGGGACGGCCCTGGAGCGCTCCCGGATCGATCTGGTCGTGCCGGACGCGAACCAGGTGCTCGACGGGAACCGGGCGCTCGACTATCGGGCGCCCCTGGGCGAGTGAGCCCGCGTGCACGCCGACCCAGAGACGATTCGCGCGTGCGTGGAGCGGCTCCGTGCCGGGGGGCTGGTCGCCTTTCCCACCGAGACGGTCTACGGGCTGGGCGCGATCGCGACGGATGAGGACGCGGTGCGCCGGGTCTTTGCGCTCAAGGGTCGCCCCTCACGCAATCCGCTGATCGTGCACGTGGACGGGGAGGAGACGGCGCGCCGGTACGTGCGACACTGGCCGGAGGAAGCGCACCGGCTCGCCGCGGCGTTCTGGCCCGGCCCCCTGACGCTGGTGCTGCCCCGGAGCGGGGTGACCCCGGACGTGGTCACCGGTGGCGGGGAGACGGTGGGCGTGCGCTGCCCGGACCACCCGCTGACGCTCGCGTTGCTCGAGGCGCTGGGCGAGGGGCTGGTCGGGCCGAGCGCGAACGCGTCGGGGGGGGTCTCGCCGACCACGGCGGAGCACGTGCGCGACGCGTTCGGGGAGGACGAGGTGCTCACGCTCGACGGCGGGGCGTGCCGGGCGGGGATCGAGTCGACGGTGCTGGACCTGACGACGAGGCCGGCACGGGTGCTGCGCCCCGGGGTGATCGGGCGGGCCCAGCTCGCGGGGGTGCTGGGCGAGGCGGTGGAGGCCCACGAGGGGGAAGCGGAGGGCGATGTGCGCTCGCCGGGGCTCCTGGGCCCCCACTATGCGCCAAGGGCCCGGACGCGTCTGTTCACGAACGACGGGGAGCTTGAGGCCCTCCGGGTGGGCCTCGGCGCGGGGCGGGTGGTGGTGATCGCCCACGGCAAGATCGCGGCGCCGGGGGGAGCGCAGGTTCTGCGCCTGCCCTCGTCGGCGGCGGGGTACGCCGCCCGCCTCTATGCGTCGCTGCGGGAGGCGGACGCGATGGGGCCGGACCTGATCGCGGTCGAGCGTCCCCCGAACGGGGCGGAAGATGAGGGGGAACGGGCGATCTGGGAGGCGGTGCTTGAGCGTCTGACCCGGGCGGCCGATTCAGGCTGAGCCCGCCCGAGGACCGCTCGGGCGATGGCCTACCGTCCTTCCAGAGGAGGCCTCGCACCGATGTCAGACCGCGCCACCATCGCCCTCGCCCCCGGAGACGGGATCGGGCCCGAGATCATGGACGCCTGCCTGCGGATTTTCCGGGAGGCGGGGGTTACCGAGCATGTGGACTTCCAGGAGGTCCAGATGGGCCAGTCCGTCTTCGCGACGGGCGAGAGCCGGGGCATGACCGACGAGGCGATCGAGACGATCGAGCACTGCGGCATCCTCTACAAGGGGCCGATGGGCACCCCGATCGGCGGGGGGGGCAAGTCGATCAACGTGACCCTGCGCAAGACGTTCGGGGCGTTCGCCAACCTGCGCCACTTCCAGAGCCTGCCGGGGGTGGACACCGTCTTCAGCCGCGCGGGCGTGCCCGTGGACATGTACATCGTCCGCGAGAACGTCGAGGACACGTACGGGGGCGTCGAGACTCGGCTGACGAGCGACGTGGTGGAGTGCAAGCGGCTCATCACGGCGCCCGGGTGTGACCAGGTGCACCAGTTCGCCTTCCAGTCCGCCAAGCGACTGGGGCTGAGCACGGTGCACTGCGGGCACAAGGCCAACATCATGAAGATGACCGACGGCCTGTTCCTCGACCGCTTCCGCACCGTCGGCGACGACTACCCGGAGATCGAGAAGGCGGACGTGATCATCGACGCGCGGTGCATGAACCTCGTGCTCAAGCCGCAGACGTACCAGATGATCGTGCTGCCCCACCTGCAGGGGGATATCGTCTCCGATCTGGCGGCGGGGCTCGTGGGCGGGCTGGGCTTCGCGCCCAGCGCGAACATCGGTGACCAGATCTCCATCTTCGAGGCCGTCCACGGCACGGCGCCCGACATCGCGGGCAAGGGGATCGGCAACCCGACGAGCCTGCTCCTCTCGGGCCTGATGCTGCTGCGTCACCTCGGGCTGGGCCGAACCGCGGCGACGATCGAGAACGCGCTGCTCGCGACCCTGGAGGCGAAGGTCCACACGGGCGACTTCGGCGATCCCGAGACGCCCCCGGTGGGCACGGCGGACTTCGCCAGCGCGATCATCGAGCGGCTGGGCAAGGCGCCCAGCGGGTGCGACGCCAAGCCCGTGCCCGAGCGGGATGAACTCTCGTACGCCCCCCCGACGCGTCCGCACGTCAACGAGCTGATGGAGACCTTCACGCAGGTGCGCTCGGACGTGGTGGGTTGCGACATCTACGTCGCGACGACAACGCCCCCGCTCGAGCTGGCCCAGCGCCTCGAGCGGATCGCGGTCGGCACGCCGTTCAAGCTGACGCTGATCTCCAGCCGGGGGACGCAGGTGTGGCCCTCGGGCTCGGTGTACACGGAGGTGGTCAACTACTTCCGCGTGCGGTTCGAGCTGGAGGACAAGCACCACATCGGGCAGATCGGGCAGGCGCCGACGATCCATCTGTTGCGGCGGATCTCCGAGAAGTTTGAGGTGGCGGACTTCCAGCCGCTGAAGAACTACGACGGGGAGCGGGGGTATTCGCTGGCGCAGGGGCAGTAAACGCCGCCATCGGGGGCACGGCGTTCCACACCGGGACCGCCGAGGCGTAGGTCATTCCAGCCGAGCCAGGTCCGCCTCGGCCGCGATGTAGCCGAACGCGGCCCAGTTTCCGCCCGCGATGATTCGGTCGAGCAGCTCGCGGGAGCCCTCGTCGTCGCCGCTGAGCTTGCGGTGCTGGGCGACGCCGTAGAGGACGGTCGGGGTGGTGACGCCCTCGTCGAGGTTCTTCAGCAGGTCGTCCTCGCTCAGCTCGCCCTTGAAGAGCAGCAGGAGCCGGTGGTACCCGTCGTTCTCGATGATGTCCATCTCGGGCGTGACCGCTTCGAGCAGCTTCGCGGCGTCGTCGGCCTGATCGTTGCGGTGCAGGGCGAGGTACTGCCAGTACAGCGCGGCGACGCGCATGTCGTCGTTGGTCGAGGCCTCGACGCACTGACCAAAGACGACGGGCGTGAAGGGGCGTTTGTCGGTCAGGTAGCAGGCCAGGCCCAGATGGTAGGTGATGTTGGTGAAGGTGGTCGAGCGCGGGAGGTTCTTCTCGTTGGGCAGGCCGTCTGGCTCGATCTCGTCCTCGAGGTCGACGGCCATCGCCATGGCCTTGTAGAGATCCTCGACCGCCTTGTCGAACTGGCGCGTGGTGATGTACCGGTGCCCGCGGTGGCGGAGGAGCTTGTGGCTCTCGGGGAACTGCCTGATCGCGCGGGTGTAGTGGTCGATCGCGTCCCGGTACCGGCCCAGGTAGGCCAGACGCCGACCGATCCAGATGTGTGTCATCTCATCGTCCGGGTCGTTGAGCAGTTCCAGCCGCATCCGCGCGAGTTCAAAGAGCTGCGTGGAGCGGAACTCGTCGGGCAACTCGGATCGGTGCAACGGCTCGCCGAGCAGGCTGGTGGCCTCGACGGGGCGGTCCTCAGACGCCGGCTGCGTCGCGGGCGCGGCGCCAATCGGCGAGAGCGCCAACGCGCCCAGGATCAGGCGGGAGAGCGGGGAGCGGAGCGTGGCGTGCATGGGTGCAGTCTACCCGGTTGGTGCTCAGGGGCAGCCCTCGGCGAAAGCCGTCAGGTACGCGAGCACGTCGTCGAAGTTGAAGACGCCGAAGGGGGGCGCCAGGTCCGCCCGGGGGTCGGACTGGTTGAGGAGCGTGAGGAACTCGAGCACGTCCACGAAGTCGATCTGGTTGTAGGGCGGGGCGAGGTCGGCGACGCATGGGCTGCCGTAGGTGCTGTAGAGCATGATCACATCGGTCGCGCCCGCGTGTCCGACGATGATGTCATCGGCGCCGTCGGCGTTGAGGTCGACGGCTTCGATGGACTGCGGCGAGGCGCCGGCGAAGTAGCGAGTCTCGGTGAACCCGATCCCGGCAGACTGGGCGATGAAGACGACGAGCTGGCTGCGCGACGTCGCCAGGCCGGCGATGTCGCACCGACCGTCGGCGTTGAAGTCGCCCGCCGCGACGTCGGTGAAGTCCTCGCCGAAGGCCAGGCCGATGGAGAGCAGGAGCTGACCGGCGCCGTTGTTGAGCCGGACGGACAGGCCGTTGTCGTCGGCGGTGGCGGCGTCGAGGGAGCCGTCGCCGTCGATGTCGGCGACGATCATCCCGCGGGAACTCCCGTCGCCGGGGTCGGAGCCGACGGCGTAGCTGGCGGCCTCCGTGAACTCCCCGTCGGGCAGGGCGGTGTGGACGGAGACCGAGTCGATCCCGCCGGTGTTGGCGACGAGCAGGTCCTGCGCGCCGTCACCGGTGACGTCGGCGGCGACGACGATCCGAGGCCCCGTCGCGGTCGGGTAGGACCGGTCCTCGAAGAAGAAGGAGACGCCCTTGTTCTCCACGATGCGGAGGCGGCTGAACGAGGAGTCGACGACGGCGATGTCCTGGTCCCCGTCCCCGTCGGCGTCGAGGACCTCGATGCCGACCGGCGCCCCCTCAACCGGGATGTACGAGACCGAGCCGAACCGTCCCGAGAGATCGTTGAAAGCCCAGCCCACGCGTGCGGACGTGCCCGAACCGGTCGTGAAGGCGAGGTCGGGGTAACCGTCCCCGTTGAGGTCCCCGATCGCCATGCCGTTGATCGAGTTGGTCGGCGTGGGGACACCGATCCGAACGGGGGAGTCGTTGCGCCGTGCGAGATAGGCATGAACAAACGTGCCCCCGGATCGGGCGAGGACGAGGTCCTGCAGCCCGTCCCGGTTCAGGTCCGCGTGCTCCACGAACCGGATCGAGTTCTCGGCGTCGATCTCGATCGAGGGGGGCGCGAAAGAGAACTCCTGTGAGCTGAGAGAGACGGTGAGGGCGTCGTCGAAGGTGTGAACGGCGGCGATGTCATCCAGGCCGTCGTCGTCGAAGTCGGCGATGACGACGGAGTAGCTGCCGTCGGCGAAGTTGAAGGAGACCGGGCTGACGCCGCCGTCCCCGTCGTTGATGAGGGCGACGACCGAGTCATCTCCGCGCACCCCGACGAGGACGTCATCGAGGCCGTCGCCGTAGAGGTCGCCGACGTCGAGCCGCCCGCTCCCGTCGTTGGAGAAGCTCTGGAAGAACGACTGGGTCAGGAGACCGCCCTCGGCGCCGGTGAGGATGGAGAGCTGCACGTCGTCGGCGTCGGAGATGGCGATGTCGGGGTACGCGTCGCCGTTGGCGTCCATGACGCGCATCGACCAGGGCTCGACCCCGGCGGTGACGTGTGCCCCGAGTTCAAAGGTGAGCCCGCTCCCGTCGTTGTAGAGGGGACGCACGCCGTGGAACGCGACGCCGCCGACGACGAGGTCGATGTCGCCGTCGAGATCAAGGTCGGTCGCGGCGAGGGCGAAGGGGGCCACGGTCGGGACATCGATGGTGAAGAAGCCGTCGTTGGGGAGCCCCTCGCCGTTGTTCAGACGCACGTGTACCGTGTCCTCGACGCCCGAGTTGGTGAAGGCGTAGTCGAGGTCGCCGTCGTCATCGAGGTCCGCGAGGACGACGGCGGTGGGCTGATCGCCCGCGGGGACCTGGAAGAAGGCCTCGTCGAAGTGGCCCGTCTCGTCCCCCAGGTACACGCGGACCACGTCGAGGTTGGAATCGGGGAACACCAGGTCGTCGAATCCGTCGCCGTTGATATCGCCCAACGCGGGCTGCGCGTCGGCGTACTGCGGGATGGTCTGGGACTCGACCAGGTGGAACGCCCCGTTGCCCCGGCCGGAGAAGACCTGCAGGTTGTTCCGGCAGAGGAGCACCAGATCCTCGATCCCGTCCCCGTCCACATCGGACGAGATCAAGTTGTAGGGCTCGTTGTCGGTGGCGAGGCTCGGGAGATTGAAGGGGAGCTGATCCTGAGCCATCGCGAGGCCCAGCGGGAGGCACGCCGCCAGACAGATCATCTTGGTGTTCACAGACGTGTCCCTTCGTCTTGCTGGTTCAGGGCGGTCGGCCAACGAGGTTCGTCGCCCCGCGCCCGCTCGTGGCGAGCCTAGCCGTCCGCTGGGGGACGAACCAGACAATTGCCGGCAGTTGACGCCCGAGCCGACGCCTCGGGGCCACGCTCCATGGTCTCGCGGAAGGCCCGGATCGCCTCGTCGACCTTGGATGAGGAGACGTCAAGATGGGTAACCACGCGGATCTGATGGGACGCACTCGCGATGACCAAGACCCCCCGGGAAGCCAGGGCGTTGACCAGTTCGCGCGCGTCACCCCACGCCGGATCAACGCCGACAAACGCGATATTCGTCTCCACGGACGCGGGGTCGACGCTCAACGCCGGGCACTCGGCGAGCGACCTCGCCAGCCGCTTCGCGTGCGTGTGGTCTTCCGCGAGGCGGTCCACGTGGTGATCCAGGGCGTGGAGGCAGGCGCCGGCGAGCATGCCGGACTGACGCATCGCGCCGCCGAACATCTTGCGGAATCTGAACACGCGGCGCATCGTCTCCCCATCGCCCGCGACGGCTGAACCGACCGGGGCGCCGAGGCCCTTCGAGAAACAGACCGAGACGGTGTCGAAGTGCGCGGCGTACGCGCGGGGTGAGTTCCCGGAAGCGACCGCGGCGTTCCAGAGGCGGGCGCCGTCGAGGTGAATCCGGAGGTCGTGACTTCGCGCACGATCGGTGACGTTACGGACCAGGTCGATCGGCCAGACGCTCCCGCCCCCACCGTTGGAGGTGTTCTCGATGACGACGAGTCGCGCGGGGGCGAAGTGGTGGTTCGCGGGACGGACGCAGGCGGAGAGGGCGTCGGGGGAGTACATGCCGCGCTCGCCATCGGCGAAGCGGAGGGAGACGCCGGAGAGCGCGGCGGGGGCGCCGAACTCGTAGTGGTAGATGTGCGCGCTGGGGTGGCAGATGACCTCGTCCCCGGGCTGGGTCTGAGCGCGGATGGCGGCCTGGTTGGCCATGGTCCCGCTCGGGAAATAGCAGGCGGATTCCTTGCCCAGTTCCGCCGCGACGCGCTCCTGGAGCCGGTTGACGGTGGGCTCGTCGCCGAGGACATCGTCCCCCAGCTCGGCGGCGCGCATCGCCTCCCACATGGGGGGTGTCGGGCGGGTGACGGTGTCTGAGCGAAGGTCGATCACGTCGGTCATGCTTCGGGGTCTCCGGGAGAGACTCTACCGCATCGCCTGCGCGACCCGGAAGTAGAATCAGGCACAGGAGACCCGTATGAACACCCACCGTGTGCTGGATTGGTCGCAGCTCGAAACCGACCACCCGATGGACCTGATCGATCGCCAGCGGGTCGTGGGTGAACAGATGATGATCTCGCGCGTGGTGCTCCACCCCGGCTTCACCGTGCCGGAGCATCATCACGAGAACGAGCAGTTCGTGGTCATGCTCTCCGGTCGCGCCCGGTTCCGGGTCGGGCCGGTGGGCGGCGCGGCGGAGGAGGAAGTGATGCTCGAGGGGGGGCAGGTGCTGGCGCTGCCGGGCCACGTGCCGCACGCGTGCGAAGCGATCGAGAAGTGCGTCATCCTGGACCTGTTCAGCCCGGTGAGCGAGGGGACGGGCGTGGACGCGCACGGCGGGTCATAACGCAGAGAGCCCCGCGTGGGCGGGGCTCTCGGGGGAGTCTCTGGCGCTGCCGGGTCGGGGGGCTAGGCCTGGTCCTCGGTGTCTCGGACGAGGCGTTCGACGGCGCCGCGATCGGTCTCGATGAGGATCTCGTCGGCCTCGCAGAGGAAGAGGCCGTGGTCGACGACGCCGGGGATGTCGTTGAGGGCGGCGGCGAGTTCGGAGAGGTTCTCATCGCCTCGGAGTGAGAGATCGAGGAGCAGGTTGCCGTTGTCGGTGACGAAGAGGTCGCCGTTCATTTCGCGCCGGCAGACGCCGTTGAGCCCCAGGTCGCGAAGGGCGGCACGGATGGAGGCCAGGCCGAAGGCCATGACGGCGACCGCGAGGGAGCACTTGGCGCCGATCTGCTCGGAGACCTTGTTCTGGCCGACCATGAAGACGGTGTGACGGGAGGCCCAGGCGAGCATGCGTTCACGAGTGACCGCGCCGCGGGAGCCCTTCATGACGTTGAGGTTGCGGTCCACCTCGTCGGCGCCGTCGATGAGCAGGTCCAGCTCCTCGACGAGTGCGAACTCGATGAGGTCAAGCCCGTGCTCACGCGCGATGGCCTCCGTGGCGTCGGAGGCGGCGACACACTTGATCTCAAGGTTCTGCTCGCGCACACGGTCCGCCAGGGCTTTGATGCCCCGGGCGGCGGTCGCGCCCGCGCCCAGACCGATGGTCATGCCAGAAGCGACACCCGAGACCGCGGCCTCGGCAAGTGCATCGGCGACTCTTTGGTCACTCAAAGCGGATCCCCTGTGCCAGAGCAAACTCATCTCCAAAGTTCGTGGTGCACGTCTGGCGTCGCATGTACGCCTTCCAAGCGTCGGAGCCGGATTCACGACCGCCTCCCGTATCCTTCTCACCCCCGAACGCGCCGCCGATCTCGGCGCCGCTCGTTCCCAGGTTCACGTACGCCAGCCCGCAGTCTGATCCGGCACCCGACGGGTCCAGGAAACGCTCGGCGGCCCTGACGGAACCGGCGAAGATCGCCGAACTGAGCCCCTGGTCCACCGAGTTCTGCATCTCGATCGCCTCGTCCAGTTCACGGTAGGTGAACACGTAGAGGATCGGCGCGAAGGTCTCTTCCTGCGCCACCGGCAGCTGATTGCTCGACGGCGCACGGATGATCGTAGGCTGTACGTACGACCCCTTCCGGAGTCCCTCCGGAAGCGAGGCGGGATCCGCCCGCCCCGCGCGGCGGCGGGCCGCGCCCCCCGGCGCGGTCGCCGGCGGGGGCGGCGGCGCGGGCTGCGCCGCGGGCGGGGGGGGGGTGGTCGGCGCGGCGCGCGGG
>JBITAG010000325.1:0-12065 GCA_044439985.1 Phycisphaerales bacterium JB059 | reverse complement strand
TTTTTTATTTAACCCGGCGGGGGTGGCCGTATCTGGTCGGATTTTCCAACTCCTGTATGGTAGGCGGACAAACACGTTTACCGCGCTGGGGTGTTGGTTTGCCGACCACACCCCACGGCCGGGGGGATCGCACCGAGCAGGCCGACCAGCAGCCCACCCAGCAGGCCAGCGAGAACCACCGGCGCATCAAGGGTGATCGCGAACGCCCCCATCGAGAAGCGCACGGCGAGCCCATCGAGGGCGATCAGACCGAGCAGCACCCCGACGAGGCCCCCGCAGGCGGAGGCGAACAACGACTCCTCGGACAGGTTCATGACAATGGCTCGCCGGGTGTACCCCAGGGCCTGGAGCATCCCGACCTCCCTCACGCGGGCGGCGAACGCGGCGTACATCGTGTTCAGCCCCCCCAGCACCCCGCCGGACGCGATCAGGATCGCGGTCACGATGATCATCACGCGGATGGGGGCGAAGAACGCCGCGATCGAGGAGTAGTAGTCCCGTTCCCGGATCGCGGTGATCTCCAGATCGAGCCGGCTCTTCGCGAACAGATCCACGTCTGCGAACGAGCCCGACCCGAGCGTCGCCACCACGCACGAGACCGAACTCTCCCGGTTCGTCGCAATCTGCAGATCGGTCAGGGGGAGCCAGATCTCCGCGTTCATCACCGTGTTGGGAGCGTCGAATCGTCCCACGATCGTCCAGTCCCGATCGTCGAACCAGAGCGTCTGGCCCAGGCCCAGGCGGCTCTCCGGGAGCCCGAGGCGAGTCGCCGCGAGCGCTCCGACCATCAGCTCGTCCTGCCCGGAACGCGGGGGGCGTCCTTCCACGATCTCGACCTCCGGGTGGACCAGCAACGCGACCGGACGCACGCCGCGCATCACCGCCTGGCGGTCCTCCTCGCTCTGCGCGTCGGTCCGCACGGGAAGGGCGGCGTGGATCTCGGGAGAGGCATAAATGATCCCTGCCTCCTCCTTGAGCCCGGGGATGCTCGCGCCCGCGATGCCCGCGATCGAGGCGTCGATCTGGGAGCGTTCCACCCCCTCCTCGCTTCCCGTCCCCAGGATCATCACGTTCTCCTGGAGTCCCGCGTGCGACCCGAGCGTGAGCTGCATCCCCCGGACAAAGCCCCCGGAGGCGAGCACCAGCAGCACGACCAGCGCCGAGCCAAGAAGCGAGGCGAGCAGTCGAACGCGGCTGCGCCCGAGATTCCGGAGGGAATAGGAAAAGGGGTTTTGTCGCATGGTGTAAACCCTCATGCCGCCCTGAAACACGCGGCCATCTCACGCCGCGACGCCTGCCACGCCGGAACCAGGCCCGCGATCACGCCGATCGCGCCGCACACCACCATGCCCATGAGCAGCAGGACCCCGTCGGCCACGATCGGGATCGTCGTCCCTTCCACCGAGAGGGCGTAGCTCCCCATCTCGGCGACGGCAAGGGCCGCGACCGCCCCGATCCCGCCCCCGACCAACGCGAGCAACACGCCCTCGACGATGATGAGCGTCGCGACCAACCGTCCCGAGAATCCAAGCGTCTGCAGCACCGCGTGCTCGCTCACGCGGCTCTGGACCCCGAGCACGATCGAGTTCCCAACCAACGCGAGCACCGCCGCGAGGCACCCCAGGCCGAGCCACCGGGCGAACCCCACCAGCTCGATGACGTCGTCGGCGACGCGTCCCACGAAGGCTTTCTCCGTAAACGTCGCGGTGGGCTCCTGCGCAGTTCGGAAGAGGTCGTCGATCGCCTCGCCCACCGGCTCGAGCTGAGAGGGGTCCGAGACCTTCACGTTGAACTGCGTCACGATACCGAGCCGGTCACGCTCCGCCAGCTGCACGAACTCCAGCGCCGTGTACGCCACGTTCTGATCCTGCGGGTCCGCGGACCGGATCACCCCGGCGACGTACGCGGTGATCCCCGCGGCGTCGAACCGCATGCCCGGGCGCAGGCCGCGTCGGCTCGCGAGCGTTTCACCGAGCAGGGCCGCGTCCGTCCGAGACTTCCATTCCTCGATGGATCCCGCGACAAGCTCCAGCGACTCCCCCCGGTCGCGCAGAAACGCGTCCTTCGGCACGCCGCGGAAGGTCACGACGTCCAGGCTCGTGCGGCAGTTCGACACCACCACCTTCACGGGGATCGCGGAAACGACCCCCTCGATGCGTTCGATCCGCGACTGGTAGTCCTGGGGAAGCTCGCTCGTCGCGGGGCAGTACCGATCCTCCCGGTAGACCACGAGGGTGGTGTCGCCCGCGCTCGCCTCGGTCGCCTCACGCACCCCGTGGTTCATGGCCTGCACCGCGGTGAAGAGGAACATCGCGATGGCGATGCCCGCCACGGTCAGCAGCGATCGGACGCGGTGGCGTGTCACCTGCTTGAGGGCGTACGGAATGGTTCGCAGTGGTCTCATGATTCGGCTCCCGCGGTGTGCGTCACGCCGCTCTCAGCGAGGCGCCCCTTCTCGAGGTGGAGCGTTCGCTTGGCGTACGCCGTGGTCGCCGGGTCATGCGTGACCATGATGATCGTCTTGCCCAGCTCCCGGTTGAGGTTCTGCAGCAGGGTCATGACGGCGTGCGCCGAGGACTTGTCCAGATCGCCCGTCGGCTCGTCCGCCACGAGAATCGTTGGATCGGTCACGATCGCCCGAGCGATCGCCACCCGCTGCTCCTGCCCGCCGGAGAGCTGACGCGGGAAGTGGTCGTGCCGGTCCGCGATGCCGACCAACTCGAGCGCTCGACCCACGCGCTCGGCACGCTCCTTCCGGCTCAGCGGGTGCAGAAGCAGCGGCAGCTCCACGTTCTCGTACGCGGAGAGCACCGGCACGAGGTTGTAGAGCTGGAACACGTACCCGACGTTCGTCGATCGCCACGCCGCGAGCTGGTTTCGACTCAGGGCGCCAAGATCGGTTCCGTCGATGATCAGCGATCCACTCGTCGGCGAGTCGATCCCCGCGATGAGGTTCAGCAGCGTCGTCTTTCCGCTCCCGCTCGGCCCCATCAGGGCCAGGAAATCCTCCCGGGGAACGTCGAGATCCAGCCCGTCCAGCGGACGGATCACGTTGTCTCCCTTGGCGTACTCCCGCGTGAGTGCGCGGCATTCGATCAGCGTCATGACGCTTCCTCCACCTTCGTGGCGCTCACTCGGACGCGCTCACCCGGCGCCACCTCGTCGGCGCCCACCACCAGCAACGCCCCCGGCACGATCGGCCCCCTGACCCGCGACCACCCTTCCCGCTCCTCCACGATCTCGACGGTCGCCGCCTCGACCACACCCCGGTCCCCTCGCCGGCTCCGCACCACCAGCACATCTCGGATCTCGCCGCGCTCCCGGATCGCCCCGGTGGGGACGAGCGTGGTCGAAGCGGGGGGCGCACCCTGGGCCGACCCCGTCCCTCCGCCCGCGGCGTCTCCAAGGAACTTCACACGCGTGAGCATCTCCGGGCGGAGGAGCGGCGAGGGGTCGGTTACCCCGACCTTGACCTGCAGCGTGTTCTTCTGCAGGTCCGCCTCGTGCGTTACCCGCAGCACTTCACCCCTGAACGTCGTGTCCGGCAGCACCTCCACGACGACCTCGCACGCCTGGCCCACGAAGACGTTGGCGGCGTCCGCGAGGGGCACATCCACCCGGACCTGGATCCGGGAGGGATCGTACAGATGGACGACGTGCGCCGAGTGCTCGCTGTCCATCCCCAGCATGACCTTGTCCCCCGGAACCTTCAGCCGGCGCTGCACGAACCCGCCGATGGGTGCGCGGATCTCCGTCCGTTCCAACTCGAGCGCCGCCTCGTCGCGCGTCGCCTGCGCACGCCCCACGCGCGCTCGGGCCAGCGCGACCCTGGCCTTCGCGTCCTCCAGGCGCCGACGCTCTTCGATGCGATACTCGAAGTCCCGCTCCGCCGCCCGCAGCTCCGCCTCCCGGCGACGCACCCGGGCCTCGAGGAGAGGGCGCCTTGCTTGCAACGCTTCGAGCGTCGCCCGCTGCGCCGCGGTGCGCTGCTGCGCGATGATCCGCTCGATGTCCGTCGCGGCGCCGCGCTGTTCCGATTCCTCCGCCCGAGACTGCTCTTCCTCCAGGCGCACGAGCGTGGCCCGCTCCGCCTCGATCAACGCCGGCAACTGTTCCAACTCGGACCGTGCCTCCGCGAGCGCCGCACGCCCGACCGCGATCGCCCGCTCCCGCTCCACCGGCTCGTCCCAATCGGTCTGAGCCGCCCGGAGTTCAGCCTCCGCCCGGGCCAGCTCCGCCCTCGCCCCCTCGAGAGCCGCTTCGGCGAAGGCGAGCCGAAACTCGGAGTCCTCGCTCACCAACCGCGCAACCACCTGGCCGCGCTCCACCCGATCTCCCTCCAACACCTCCACCGACTCGATCACGCCATCGGTGAGCGCCGAGCACGCGACGTAGAACGGCTCAGCCTCCAGCCATCCCGCGGCCTGTACCGTCTTGCCCGTCCGGCGTGCCGGCTCGCCCCCGCTGGGCGCCGGCGGAGACTCGGTGCGGTCGTGGACCGCCTGCACGACGTGCACCGGTCGGACCGGGCGCACCACCGGCCAGGCGCTCCACCCGATCAGGGCGAGCGTCACCGCCGCGACACCCGCGGGGAGCACCGTCGTCCACCGCGATCGATGCGGCGTCATGGTGGCATGGGCGCCACCGTCCTTCTTGGGATTCATCATGGATCTCCGAGTTCGCGTCTGTCCGCACGCGCCGGTCAGCGCGCACCTTGGGTGTCACACCAGGCGGACAGGTCTCGGAGGCTTGGTCAGCCCGGACGCGGGCGCGGAGACGTACCGATCAGAGGTGGGTTGTCCCCACGACCCGGGATCGGGCGCCGGCGGGGCGGTCCAATCCGAACTCAGCAATCCGACCGGCGCCAGGCCGAGGCAGCAGGACGCCGGGCAGGTGTGCCGACCATCGTCCTCTTCCCGATCCGTCGGGGCGTCATTGCCCCCGAACGGCCGCGTGCTCCCCCCGCCAGCGCAGCAGTCGGACACGGGCGTGTCGGAGGCCGGCGTCATCGAATCCTGACCGGGAACTTCACAACACTCGCAGTCACTCTGACCGAGCGACAACATGGGCTGCAGGAGCAACGCCAGGGCGACCAGGATGGTGGCGAATGTCCGAAGCACGACATCCCATTCTATCGGGCAGATCGTCCCGGGCCAAGAAAGAGTTCTCCCCTGGTTCGCAGAGCGGGCGCCGGGCGAGGCCGACGATCCGCCGAGTCTCCCCGGGGCCAGACGCCGGGGGTCCGAGAAGCCCGCGGCGGTCGGGTGTCAGTTCACGAAGCAGCTCTGCCCGCCGTCCGCCTGAACGTGCTCGCTGTGCGTCTTCATGATCGCCGAGAGCTTATCGAGGTCCTGCCCCGCCGCCCGGATGTCCCTCGTGTAGCACGCATTCGGCCGCTTCAGAGGCGGCGTCGAGGGGCGGCTGTACTTCCGGAAGCATCTCGGGTCACTCGCCTCGTCAAACCGACGGAGAAAGAGCCGCTGCATCCGAACCGTCACGTTGAGCATGGGGGCCCAGAACTTTTGCATCGCCGCGACCCGCGGACCCATCGAGCCCGAGAGTTCCAGGATCCCGGTCGCCAGCTCGGCGTAGAGCATCACGTACGCCGAGTCCGCGTCGCACGCCACCGACTCGAACTCGCGGTAGAACCTCGGCACGGTGAACTGGCTGGGGTTGGCCAGCCGACCCGCGGCGAAGTCCTCGTGGGCCTGTTCTGTCCGAATCCAATCAGCGGACAGCTCGGGCGGAAGGGCCCCGCGCAGCAGGCCGGTGACATCCTCCAACCCGTCGAGATGATGCGCGGTGAAGGGCCGGAGCGAGGTGGGCGTCGGCCGCCCACGCTGTCGGATGCGATCCTCGAGCACATCCGAGATCGCGCGCAGCTCCTGGCTGCGTTGCGAGGCGCGCCCGGGTGACCAGTCGAGCGGCGCGATCCGCTTACGCACCTCCTCGGGGGTCGCGTCCTGGACGTACGTCTTGAGCTGAGCCGAGGTCCACGAGAGCATGAAGTCCGGGTGCGACGCGAGGTCCTGCTGCAGGAAGTAGAGACGCTCCGGGTGGGTCATCGCGTCCGACATGCGGATCCCGAGCCATTTTCGCTTCAGATCCGCCTCATACACGCCCACCGACTGCGCCGTGGCGAGCGGCGCGTACCCCAGAAGCCGTGGGGGCTCCCCGAAGTACGGGACCCGGATCTGTTCGGGGAGCGGATCGGTCGGCCGCGCCGGGTCACTCGGCCAGACCGATGGTCGGATCGTCAGCCGCTTCCCCTCGAGGTCAGAGGACAACGTTCCCCCGTCCCATGAAGGATTGAGCAGGATCGTCCGCGTCCAGTCGAAAAAGAGCTGCACCGCCGGGGACCCCGCCAGGGCCCTCTCCGGGAGGTTGATCAAGGCGATCGCCGGGGCGCCCATCAGTGCACCTGCAGCACGGGCGTCAGCTCCGCGTGAATGTAAATGTCCGCCTCGACCCCCTGAGCGGAGAGCGTGAGGTCGTTCGTCAGATTGTTGGCGTCAACATATTGGACCCGGGCGGATCCCGAGTGAACCCCACCGATGACCGTCCACGGAATCGGCTTCCACGGGTTCTTGAGGGTGTTGGTCGTGTTCTGGATGTCAGGGTGACAGCACAGGTTCCGGAACTCCTTCTCGAGATACTCCCAGAGCGCCTCGCGGAGTGTGCAGTGAGAATCGTCCACCGCGATGTTCTTCCACGACTCCTCCGCGTGGCGAGGCCAGATCTGGTCAAACGCCACGCTCAGCGCTCGCCGCTGGGCCGCGGTCGCCGACTTGTCGGGCGTGTGGGAGAGAAACATCCGTCCGTTCCAGATCGTCATGGCAGGGTCTCCTCAAGGTGGGGTGGGCGATCAGTCCTGGCGCATCGGAACCCGACACGCATGGAGGGTCTCAGGTCCGGCAGGGCCGTCCGGATCGTGGCGAGGGTCACCCCCGTCGGGATGTCGGTCAGCCCTCCGCCCCGGGTCACGATCCTGTGATTGAGCAGCGGATGTCGCGTCGAAGTCGCGTCTTCCACGTTCCCGAAGACGTACGACAGCCCCAACGCCGTCCGGGCCTCCGGGGGCGCCTCCACCGGGCGGGCCCGCTCGGTGTAGAGCCGGTACTCATCCGCGAGCGTGTACGACTTCTCCAGGAGAAAGTGCTCCAACTCCGGACGGGCGTACTCGGGCGCCGTCGTCGATTCGGGCCACGGCAGAAGCCCGTCGTGCCCGAACCTCGCCGCGGCTTCCCACTCGTCCGAGGTCGGCAACCGCTTGCCCGCCCACGCCGCGTACGCCTGCATCTCCGCGTGCGTCAGGCCCACCACCGGGTGGGCGCTCAGCGCCTCGTCGTACCCGAACTCCCGCCATCCGTACGGCCACTCCGCCCCCGTCGCGGCGCAGTACGCCAGGTACGCCTCGTTCGAGACCTCCGTGGCGTCGATCCAGAACGCGTCGAGCTGGACCCGCCGGTCTCCATCGAGGCCCTCGGCCCCCGGGCGTCCCAGGCGGTACGTCCCCCCCGGCACATACACCATGCCCTCTCGCGTCTCCGCCGAGGCCCTGGGCGCCGCGCGGATCGAGACGGATTCCCCGGCCCGCAGGAAGCGGTCGAACTCCACGAAGCCCCCTCCCGCATCCACCAGGGTGAACCGGTACGCCCCCGGCTCGAATGTCGGCGCCATCGGGGTGGACCCCACCCGCTCAGGCTCGTGCGGCGCCAGCGTCTCGGGGTCCACCCGCTGCGCATAAATCGCAGCGCCGGGCGTTCCCGTCGTGAACTCGACCCGAACGCGATGACGGAGCCACAGCGCATGGTTGAGCCAGAGCACCCCCCCCAGAACGCACAAGAGCGCGCCCACCCCGACCGTGGCGACCGTCCCCTTGCGTTTGACCGCAAGGCGCGACGCCCGCCGGAGCAGGTTCGGCGGACGCGCCAGGATCGGCTTGCCCTCCAGCACGCTCCGCAACTCCGCGCTCACGTGCCCCGCGGAGGGATAGCGATCAGCGGGGCGTTTCTCCAGCATCTTGTGGCAGATCACCGCGAGATCACGGGACACGCGACGGTTCACAGAGCGGAGCGGACGCGGCGTCTGCTCCCGGACCGCGTGCAGGATCTGATGCGTCGTGCTTCCCGAGAACGGACGCTGTCCCGAAAGCAGCTCGTAGAGCACGACCCCGAGCGAGAAGATGTCCGTCCGGTGGTCCACCCGCGCGCCCTTCACCGACGCCTGCTCGGGGCTCATGTAGTGCACCGAGCCGGGCGTCTCGCCGGTGTTCGTCAGGCGATCGTTCGAGACGATCATCGCGATCCCGAAATCCCCCAACTTGGGGCGTTCGCGTTCGTCCAGGAGGATATTGCTCGGCTTCACGTCACGATGCACGACGCCGTGCTTGTGCGCGTATTCCAGCGCGTCGGCCACCTCCGCCAGAAGGGCGATCGAGCGGTGCAGCCCCTCGGTCGTTTCGTGCGTGAGGGCCCGTTCCGCCGGAACCGCCCCGCCCCGCCCCGCGCCGGGCATCCGCTCGGCGAGCGTCCCGCCGCTCACGTACTCCATCGCGATGTACTGGGCGCCCGCGTCCTTCCCGGATCGGTAGATCTGCACAATCGAGGGATGCGTCAGCCGGGCCGCCGCGCGGGCCTCCTGCTGGAACCGAACCAGGGCGCGCGCCGAGCCCAACGCGCTGTCGAGCAGGATCTTGAGCGCCACCCGCCGATCCAGCACCGAGTCGTGCGCCAGGTACACGACCCCCATCCCCCCCCGCCCGATCTCTCGCTCGATCGTGAAGTCCGCCACCTCCTGCCCGATCGAGGAGGTCACCCGCTGGAACCGGTCGAAAGCGGGGGACTCCAGGAACGACGACCCCTCCGCGTGCCGCCGAAGCAGGCGGAGCGTCTGGGCCCGCTCCTCCTCCGAGAGCCCGCGCCCGCTGAGCGCCGATTCCCAGCGTTCCGGGGGGAGCGACGCGAGGTCGCCGAACGCGCCCTTGACACGGTCATCCCTCACCCGGGCCACCCTCCTCTCCGGGAGGCGAGTCGGCGCGCCCGAGCCGGTCGCGAACCCAGGCCTTGGCGTACACCCACTCACGCCAGACCTGCGATTCGGAGATGTCGAGCAGCTGTGCGATGTGCGACCGGGAGAGTCCGCCGAAGAAGCGCAGCAACACCACGTTCGCCGCCACCGGGTCGTGCGCCGCCAGCCGGTCCAACTCCTCGTTCAGCTCGAGAATCTCGTTCGCCTCCGCGTCCGCAAGCTCCACCGCCTCCAGCTGCAGGCGACGCGCGTTGCCCCCACGCTTCCGCGCGGACCGACGCCGAGCGCTCGCGATGAGGATGTCACGCATCGCCCGTGACGCGGCGAAGAAGAAGTGGCGCCGGTTCTCCCAGGTCTCGTCAGACTCGTGAAACAGGCGGATGTAGACCTCGTTGACCAACGCCGTGGGCGACAGGTCCTCCGAGGGGGCCACCCGATGCGCGTTGCGATGGGCCAGCAGGTACAGCTCGTCATAGATGAGCGAGACGAGTTCGTCGCTGGCGCCGATCCGGCCCTCCCGGACCGCTCGCAGCAAGAGCGTGATCTCCCCCTGATCCGACATCGTGCGGCGTTCCGGTCTGGGTCCGATCCCATTCGCCGGGTCGGAGGGTGAAGTCGGACAACGCTCATTCATCGTCGGGACGAACGCGCACATCAGTGTACAGAGTCCCGATCGGGCGCCCATCCCCAGCCGGAACGCCCGCTGAATCGCGCGGGCGGATCCTCTATCCGCGGGCGCCGCCACCACGGACACGGGGCGCCGCGCACAACCGACGCGTCGCGCGGGGAAGCACGCCGGACGGAGGGACCGGCGAGGCGGGATGGTCTCAGGCCCCCCCCTGCCTGAGCCATCCCGCTCGCGTCGCCCCCCCGGTCGTCCCCCCTCTCGGACCGTTTATCCGACCGCTTCGCCAGCCAACCCGTGCGGGTGGCGAAGGCGCCCAGATCTCCGCCGCGACGCATCCCACATGCGTCAAGTGCCACGCGATCCACCCCAGGCCCGCGCTCCCGACCGCGCACGCACAACACATCGGGACCGTCCGGCATCCTCCGCAGATCCTCGCCCCCGCTCCGCCGGGTGTGCCGCTTCTCCTCCAATGCGGAATGCGGAGGCTCGTGCAGGGCGCCGGCCCGGCCTGCGACCCCCGTTGCCGCGTGCACGCCGGTTCGCTCCGGACGCATCGCGTGCCTCCCAGATTCCGCCGGAATCCCGTCCATCAACAGGCCCGAGGGGCCGTGAAGCCCCCCAGGCCCGGGTCTCCGAGAGCTTGAGGTCCCGGTCCAGATCACGTCTTGCGTATCCCTCGGCTCGACACGGCTCCGCCGGGCGTCATCGCGGACGCCCCCCCGGGCAAGTGTGGCGACAGCGCGCACGCCGGGCGCCCGTCGGCGTCCACAGGCGGTCTCTCTGACTGGCAGCGAACGGACACGGTCGGATCCTCCCGAGCGATGTCCGGACGTCGGTTGACGCCCACGACCCCGCCTATCCCCTCAGCCGCAGGGCAGAAGGGGGGCGCTCAGGAATCCGGATATTTCTTGAGTCGGTCCGAGCCTCTACGGGCAGCCGCTCGAGAAGGCGCTCAGGAAGGCGAGGACATCGGAGAAGTCGAGCACGCCGAGCGGCGCCGCCAGATCCGCGAGGGGCTCTCCCGCCGCGAACGCCCCGAGGAACGCGATCACGTCGGAGAAATCCTGGCTCCCGAACGGCTCGGCGAGGTCCGCCGGGGAGCACCCGACCGAGATCGCCTCGAGTTCGAACCAGTTGACGTTGAACGAGGCGCCCTGAGCCGTCATCCGGATCACCTGTTCCCCCGCCTCGAGCGTCGCCTGGGTCTCCACGGTCGTCCAGTTCTGCCAATCGCCCGTCGATCCGAAGCTCAGATCGGGCGCGATGGGCGAACCCTCCACGCTGAACCGCAGCGATCCCCCCGCCCCGGGTGACGCGACGCGCGCGCGCAACCCGTACTCCCCCGCGCTGGCGACGCTGACGGTGTACTCCAGCCACTCGTCGTCGCACACCCAGCCGAGGTTGAACCCCCCTTCGGAGGCGGGCTGGATGTCCACGTCCGTGTCGAGCCGGTAGGACTCCCCGTTGTTCCCGAAGTCACAATCCTGGTACGCCTCGTCGGGGTACCCCACGTCGAAGTCCTCGGCTTCGATCCGTCCGGGCACGCCGTGGGGCGCCCCCCCGAACGGACCCTGTTCGAGCCGGTAGACCCGGACCCAGTCCACCTGCATCTGCTGGGGGAAGGACGCGCTCCCGTCGGGATCACCGGGGAACAGGCCACCGACCGCGACGTTGAGCAGGAGGTGGAAGGAGGTGTCGAAGGGCGCACGCCCGTTGCCGGTCGCGGCGCTGCTGTACCACTGGTTGCTCGTGACCGTGCGGTACGCCTGCCCGTCCACGCTCCAGGTGAAGGCGTCCGGGGTCCACTCGACGCTGTAGACATGAAAGTCCTGGGAGAAGTCCGTCCCGTCCTGCAGCGTGCCGCCCGCGCTGGTGTTCTGCGGCCACGGGGCGCCGAAGTGGAGCGTGCCGTGGATCCGGTTCATCTGGTTGACCGACTCCATGACATCAATCTCGCCACTCGAGGCCCACCCGCCGTAGGGCGAATCGGTGGGAAGCATCCAGAACGCGGGCCAGAGCCCCTGCCCCTTCGGCAGCTTGATGCGCGCCTCCACCCGACCGTACCGGACCTCGAACGAACCGAGCGTGCGCAGGCGCGCCGAGGAGTAGGGCCTCCCCCCGAACGGGATGTTCTGGGCGACGATGCTGAGGGCGCCGTCGTTGACGAAGGAGTTGAAAATCTGGTCGGTGTAGTACTGGAGTTCCTCGTTGCCCCACCCCGCCGGCAGGCCGTACGCCGTGCCCGTTCCGATCTGGTGTTCCCAGTGATCGGCGATGGTGGTTCCGTCGAACTCATCGGCCCAGACCAGCTCGTACTGCGCGAGGGCGGGCATCGTCGCGAGGCCGAGCACGCCCAGGGTCATCGCGAATCCGTGTTTGTGCGCACTCATGGGGCGTCCTCGCTCGG
>JBITAG010000324.1:0-18953 GCA_044439985.1 Phycisphaerales bacterium JB059 | reverse complement strand
CCCCGATGTGGCCCCGAGCGCCTCGCAGCAGTCCTCCACAAGGGGGATCTCGTGCTTGGCGGCGATCCGCGCGTACTCCTGCATCTGCGCGGGATTGCCGAAGGCCTCAACCGCGAGGATCGCCCGGGTCTGTGGGGTGATCGCCTGCTCGATCCGGGCCGGGTCCATGTTCAGGCTCGTCGGGCAGATGTCCACGAAGACCGGGGTCGCGCCGACCATCAGGATCGCGTTGCTCGAGGCGATGAAGGAGAACGGGGTCGTGATCACCTCGTCGCCCGGACCGACGCCCAACGCCGCGAGAACCAGGTGCAGCCCCGCCGTCCCCGAGCTGACCGCGACCCCCTGGGCGCACCCGGCGCGGCTCGCGACCAGGTGCTCGAACTCCTCCTGCATCGGGCCGATCGAGAGGCGCCCCGACCGGAGCACCCGGAGGACCAGCTCCTCCTCAAGGGTCGAGATGTCGGGGCGGCTGAGCGGGATCTCGTTGGCTGACATGGGGCATCCTTCCGTGGGCGTTGAGGATACCCACCCGCGGGGCCTTCCCCCGGGTCAGCCCCGGCCCCCGGCGCGCTGCACCTCCCGGACCATGCGGGCGGCCAGCTCCCCGATCGTCAGCCCGTCGTGGGCGCACCCCACGTCGCACCGCTCCCCGGCCTCGATCTGCCTCGTGATGCGCTGGTGGGCCGTGATGACCGTCGAGTGGTTGTTCCGCGCCATCGTTCGGGCGATCTCCGGGTAGCTCCGGGTGGTCAGCTCACGGCTGGTGTGGACAATCAACGCCCGGGTGAGGACCACCCGCTTGTGACGCCCGCGCCCGAGCACGTCACCGAGCTGCACCCCCATCTCCCGGCAGACGATCTCGCTGATCCGCTCCAGGCGGACCGGACGCTCCGCCCGCCCCCCCCGGTCCGCGTCCCCCTGCGTCGCGGTGCGCAGGTCCAGGGCGCGGGCGACGAGGGGGGCGTCGATCGCGGCGTCGGCTCGCCCCTTGGCCAGCAGGCGCCAGACGGCCTCGACCTGGATCAGCATGCCCTCCAGGTCGCGCACGCTCGCCGGCTCGCCCTCCCGGGCGCCCGAGGCGCGCTGGGCGAGCATCTGAGCCGCCTCGTCGGTCAGGGGCAGGCCCCGCTTCAGGGCCCGGTGACGCACCAGGCGCGTGCGCAGTTCCTCGTCCGGGGCGTCGAGGCGGATGACCGGCCCGGCGACGAACCGGCTGGCGAGCGCCCGGCTCAGTTCACGCATCTCCCGCGGGTGGGTGTCGGCCGCCATCGCGACGCGTCCCCCCCCGGACTGGACCGTCTCGATGGCCTGCTGGAGCTGGTGCTGCGTCTTGACCTTGCCCAGGACCGCCTGCACGTCATCGATGCAGAGCAGGTCGAGCCCCTTGAACATGGACTGGAAGGCGTCGATGCGTCCCTCCCGGACGCGGGCGATGTAGGCGTTCAGGAACGACTCGCCCGTCATGTACCGGACGCGGGCGCCCGGACGCTGGCGCACGCGGGCGCTGACCCCCTGGAGGAGGTGGGTCTTGCCCAGCCCGCAGGGGGAGTGGAGGAAGACGACCTGCAGGGGAGAACGGGGATCGCAGAGCTGCACGCACGCGCTGTGGGCGACCCGGTTGGCCTCGCCGACCACGAACTCCTCGAGCCGCTGATCCGAGACGGGCTGGCGGGGACGACGCGGGGCCCGGTCGCGCGGGGGCGCCGACGCGGGCTCGGTGACCTTCCGGCGTTCACGGGCGACGCCCTGGTCCACGCGGCAGCTGACCGAGGCCTCCGGCTCCCCGCCGAGCTCCTCCTGGAGGGCCCGGCGCAGGCGCTCGCCGAAGCGTCGGACGATCAGGCTGGCGGTGAAGCGGTCCGGGACGCGGACGGCCAGGCGTGAGCCCGTCAGCTCGAGGCGTTCGCCCCCCCCGAGGTAACGCTCGTAGCCCTCGGCGCCCAGCTCGGACTGGAGCCGGCGCTTGAGCCGGTCGAGACGGGGGGATTGCTCGTGTCGGGGGGTCGGTCGCCGGGAGTCGGCGCCCGGGGTGGTGTTGCGTGAGGGGTCGTTCGTGTTCGATCTGCTGTTGCTGCCGTGCACCGTTCCACACCTGTCCTTGAGACCCAGTCCATGGGTCTCGCGAGGCCCGCCGGTCCGGGCGGGACGCCGTATCCGTGGCGCCCGCGACCGGGCGCACGGATTCCCCCCGTGCGCCCGGCGCCCGTCCGACAAGCGTATCCAATGGTGGATCGACTCCTTCGCCCTCGTCCGGATGACCCCGCGAGGAGGTCGCGCACCGACCGCTCTCCGCCGTCGTCTTGACGGCGACCTGGCGCCTCGCGCCGATGGGTTCCCTTCGCCACCCAGGAAACTCGCGTCTGAGGCGTGAAAGTCGAGCGTTGTTGCTGTCCGTCCGCCGGTCGTGTCCGTGACCGAGTGAGCGAGGAATCTAGGAGCTTGAGTCGAAGATCGCAACGCGTCGAGAAACGTCGAAACGCCCGTCGAGAGCGTGCACCCCGTGTTCGTAAAGACTTACGAGCGTGAGAAAAAGTCATCCACGCGAGTGCTCAGAATTCGCGAATGTTGTGAACAAGATTGTTGATAACGAACCGCTTCCACAGGGCGCTCACAGCGCCTTCCGCGTCGGCTCTTTCGGCTTGCGTTGGACACCGAGCGGGAGTACGTACGCCGCCCGCGACGTGAACGCGCGAAACCCGAGGCGATCGTAAAGCGTGATCGCGGGCGTGTTCCGCTGGTCCACGGCGCACGTCACCCACCGGAGGGATCGGCTCCCGGCCGAACGCATCGCGCGCTCGAGCAGTCGGCGCCCGAGCCCCCGTCCGCGCAGCGCCGTGGACAACCCGAGGTAGACCAGTTCGAGCGCGTCCTGGTCGGGGCAACGCGACATGAGGATGCACCCGTGGGGCTCGCCTTCAAGCTCGACGATCCACCAGTGGCGCGGATCGAGGACGCCGGTGCTCTCGTGGGAGGCGAGCACGTCGGGCGTGGAGCGCAGGCCGCACAGTTCCGGGCAGTCGAGGGTCTGCTCGTAGCTGCGGTCCAGGGCCAGGAGCAGGGCCGCCCGGTCCTCCGGGTCGTGAAGGTCGCCGACACGTCGGACGCTGACGCCCGGGCCCCAATCCAGCTCGGCCGGATCGACCAGGGCGCGCTCCCTGGGCGCCTCCCGCCGGAGGTAGGTCAGGTCGCCCACGTGGGTCATGCCCGCGTCCACGCAGGCCCGGATCGCCCAGGCCTCGGCGGGCTCGGGGAGGGCCTGGGCGACGGCCAGGTCGAGGGAGGGGATCTCCGCGACGCCCCGGGTCGCGGCGAGGAGGACGCCGACCCGCTGCTCGTGCTGGTCCGATAACGACCCCAGGGGGCGTTCCGGGCCGGGGCTGGAGAGGAAGAGCATGGCGGTGCGTCCTCCCCCCGGGACCACGAGGCAGACCTGCCCGACCCAGCCCCGCCCGCGTGAGGGGTCGAAGCTGGCCCACATGAGGGAAGGATCGATGCCGGAGCGGGCCGCGTTCTCGAGGAGGGCCCGGGCGGCCCGTCGACGGACGGGCCCTTCAACGGTGACGAGGCGCTCCGCGGCGGCGAGGCGGTGAGACTCGGGGACCTGCGAGATGCGGGGGCGGGTCTGGGTCATGGAGCTTCGGGCGCCTGGGGGGTGAACCGATCGGCCACCCACCCGTACCGGATTGACGCGTCCGGCGTCGCCTCTAGACTACTCCCCAAGGCGCCGCGGCGGACCGACACCCGCTCCGCGGGCCTGACCCGGATCAGATCAGACGAGAGGATCGGCATGCGACGGTCGAGGACACCCTGGACACGCCCGCTTCGGGCCATTGCGATCGGGCTGGTTGGACTGGGGGCCACACTGGCGGCCCCGGCGGCGGCGCCCGAGCCGGCGCCGATCCCCACCGCGTGGGAGTTCGAGTTTGACGCCGGCCCCCTCCGGCTGGCCTGGGTGAACGTTCCGAACGAGGGCGTGCGTCCCTTTTTCTACCTGACGTACACCGTGACCAACTACTGGAGCGCGGACCTGCTCTACGCCCCGGACTTCTACCTGAAGACGGATGAGAGCGAGATTCTGCGATCGGGGGAGAACATCCCGCCGGTGGTCACCGAGGAGCTGCTCGCCCGGCTGGGCAACCCGCTCATCAACGACCAGATCTCGATCCTGGGCAACGTGCTCGAGGGGCCGGAGAACGCCCGGTCGGGCGTGGTGATCTGGCCCGCGACGGACCTGGACGTGGACGAGATCATGGTCTTCGCCGCGAATCTCTCCGGGGAGAGCACGGTGTACTGGACCCGGGACCGGGAGACCGGGCAGCGCAAGCGGCTGGTGTTGCGGAAGACGCTGATGCTCCGGTACGAGACGCCCGGGGACCTGACGGACCGGGGGGGCGAGCCGCTGGAGCTGGTCGAGACCCGGTGGGTGATGCGATAAGGGCGGCGAGGATCTGGAAGCGGGGCGCCCAGCCGGCCTACGCTTGCCCCTGCCGAGACAACGACTTCCCGGGGCCAGACCCCGGTCTTTGGAGCTGAGCGATGGCGCACAAGAAGGGACAGGGCTCGACCAAGAACGGGCGCGACTCGAACCCGCAGTACCGCGGGATCAAGCTCTACGGGGGCGAGTGGGCCCAGCCCGGCGCGATCATTGTGCGTCAGTGCGGCACCAAGTTCCAGCCCGGCTACCAGGTCCGGCGGGCCAAGGACGACACCCTCTTCGCCGTCGGCGAGGGCCGGGTGGTCTTCCAGGGACGCAAGGTGCACGTCGATCCGCCGGAGAGCGACGCGCTGCGTCCCGTGCAGCTGCGGCGCATGCGGGCCGCCGCGAAGAGCAACTGATCGACGAACCGTTGATTCGGTCTGACCCCGGCCGCCCGCGATCCGCGGGCGGCTTTCGTTTTTCCATCCCGTCCGATCACGCCCCGACCGGGCGCGCGACGCTTGGTGTGTTGTCGGTCCCGGGGTAGGGTGGCGACGGAGGAGCCGACCGATGCGTGACCGGGTTGTGATGGCGTTTGCGATCGCGTGGTTGTCGGGGCCGGCGGACGGCGCGCTCGCCGGCTTTGTGGAGGACTTCAACCTGGGGCTCGGTGGGTGGGGCGGGGGCGCGTCGCTTGAGGTGGTTCCGAGCGGGGGCGTTGGCGGCGCGGGGGACGGATATCTGCTCGTCTCCAACACCAACCCCGCGCAGCTCGCGACGCGCAACAGCTCGGCGCCGTACACGGGCGACCTGCTCGCCGACGGCGTGACGGGATTCTCCTTCTGGCTTCGTGACCTCGGCGGGGAGGAGACGCTGCGTCTGCACCTGGCCGTGGGCAATCCGGGGAACTTCTGGACGACGGCGGTGGAGTTCTCCCCGAGCGCCGAGGCGTGGACCCGGTTCGAGGTGGACCTGACCGACCCCGGGGCGTGGGTTCGCCAGCAGGGGGCGGGCACGTTCGAAGAGGCTCTCCGCTCGACGGATCGGATTCAGTTCCGCAACAACCCGCTCAGCGGAGACCCGCTCCCCCTCGACGGCGTGGCGGACTTTGCGATCGACCGGATCCGGGTCATCCCTGCGCCGGGGACCCTGTGGGTGCTCGGCGCGCTGGCGCCCCTCGGGGCGCGACGTCGCCGGTCGGGCGCACGTTGAGCGTCAGTCCTGGTTGATCGCGGCCCGCTCCTGCGCGACCCGAGCGAGCACACCCTCGATCTCGCCGAGTGGGAGCTGCGTGGCGCCGTCCGACAGGGCCTGCGCCGGGTTGGGGTGGGCCTCGATGAAGAGCGCATGGACTCCCGCCGCGGTCGCGGCTCGCGCGAGCATCGGGCCGCGTTCCGGGCGCCCGCCGGTTTGCTGACCCGAGCCGGGGAGCTGGGTCGAGTGCGTCACGTCGAAGCAGACCGGGGGCGGACCCAGGTCAGAGTAGGCGGCGCAGTCGAGTTCCATGAGATCGCCCAGGCCGATGAAGTCGTTGACGAGGCGGTGGTAGCCGAAGAAGGTGCCGCGCTCCATGAGCAGGACGTTGTTGCACCCGCCCTCGCTGAGCTTGCGGACCGGGCCGCCCATTTCCTCGGGGGAGAGGAACTGGCCCTTTTTCACGCTCACCGCGCGATCGTGAGCGTCTGCGGCTTTGGCGGCGGCGAGGAGGAGGTCGGTCTGGCGGCAGAGGAAGGCGGGGATCTGGAGCATGTCCACGACCCGCGCGGCGGGTTCGCCCTGCTCGGGGAGGTGCACGTCGGTGGTGACGGGGACGCCGAGTTCATCGCGGATCATGGCGAGGGCGTCGAGCCCGGCCTCGATGCCGGGCCCGCGCGCCGAGGCGATGCTTGAGCGGTTCGCCTTGTCGAAGGAGGCCTTGAAGATGAAGGAGAGCCCGTGTGTGCGGCAGGCGTCGCGCACGACCCGCCCGACTTCGAGGCCCATCTCGGGGCTTTCGAGCGTGCAGGGCCCGGCGATGATGGCGAGGGGGGAGCCGGGGCCGATGGTGACATCGCCGGCTCGGCAGGGTCGGGTCGGGGCGTTCGTCATGCGTCAACGGTAGCCCATCTTCACGCGTGCCCTCACATCGGGTGAACACCCGGGCGCGGAGGTCGGATCGCGCGTGCATGGGCGTGTCGGTCCTGCTACGGTTCGCGATTGAGCGAGGCTACTCCTCCTGAGGCCGCCGCGTTCTCGTGGGACACCAGCGTCCGGGGACCCCATCTGCACACCCCCGGACCGGCCCGACTTGTCGAGCACACGGATCACACGCGAACACGCCCAGCCCCGAGCCGGGCGGGCGGCCTCACTTTTGGATCCCCGCGTGCGCTTCTCCGGGCGCGTAGGCTTGGGCCTCTGGGCGGGTAGCTCAGTTGGCCAGAGCGTTCGCCTTACACGCGAATGGTCGCGGGTTCGAGTCCCGCCCCGCCCACTGACGGACCCGCCTCCATGAACGGACTCGACCTGGTCTACATCCTCGGCGGCCTGCTCAGCGCTCCGCTCTGGGCGCGGAAGCGTCGTGCCGGGTGGGGGGAGCGGTTCGGCAAGGTGGCGCCGATGCTCGGGTCTGAGCCCGCGTTCGACCGCCCGCGGGTGATGCTGCACGCCGTTTCGGTCGGGGAGGTCAACGCGCTGCGTCCGCTGGTGCCGCGTCTGACGCCGGAGGCGAGCGTGATCGTGTCGACGACGACGGACACGGGTCTGGCGCGGGCCCGGGCGTTGTTTGCCGAATCGTGCGAGGTGGTGCGTTACCCGCTGGACTTCTCCTGGGCGGTGGGGCGATTCCTGGATCTTGTGCGACCGGACGTGGTGGGCCTGGTCGAGCTGGAGCTGTGGCCGAACTTCCTGCGGGGGTGCCGGCGTCGGGGCGTGCCGGTGTGCGTGATCAACGGTCGCCTGAGCGAGCGGTCGTTCAAGGGGTACCGCCGGTTCCGCGGGGTGGTGGGGGGGATGTTCCGCTCGCTCGCCTTCGCGGGGGTGCAGGACCCGTCGTATCGGGAGCGTTTCCTGGCGATGGGGGTGGCGCCCGAGCGGTGCGCGGTGACGGGCTCGATGAAGTGGGACAGCTGGGACGTCTCGGGGGAGGGGGCGAGGCCGAGCCCCGAGGCGGTCGCCCTCGGCGCGGCGCTCGGGATCGATCCGGACCGCCCGCTGGGGGTGGGGGGGAGCACGGCGCCGGGGGAGGAGGCGCTCCTGCGTGCGTCCTGTCCCGCCGGGGCGCAGCTGGCGTGCGCGCCGCGCAAGCCGGAGCGGTTCGAGGAGGCGTGGGAGGCGCTCCGCCCGTGCGCGAGGCGGAGCGAGGGACGCGCGAGGCCGGGGGATCGGTTCCTGCTCGACACGATCGGGGAGCTGGGGTTGCTCTACCAGCTGGCGGACGTGGCGGTGGTGGGGCGGTCGTTCGGGGATCTGCACGGGTCGGACCCGATCGAGCCGGTGGCGTTGGGGGCGCCGACGTTGATCGGGCCTCGGTTCGGGGATTTCGAGCACATCGTGGGGACGCTGCGGGGGGCGGGGGGGCTGGAGGTCGTGACGCGGGAGGCGCTTGCGGGGCGTCTGGCGGGGCTGCTGGAAGACGAGCGGGGCCGCTCAGCCCTCCGGGCGCGGGGGCGGGAGGCGATCCGGGCCCAGCAGGGGGCGGCGGGTCGGCACGCGGGGCTGCTGCTGGCGTTGGCACGGGGTGAGCACCCCGGTTTTCAGTCGGTCTGATCGCGTCGCCCGGGGTTCGGTCCTACGATCGCGCCTGCGCGGCAGCGTGGGCGTGCGAGAGCGCGCCGGTTTGCCGGGGGCGTAGCTCAATCGGTAGAGCAGCGGCCTTTTAAGCCGTTGGTTGTGGGTTCGAGTCCCCCCGCCCCTACTTGAGAGCGCTCGGACAGAGCGCCGGCTCGATGTGTTGAGCCCCGCAACGGACGCGGGCGTCGGGCGATGAGCCGGTCCGGGATGGAGTGAGCCGGAACGTGAGTCATTCGAGCCAAGGCGTTGCAGCGGAGCCCGCGGTGATCGTGGTCCACGGGACGTGGTCCGGCGGACGCCTCCATCTCTGGGGCGAGTCGGGCGACCTGTTCGGTTCGCCGGGAGAGATGGGCGAGGGGGTGCACCCCTTCGGCGCCGACGCCGAGTCCCTCGCCCGGGCGATCGGGGTGCGGGAGGGTGAGGCGAGCGAGGTGGAGCTGCGTCTGCCGGTGAACGGGTCGGTCCCGGCGCCGAGCCACGAGCTGGCCCTGGCCCTGGGCCGATCGGCGGAGGGGGAGGCTCCCGACGGGTTGGGGGTCTTCCGGACGCCGACCCGGTCGTTCGAGCCGAGTGAGGCCGCGGCGGTGCTCGAGCTGCTCTGCGATGATGAGCTTGGGGAATCGACGGGGCGGGCGTCGCTGGGGGCGTCGGTGGGGTACCTGGCGATGGTGGCGCGCCTGGCGCGTCACCTGCTCGGGCGTCACCGGTTCGTGCCGATGGCGTGCCAGGACGGATCGGGCAAGCTGACCGGGGCGTGGCGCGGATGGATGGGTGACGAGGCGAGCGCCGAGCGTGCGGCGGCGCTGTGCCTGGCGGCCCCTCCGGTGGTGCGCGCCGTGGTGGATGAGAACGAGCACCGGGCGTGGGACCTTCTCGAGGAGATGGTCGGGGCGTTGGTCAACGCGGCGTGTCGGCGGGTGCTCATCGGCGAGGAGATGACCGACACGATCGAGGGTCAGGACCCGGGGCAGGACCCGCAGGTCGCGTGGTTGACCGGGCTGCTCGGGGGCGAGGTGAAGATGCCCGTTCCCGCGGCGCAGCGCACCGAGGTGGCTCGTCGGATCAAACGCTGGATCGGCGCGCTCGAGGAACGCGGGCAGAGTTCGACCTGGCGTCTGTGCTTCCGTCTCAACGAGCCGCTGGACGAGGACCTGCCCGAGAATCTGGATGACACGAGCGGACAGCTGGACTGGTCGGTGAGCTTCTACCTGCAGTCGCAGGAAGACCCGAACGTGGTGGTGGAGGCGGCGGACATCTGGCTGCTCAGCCGCGACCGGGTGACGATCGAGGGGTACGCGCTCGAATCACCGCAGGAGCTGCTGCTCGGGGAGCTTGGGCGGGCCAGCCGGCTGTACAAGCGGCTGGAATCGGCGTTGAGCGAGAGCGAGCCGATCGAGGCGTCGCTGACCACACGCCAGGCGTACGAGTTCCTGCGCGAGATCAAGCCCGTACTGGTCGAGCAGGGGTTCGGGGTGGACGCCCCGGTGTGGTGGGACTCGCCGGTGGGGCGGCTCGGGGCGCGTCTGCGGATCGACTCGGGGGAGCTGGAGCCGGAGGCGGGCGAGGGTTCCGGCGTCGCCGCGGGATCGCAGATCGGGCTCTCCGCGTTGGTGGGGTATCACTGGGAGATCGCGATCGGGGACACGACGCTCACGCTGCATGAGTTCGAGCAGTTCGCGAGCAAGTCGAGCCCGCTGGTGCGCGTGGGGGGCAAGTGGGTGGAGATCCGCCCGGAGGACGTGAAGAACGCGATCCGGTTCATCAAGGAGAACCCGGGGGGGCAGATGCCGCTCTCGGAGGCGATGGGCCTGGCGTTCGCGTCGGACGCGAGCCAGACGGGCGTGCCGGTGGTGGGGCTGGAGGCGACGGGGTGGGTCTCGGACCTGCTGGGCGGCTCGGACGAGCGGGCGAAGGTGGAGCTGCCGCAGCTACACACGCCGGAGGGGTTCCACGGGACCCTGCGTCCGTACCAGGAGCGGGGGTTCAGCTGGCTTGCCTTCCTGGAGCGGTTCGGGCTGGGTGTGTGCCTGGCGGACGACATGGGTCTGGGCAAGACGATCCAGCTGTTGGCGTTGCTGGTGCACGAACGGGAGTCGGCCGAGAAGGCGGGAGAGGCCGTGGACCCGACGCTGCTCGTGGCGCCGATGTCCGTGATCGGGAACTGGATGCACGAGACGAAGCGATTCGCGCCCGGGCTGAAGGTGCTTATCCATCACGGCGTGGAGCGTCTGACCGGGGACGCGTTGGTGGAGGAGGCGGAGGCGAGCGATCTGATCGTGACGACGTACGCGCTGACGCACCGGGACCGGGAGACGCTCGAGCGGGTGCGCTGGGGGCGGATCGTGCTCGACGAGGCGCAGTTCGTGAAGAACCCGCAGGCGAAGCAGTCGCAGGCGGTCCGGGCGATCGAGGCGCCCAAGCGGATCGCGCTGACGGGCACGCCGGTCGAGAACCGGCTGAGCGAGCTGTGGTCGATCATGGACTTCCTCAACCCCGGCTTCCTGGGGACCGTGGGGAACTTCCGCAAGCGGTTTGCGGTGCCGATCGAGCGGTACCACGACCAGGGCAAGAGCGAGCGTCTGCGGGCGTTGGTGCGTCCGTTCATCCTGCGCCGGGTCAAGACGGACCCGAACGTGGTCTCGGACCTGCCGGAGAAGATCGAGAGCAAGGAGTACTGCCACCTCACGAGCGAGCAGGCGTCGCTGTACGAGAGCTGCGTCAAGCGGATGCTCACCGATGTGGACCAGAGCGAGGGGATCCACCGTCGCGGGGTGGTGCTCGCGGCGTTGATCCGCCTGAAGCAGATCTGCAACCACCCGTCGCAGATGCTCAAGGACCACGACTTCGCCTCCGCCCGTCCGGCGGACCCGACCCGGTCGGGCAAGTGCGTGCGTCTGCTCGAGCAGCACGACGAGGCGCTCTCCGAGGGGGATCAGGCGCTCGTCTTCACGCAGTTCCGACAGATGGGGCACCTGCTCGCCTCGATGCTGCGCCACGAGCTGGGGCGTGAGGTCATGTTCCTGCACGGCGGCACCCCGCAGGGCCAGCGCCAGAAAATGGTTGAGCAGTTCCAGTCGGGGGACAACAACGCGCCGATCCTGCTGCTCTCGCTCAAGGCGGGCGGCGTGGGTCTGAACCTGACCGCGGCGACGCACGTCTTCCACTACGACCGCTGGTGGAACCCCGCGGTGGAGAACCAGGCGACCGACCGGGCGTACCGCATCGGGCAGACGAGGACGGTGCAGGTGCACAAGTACGTCGTGCGGGGAACGCTCGAGGAACGCATCGACGAGATGATCGAGAGCAAGACGGAGCTTGCGGAGAACATCATCGGCGCCGGCGAACGCTGGTTGACCGAGCTGGACACCGACCAGCTGCGTGACATCCTCACGCTCCGCGCCGACGCGGTGGGGGACGAGGCCTGAGATGACCAGCAACCCCACACAGCCCCCGCCCGGCCAGCCCTTCCGGCGTGAGACCAAGGTCCCGATCAACCCGCGCCGGGTTCGGGGCGGCGTGCGCCTGAAGACCAAGGAAGGGGAACCCTGGGAGAGTTGGATCTCGGAGCGGCTCTTCAGGGTCGTGGAACTCAACGCCTCGGGGGAGGCGTTGCGGGAGGGGCTCGAGTACGCCCGTGGGGGGCAGACGCGACGCATCGAGATCGACGAGGGCGCCGCCAAGGCCTCCGTCCAGGGGCGGGCGACCCGTCCGTACCGGGTGAGCGTGGGGCTCCGCCGGTTCACCGACGAGGACCGGGAACGCGTGATCGGGGCGATGAGCGACCAGGCGATCTACGCGGCCAAGCTGCTCGCGGGGGAGCTGCCGACGAACATCGAGGACGTGCTGGCGCCGCTGGACCTGCGTCTGTTCCCGGTGGACGCGGCGGAGTTCGAGATCACGTGCACGTGCAAGGAGGCGAACAAGCCCTGGTGCAAGCATGCCGTGTGCGCCGCCGCGCTGATGTGCGAGCGTCTGGGCGAGAACCCGATGCTGATGTTCTCGATCCGGGGGCTGGACGGGGCGGAGCTGATCGAGCGGCTGCGGGAGCGCCGGGTGCTGGCGGGGCGTGGATCGCGTCCGGGCGACCTGTACACCCCGCGGGCGCCGGGGGCGAGCGACGAGGCCTCGCCGGCGTTGGAGGCGTGCCTGGAGCATTTCTGGGAGGCGGGGCCGGAGCTGGGGTCGATCCACCTGCCGATCGAGAAGCCGGACGTGGGGTACGTGCTGCTTCGACGCCTGGGACCGAGCCCCTTTCCGGAGGCCCGATTCCCGCTCGTCGGGCTCCTGGCGACGTGTTACGAGCTGATCGGGGAGAGCGCCCTGCAGGAGCCGATCGGGCGTCTGGGGAGCGGGGAGAGCGAGGCGTCGTCCGGATCGTCCGGCGGGGATGAGGAATCGGGCGAGGGGGAGGACTGACCGGCGCCGCGGGGGGCGCTAGGATGGACGGTATCGCGGAGCCGAGCGTGACGGACCCCGGGACTGGCCCGGGCGAGGCGCGTTCAGGGGTCCCCTCTTGTGCCGGGCGAGCCGATCGAGGCGCGTCCCGGTCGCGGCGACGGGGGATCTTGCTCCAAGTCCGCCAGCGGGCGGGCGATTGGCGCCGCGGACCCGGTCGTCCCTCTTCGGGCGTCTTGGCCGCGACGAAACGGTTCGAGACGTCGCCCCGGGAAAGGCCGGGGCATGAACAACGGAGAGGACGCGACGCGCGTTGGCAGGCATGATCTTGATCCACTGCCCGATGGTGTAATTGGCAACACAGCTGTTTTTGGTACAGCCATTCCAGGTTCGAGTCCTGGTCGGGCAAGTTTCCGCCAAAGCCACGCGCACGTCGCCCCGGGGCGATGACGAGCAGCAACCACAACACGAGCGCGCCGTCGGCGATCATCCTTGCCGCGGGCAAGGGCACGCGGATGAAGTCCGATCTGCCGAAGGTCTGTCACCCGATCGGGGGGCGGGCGATGGTGTGCGCGGTGGTGGACGCCTGTCTGGGGGCGGGGGTGGGCCGGATCGTCGTCGTGGTGGGGTACAAGCAGGAGCTGGTGCGCGAGGCGCTCGCCTCGTACGGGGACCGCGTTGAGTTCGCGGTGCAGGACGAGCAGCTCGGCACGGGGCACGCGGTGATGTGCGCCCGCGAGGCGTTCTCGGGCGAGCCCGAGGGCGATGTGTTCGTGCTCTGCGGGGATGGCCCCCTGATCCGGGCGAAGACCCTGGAGACCGTGCTCTCGCGCCACCGGGAGTCGGGGGCGAGCGCGACGCTGGCGACCAGCGTGATCGAGGACCCGAGCGGGTACGGGCGCGTGGTCCGCGACGCGGCGGGGCGGTTCGATCGGATCGTCGAGCAGAAGAACGCGACGAGTGAGCAGCTGGCCATCCGCGAGGTGAACCCGAGCTACTACTGCTTCGATCGGGGTGAGCTGTTCGGGGCGCTCGACCGGCTCGGGCGGGACGGCGTGAGCGGCGAGTACTACATCACAGACGTGCCGCAGATGCTCCGCGAGGCGGGCGAGGTGGTGGAGGTGATCGAGGCGGTCCCGGCGGAGGACGTCTTGAGCATCAACACGCCGGAGCAGCTCGCGGAGGTGGACCGGGTCTTCCGCTCGCGGGCGAGCGGGGTTGCAGACGGAGGCGCTTCATGAACGGCGAACTCTCGAACGAGCTGAAGGTCTTTGCGGGTCGGAACAGCAAGGACCTGGCCCAGAAGGTCTGCGACCAGCTGGATATCCCGCTGGGGGACGCGCGGACGAGCCTGTTCCCGGACGGGGAGATCTTCGTCAAGCTCGAGGAGGACGTGCGGGGACGTGACTGCTACGTGATCATCTCGACCTGTCAGCCGGTGAACGACAACCTGATGGAGCTGCTGGTCTTCACCGACTGCCTGAAGCGGGCGAGCGCGAAGCGGGTGACGATCGTGACGCCGTACTTCGGGTACGGGCGCCAGGACCGGAAGGACGAGGGGCGGGTGCCGATCACGGCGAAGCTGGTGGCGAACCTGATCACGGGCGCCCGGGCGGACCGCGTGATGGCGATCGATCTGCACGCGGCGCAGATCCAGGGGTTCTTCGACCTGCCGATGGATCACCTGTCCGCGACGCCGGTTTTCCTCGAGTACTTCGAGACGATCCGGGACGAGATGGCGGACCTCTGTCTGGTCAGCCCGGACGTGGGGAACGTGAAGGTCGCCGAGGGGCTGGCGAACCTGCTCGACGGGGACCTGGCGATCATCAACAAGCAGCGGATCTCCGGGACGGAGGTCAGCGTGGGGAACATCATCGGCTCGGTGAAGGGCAAGTCGGTGCTCATGTTCGACGACATGATCTCGACCGCCGGGACGATCTGTGAGGCGGCGCAGCTGGTCATGGACAAGGGGGCGGAGCGGGTGATCGCGGCGGCGACGCACCCCGTGCTCGCGGGCATGGCGATGGAGCGTCTGGCCGACTCGCCGATCGAGAAGCTGGTCGTCACGGACACCATCCCGTGCGGGCAGCGCTGCGAGCCGATCCGCGACAAGCTCGTGCAGCTGAGCGTCGGGCCCCTGCTCGGGGAGGCCATCAAGCGGATCCATCAGAACCAATCGGTCAGCGCCCTCTTCTCCCGCACGGCGGGGATGAAGCGCTAGACCCGGACACGAACACCAAGCAACACACACGATCTGGAGATTGAACCCATGAGCGATGAAACGCACACCCTGTTGGCCAAGGCCCGCGAGCGGACCGGCTCGCGTTACTCCAAGCGCATCCGTGACGCGGGCGGGCTTCCCGCCGTGGTCTACGGGCACGGCAAGGACCCGGTGAGCATCACGCTGGACGCGAAGGAAACGATCTCTCACATCGCGAAGGGCGAGAAGGTCTTCGAGCTGACGCTCGACGGTTCGGACGCCCGCCAGCACGTGATCGTCAAGGACCTGCAGTACGACTACCTCGGCACGAACATCGTTCACGCCGACCTGGCGCGGATCGAGCTGACCGACCGGGTGGACGTCTCGGTGCCCCTGCATCTGGTGGGTGACGCGCCGGGCCTGCGCACGTCGGGCGCCATCATGACGCACCCGGTGACGCAGCTCGAGCTGAACGTCCTGGTCACGAACCTGCCCGACTTCATCGAGGTGGATGTCTCGGAGATGCAGGCGGGGGACGTGATCCACGCCGGTGACGTGAAGCTGCCCAAGGACACGATGAAGCTGCTCTCCGATCCGGAGGGCGTGGTCGCGCACGTGGTCGTGCAGTCCGAGGACGCCGGCGAGGGCGAGGAGGCCGAGGTCTCCGGCGACGTGGCCCAGCCGGAGGTCGTGGGTGAGAAGAAGGAAGAGGGCGGGGAGGGCTGAGGCCCGAGCCGCGGAGTGACCCGACGTGAAGCTGATTGTGGGACTTGGAAACCCGGGGCTCGAGTACGAGCGGACCAGGCACAACGCCGGGTTCATGGCGATCGACGAGCTGGCGAGGCGCCACGCCGTCGGCGCGATCCCGCGGTCCAAGTTTCACAGCGCCATGCTCGACGCGAACATCGGCGGGGAGAAGTGCCTGCTGATGAAGCCCACGACCTACATGAATCGGTCGGGGTTGAGCGTGGGGGAGGCGATCCGCTTCTACAAGCTCGAGCCGGGCGAGGACATGCTCGTGCTCGTCGACGAGGTGGCCCTCCCCGTTGGGGAGGTGCGCCTGCGCCCCGCCGGCTCGCCGGGGGGGCACAACGGGCTGGCCGACATCGACCGGGCGCTCGGCGGGGCGGACTACCCCCGCCTGCGCATCGGGGTCGGCGCGGTCCCGAAGTTCATGAACCGGGCGGACTGGGTCCTCTCCCGTTTCATGAGCGAGGAACAGGCGGACGTGGAACGTGGCGTGAAGGCCGCGGCGGACGCGACCGAGATGGCCCTGTCCAAGGGACTGGACGCGGCGATGAACTCGTTTAACCGGAAGATCGCCCAGCCGCAGAAGCCGGCGGGCGAAGCGTCGAAACAGGGCGGGGCGCCCGAGCCCCGCGCCGACGCGGACACAAAGCACAACGACACGAAGATCGATCAGAAGACTGGAGACAAGGCATGACACAGACCGCCGAGAAGACGAACGCGTACGAGGTGATGTTCCTGACCAGCCAGGGGACCGCGGCCGACCTGAACGGGTTGGTGGAGCACCTGGGTGAGCTGTTCAACCGGGCCGGGGCGGAGATCATCTCGCTCCGCAAGTGGGACGAGCGTCGTCTGGCGTTCCCGATCGAGACGCAGAAGCGCGGGGTCTACTTCCTCGCGTACGTCAACATGCCGATCGACGGGCCGGCGCACCTGGAGCGCGACTGCGTGATCTCCGAGAAGATCATGCGGGTGCTGATCACCCGGGCGGACCACCTGACCCTGGACGAGATGACCGTCCACGATAAGCGCGACGAGCTGGCGACCGAGGCCAAGCTCAAGGCCGAGCAGGGGGACGCGGGCGAGGAGCGTCGCTCGGGTGTCTCGCTGGGCGCCCCGGTGGCGCCGGCGGCGCCGGAAGCGCCCAAGAGCGCCGAGGAGGCCCCGGGCGAGGGGGAGGCGCCGAGCGAGGCCAAGCCCGAGGCGTCTGAGGGCTGAGGGCGGGATCTGGCTGTCGGTTGCCCCTGCGGGGGTAGGAGCCTGATAGGATGACCCGAGCGCCGGCGCCCGGTTCTGGGCGGGCGCGATGGGAGGTATCGCATGGCCGGGAACGTCAACAAAGTGTTCCTCATGGGCAACCTGACGCGCGATCTGGAGATGCGCGCCCTGCCCAGCGGGATGAACGTGGGCAGCTTCGGGATCGCGGTCAACGAGCGGTTCAAGTCCAAGGACGGCGAGTGGCAGGAACGCGCCAACTTCATCGACTGCGAGATCTTCGGCGCCCGGGCCGAGGCCATGGCCCGCTACCTGGGCAAGGGCTCGCCCGTCTTCATCGAGGGGCGCCTCCGCCTGGACCAGTGGCAGGACAAGCAGGGCCAGAACCGCTCCAAGCTCAAGGTCGTGGTCGATAACTTCGAGTTCGTCGGCGGCGGCCGGGACGGGCAGGGCGGCGGCGGCGGGGGTGGGGGCGGCTCTCGCCGGTCCCAGGTCAGCGTCCCCGACGACAGCCCCGCGATCGACCACGACGACATCCCGTTCTGATCGCGCCTAGCCTTTCCGCCCGACCGGGATCGCGCCCGGTCGGCTCACGCTGGGGCCCGCCCGCCGACGTCGGCGGATTCTCGGGCTCCTCAACTGCCCGCCCTGACTCCGGGGCGGGACCAGGACAGCGAAGGAGGCCGACATGGCCAAATCGATCAAGCTGCTGCTCACCGAGAACGTGGACAACCTCGGCATCGTCGGGGACGTCGTCAACGTCAAGATCGGGTACGCCCGCAACTACCTGCTCCCCCGTGAGCTGGCGACCGAGCCGAACGAGGAGCTGCTCGCCCAGCTCGCCGACAAGCGCAAGAAGGCCGAGCAGGAACTCGCCGAGCTGCGCAAGCGCCGGGAGGAGCTGATCGGCAAGCTCGAGGGCATCGAGATCACCATGGAGCGGGCCTGCAACGACCAGGGTCACCTCTACGGCTCGGTCACGCAGCACGACATCGCGGCGGGGCTCAACGAGCTGGGCTACGCCGTCAAGCCCCGTGAGGTCCGCCTCGCCCACACGATCAAGCGTCTCGACGCGTACGACGTGACGGTGAAGTTCGACTCCGACCTGGAGGCGACCATCCGGCTGCACGTCGTCCCGGACCGCGAGATGGATTCGGACGAGCGTGAGGAGATGGAGTTCGACAACGAGGGCAACCTGATCGAGAAGAAGCCCGAGCGTGAGTCGAGCGAGGCGCCCGCCGCCGCGCCGACCGAAGCCCCCGCCGTGGGCTGACCGACCACGCCACATCGTCTGGCAGAAAGAAAGCCGCCCCCGCGATCACGTCGCGGGGGCGGTTCTCGTTGGTGCGTTGGGTTGGGTTGCGGTGGGGGGGGGCGGAAGGGGGGCGAACGACCCGGGGTCACTCGGCCTCGAAGGTCGGCTCAAAGGTCAGGATGACCTTCTCCTCGCCGAAGATGAAGTGCTGGATCTCCGCGCCCTTGCTCACCAGGAAGAGCAGGCGGAGGCTCTGGTCCGAGCGGGCCCGGGAGAGGGTCTTGGGCAGTTCGGTCAGGCTCTCGATCGTGTCCGAGGGGGTGAACCGGATCCAGAGGCCCTCGGCGTCCTCGTAGACCCAGCCGACGGCGTCGTAGATGTTGCCGTTGGTGTCCACCAGGCGGGGGGTGAGGGTCGCGTCAAGGGAGCGGATGACCGAGCCGAGCAGGTTGGCGGGCATGTCGTCGCCCGAGGCGATGATCTGGACCAGGGACTGGTCGCGGGCGATGCCGAAGCTATCGACCCGGAAGTTCCGCTCGCTGCTTCGTCCGGCGTTGGATTCCTCCTCGGAGAAGGCGCCGCTGCCGCCCACGATGGCGTTGTCGTTCTCGCGATCAACCTGCAGGCCGCGGGTCGCGGTCTGGCGGTCGAGGGTGTAGCCGAGGCGGGTGGTGACGGCGATGCCGGGGGGCGTGGCCTGGCGCCCGATGGACTTGGAGACGCTCGAGCCGTCCACGATCACCGCGTCGGACTCATCGAGCGAGAGTTCGGTGCTTCCCTTGATGAGGGCGCCGGAGGTGATCGCGGCGTCGCGTCTGTCGACCGAGGCGAAGGCGCGGGGGTCCCCGGCGGGGTCGTCACGCAGATCCACGCGGGCGTTCTTCACGGTCAGCCCGATGGGCTCGTACCCCGAGGGAACGAGGAACTCGAACGCCATGGTGACGGTTGAGGCGCCG
>JBITAG010000323.1:0-8964 GCA_044439985.1 Phycisphaerales bacterium JB059 | reverse complement strand
GATCACGTCGCCCGGCGCCGCCCCGCCGACCGCCTCCCGGATCGCCCGCGCCCGGTCGGGGTGGACCACCACGCCGGAGCGCGCGCCGAGGGGGACGCCCTGAAGCATGGCGCGGATGATCTCGGCGGGGGGCTCGGTCCGCGGGTTGTCGGAGGTGAAGACGCACCGGGTGGCGTGCGTGCTGGCGACGTGCCCCATCCGGGGGCGTTTGGACTGGTCCTTGTCCCCCCCGCACCCGACCACGACCCACAGGTCGCGCCCCTCCGGCACAAGCGGGCGCACCGAGGCGAGGGTCTTGTCGAGCGCGTCGTCGGTGTGGGCGAAGTCGACGAAGACGACCGGGCCGTCGGCGCTCGTGCTCACCCGCTCCATCCGCCCCGCGGGGGCGCGCAGGCGGGGGATCGCGTCGCGCAGGTCCGCCTCGATCGACTCGTCGGAGCGTCCGAGCCGGCGCAGCGTCTCGCTCGCCGCCGCGACCGCTTCGAGTGTGTTCATCGCGTTGTGGGCGCCGAAGAGCGGCACGGTGGCGTCGAGGCGCACGCCCGGTCCCCGGATGGACACGGGTGTGCCGTCGAGCGAACCGTCGCCCGCCTCCACCCGCCAGTCCCCTGCTCCGGTCGCCGAGCAGGTGATGCGGCGCCCCCCCACCATCTTCGCGCTCGCCGGGTCGTCGGCGTTCAGGATCGCGACCCCGTCCTCGGGGAGCATCGCGAAGAGGCTCGCCTTCGCCGCGGCGTAGGCGTCCATCGTCTGGTGGTAGTCCAGATGGTCCCCGGAGAGGTTGGTGAAGACCGCGATGTCGAAGGCGAGGGCGCCGGCGCGCCCCTGGTCGAGGGCGTGGCTGGAAACCTCCATCACCGCCGCCTTCCCCCGGTGCTCGACGATCTGCGCGAGCGTGCGGCTCAGCTCGATCGCCGGGGGCGTGGTCATCGAGGCGGGGGCGACCTCGCGCCCGTCGTCCACCTCCACCGTCCCGATCAGCCCCGTCCGCACCCCCGCCTGGTTGAGAAGCTGGTGGGTCAGGTGGGCGACGGTCGTCTTTCCGTTGGTCCCGGTCACCCCGATGAGGACCAGCCTGGAGGAGGGCTCGGCGTAGAACCGCTCGGCGAGGCGGGCGCTCACGCCCGGGACGTCCTCGGTCACGAGCAGGCAGACGTCGGTGCGGGGGGGAAGCTCAACGGACGCGTCATCGGTGAGCACGCACGAGGCGCCGCACTCGATCGCGCTCTCGATGAAACGGCGCCCGTCCGAGCGTTGCCCGCGTCGGGCGACGAAGAGGGAGCCGGGAACCGCGGTCCGTGAGTCCTCGGTCAGGTCGCAGACGCGGACCGACGCCGGGTCGCCCCGCACCACCCGGACCCCGAGGCCCTCGATCAACGTCCCGAGGTTCATGACGCGCCTTCCCCTGCCTTGCCCGCACCGCCTATCGGCCCAACCCCGCCCGGCGCAGCATATTCGAGGCCCGGACCAGAGGCGCTACGGCAGGATGAGCATCGCGTCCCCGTAGGAGTAGAAGCGGTACCGGCGCTCGATCGCCTCGGCGTAGATCGCCCGCAGGCGGTCCATCCCCTCGGGGAAGAGGGCGCTGACCATCGCCAGCAGCGTGGAGCGGGGCAGGTGGAAGTTGGTCAGCAGGGCGTCCACACGCCGCCAGGCGTACCCCGGCGCGATAAGCAGGTCCGTCTCCAGGCTCGCGGGAGGAGACGCTCCGCGCTCGATGATCGAGGCGTACGACTCGATCGTGCGCGCCGAGGTCGAGCCCACCGCGACGACCCGGGTGGCGCGCTCGAAGATCTGCCGCAGCGCCTCGGCATTCATCGCGCACCGCTCGGCGTGCATCGGGTGGGCCTCGAGCGTCTCGGTCTCCACCGGCTTGAACGTGCCCGCGCCAACCTGCAGCTCGACCTCCGCCCGCTCGACCCCCGCCTGCGCGAGGGCGCCCAGGAGCCGGGGGGTGAAGTGGAGCCCCGCCGTCGGCGCCGCCACGGAGCCGGAACGCTCCGGGTCGGCGAGCACCGTCTGGTAGCTCGCCCGGTCCGTCTCGTCGTCGATCTCCAGGCCCTGCGCCCGTCTGGCGCTGAGGATGTAGGGGGGCAGGGGCGTCCGGCCCGCCTGTTCGAGCAGCGCCACGCTCGGCGGGCCCGCTCCCCCCTCCACCGCGACGCGCCACGCCCCGCCCTCCTCGCCGGTGCGCTCGATCAGGCGCAGCACCACGCCGGTGCGCGCGCCCACGTGATCCAGCAGCTCGACCCGTCGCTTGGGGCGGAAACGCCTGGCCTTGAGCATCGCCTCCCAGCAGGGCTCGCCATGCTCGCTTTCGCTCGCGTCGCGCAGGTAGAGCCCCTGCACCCGCCCGCCCGTCTCCAGGTTCACACCGACAAAGCGCGCGCGCACCACGCTGGTCGTGTTGAAGACCAGCGTGTCCCCGGCGCCGAGCAGCCCGGGCAGGTCCCGGACCCGCAGGTGCTCGATCCGATCCGTGGACCGGGAGCAGACCAGCAGGCGCGCGTCGTCCCGCGGCTCGCAGGGGCGCGTCGCGATCAGCTCAGCCGGCAGGTGGTAGTCCAACTCGTCAGTGCGCACAGGGGGTGATCGTACTCGCCCCCCGGTGTGGCCCGGACGCCACACGCCCGCGCAGACCCACCCCGCCCGTGCCGGGAGGCGCCAGAACCCGGGCCCTCACGCCCCTCGCGGGGCGGATTCTCGGTCGTGGCACGAGGGGCTGGCGTGTGCCCCACTTCGGGCGTGTCGATCGGACCCGTTCAAGACGCGAGCCATGTCCCCGGCGCCATCCCGGCGCGGGGATGCCACGCCCCCCAGCGCCGGGTGGTCGAGGCCTGCGTCCGTTCCTGCGACGGGGTGGACCGGTTCGATCGGCGCCCGCCCCTCGAGCCGTACGACGCCCCCCCCGGGAGCGTGCCCTATCACCGGTACATCGAGGCGCAGAACCGGATCGACCGCCTGAGTGCGCACGCGGAGGCGAGGACGCCTCGAGCCGAGGCGCCCGAGCGGCCCGAGGCGGCGCGGATCGGGGACGTCCCCCCGACCCCGGAGCAGCCCGAGCCGGCCCGCCCCGCCCAGAGCCGCACGTACCACGAGTACCGCGAGGCGATGACGGGGCGGCTGATCGACGTGGTCTTCTAAGAGCCGGTCGCCGGGTGGTCTTCGCGTGGGACGAACGCCCAAACGAACCAGAAACAGATTCCCCCTTGTGTGGGTACCATGGTCATCCGCCCGTCTTCACGGGCGAGGTCCCGGTTCGGGGAGGATGGCGCATGCGACGACGGCTGAAGGTGATCGGGCTGGGCGCGATGGCGCTGGCCATGGGCGGGTGCTGGGGCGGGGGAGGCATCCGGGACAACGAGCGGGCCGACTGGCCCCCGATGCGTCTGACCCAGGCCGAGGGCAAGCAGGTGGTGGTCGTCCAGGCGCCCTCGCCCGGGTGGAGCGTGGAGTTCGATCGCTCGGAGAAGATGTCCGGGGGACGGCGCGTGCTCCTGACGGTCCGTCGCCCCGACCCGGCCTTCTTCTATCCGCAGACGGTCGTTGAGCAGAACATCATCACCGATGTGCGCGCCGAGACCGATGTGAGGGTCTACCGGCGCCTGGCGGATCACGACGAACGCAAGCCCGACGCGCCCTACGTGCGGGTCGATCTGGACGGGTGAGGCCGTCCGGGGGATTCGATGGAGCCGGCGTCCGACGAGATTCGGAACACGCTTCGCCTCACCCTTGTGCCCGGGCTCGGACCGGTCCGCCTGCAGCGTCTGCTCGACCGGTTCGGCTCCCCGGAGGTCGTGCTCGGCGCCTCCTCCGCCCAGCTTCAGCGCGTGAAGGGCGTGGGTGAGCGGATCGCCCGCGCCGTGCTCGAGGTGGCGAAGGAGGGGGAGGGTCGCGTGGATGACGCGCTCGAGCGGGTCCGACGCGCGGGGGCCCGGATCCTCCTCAAGCAAAGCGACACCTACCCCGCCCTGCTCCGGGCCATCCCGGGCGCACCGACGCTGCTCTGTGTGCGCGGCGAGCTGGAGCCGGAGGGCGCCGACCGGTACCCGTGCGCCGTGGTCGGTTCACGCCGATGCACGAGCTACGGGCTCGAGCAGAGCGAACGCTTCGGGGCCGGGCTGGCGGGCGCGGGGCTGACGCTGGTCTCGGGGGGCGCTCGGGGGATCGACTCGGCCGCCCACCGCGGCGCGCTCAACGCCGGGGGGCGCACGGTCGTGGTTCTCGGGTGCGGCGTGGACATCGCCTACCCGCCGGAGAACGAGTCGATGTTCGAGCGGATCGTCGATGAGGGTCGGGGCGCGTTGGTCAGTGAACTCCCCATGGGCGTCCCCCCCAGCGCGGAGAACTTCCCGGCGCGCAACCGCATCATCTCCGGGCTCTCGCTCGGGGTGGTCGTGATCGAGGCCGGGCGCCGATCGGGCGCGCTCATCACGGCCCGCCAGGCGATCGAAGATCAGGGTCGCGAGGTGCTCGCCGTCCCGGGGCGGGTGGATTCCGAGGCGAGCCGGGGCTCGCTCGAACTGCTCAAGCGGGGGGAGGCGGGGGTTGCGACGGAGCCGGGGGACGTGATCCGGGCGCTCGAGGGTGTCGCCCATCACCAGTTCCGGGGCACGCACGAGGCCCGGTACGTCGAGCCCATCCGTCGGGATGGTGCGGCGCCCCCGCCGGTCGGGCTCACCCCCCTCCAGGCGCGGATCCTTGAGGCCCTCGAGGGCGAGATGACCCCGGACGAGCTTGCCCGGGCGAGCGGGATGGAGGCGCCGACGCTCCGAGCGGAACTGACGCGCCTCGAACTCGGCGGACACGTGCGCCGGGTGGGCTCGCGGCTTGTGCGGCAGGCGCGGTAGCTCACCCCCCATATCAAGGGGGTGCTTTGGCGATTCGCGCTCGTGCGTCCGAGAAAATCGGGGGCTGTGGAGCCCAAATCGGGGCTTTTCGTCCGGCGTGTGATTGGCGAGTATACTCCGAACATCCGTCATGGAAAGATGGAGTGATCGGGAGGTCTGTGACGATGGAATGGGCACGCCGGGGATCGGCAGGGAACCAAAAAAGGTCGGCGAGGCCGCACCTGAGCGTGGGGACCGGTTGGAGGACCGGGTAACCGCGGGAAGGTGTTGTCGCATCGAGGTCTAAGACGCACGGGACATGTTCTCCCCAACAAATCCCTTGACAGCTTCGGGAATCGGCGATAGGTTTTTGATTGGAAGCCGATCGGAGGTTGGTCTTGGGCATGGGCGAGCGGACCTGGGCATCTTGGACCTGTGGAAGGACGATCCGTGATGGGTCGAACGACGCGGGAAACAGGGATGGACGCGGGCGCGCTGGTGAAGCTCGGGCCGGGAGGCTCGTTCGAGCTGGCATACGACGGTCGTCGAAGGGGGCGGTCGCTGCTCTCGCTGAGGCCGAGCAAGCGGGCGTCGTCCGGGCAGGAGGGGGCGCGGGATCGCGGGGCGGACCTCGTGGTCGAGCTGTCGGCGGCGGAGCAGGCTCTGCGCGGGCAGCGGGCGGTGGTGGAGCAGGCGCGCCGACGCCTGGGGCGTCTGGCGGCGCGGCTGGCGAGCGCGTCGCTGGACGGGTCGTCGGCGGGGGCGTCGAGCACGACGTCGGTCGGCAAGGTGGGCTCGGCCAAGGCGCCGGGCGTGACTCTGGGCATGGACGGTCGTCGAGCGATCGGTCCGGTTGGTGGAAAGGACGCAACCGATGAACCTCACACCCAAGCAGCTCCGAATCTTGCAGCTCATCCGGGACTCTCGGATTCGGCGTGGCTATTCCCCGACCATGCAGGAGTTGGCCGACGAAATCGGCGTCAGCAAGGTCACCGTGTTCGAGCACGTCGAAGCGCTCATCAAGAAGGGGGCGCTGGTCCGCGAGCCGAACAAGGCACGCTCTTTGTCGATCGCTGAGGGGATCGCGGTTCCGGACGAGTCCCGACCGCTGCGCTACCCGATGGTGGGCAAGATCGCGGCGGGTCATCCGATCGAGAAGGTCGAGAACATCGACGAGATCGATCTGGGCGAGTTCCTCGGCGCCGGGTCGGACCGGGGTGAGAACAGTCTCTTCGCCCTGCAGGTGGACGGGGACTCGATGCGCGACGAGGGGATCCTCGACGGGGACATCATCCTCCTCGAGCGGGCGCAGGTGGCGCACAACGGGGACCGGATCGTCGCCCTGCTCGATGACGGGCAGACCACGCTCAAGACCTTCTACAAGGAGGCGGACCACATCCGCCTGCAGCCCGCAAACCCGGACTTCGAGCCGATCCGCGTGAAGTTCTGCCAGGTGCAGGGGATCGTCAAGGGCGTGGTGCGACGCTACCGCTGAGGCGGGGCTCCCGGCGGGGCTCCCGGCGACATGACCAAACAAAGGACCGAGCCGCGCTTTCGCGGCTCGGTCCGTTCTTGCGTCGGGTTGTGCCCGGTGATCAGGCGCGCCCGGCCCGGGCGATCTCGTGGACCGAGTGCTTGATCGCCAACGGGGGACGGCGCAAGGGCGCCTCGGGGGAGACGGCGCCTTCGGTCGAGACCATGTGCGCCTCGTCCGGGTTCACGTGCAGCACCTCGCGCGGGGTCAGCTGCGTGGCGCGCGGGAGCGTGGTCATCGTGTGGCGCTCGGCGTCCATCAGTTCCGCGAGCAGCTCGCAGGCGAGGACGGGATCGCAGGATGAGCCGCAGGTAAAGACATCGGCGGCGGCGTACCCGATCTCGGGCCAGGTGTGGATCGAGATGTGACTCTCGGCGAGCAGGCCGAGGGCGGTGACGCCCTGAGGCTCGAACTTGTGAGCGACCTCACCCATCCAGGTCGCGCCCGCGCGTTCGGCGGACTGACGCAGGGCATTGACGATCATGTCCCGGTCGTTGAGCGTTTCGCTCGAACAGCCGTAGAGCTCAAGGATGCAGTGCTTGCCGACGCTTGCCAATGGTCCACACCTCGCGTTCCGGGGTGATCGCTCACCATGGTGATCTCGCCCGGAACGCTCCGGGCAGAGCGGCGATTGTAGACCCCCCCCGGGGCGGATCGGGGCGGGGGCCCGGGGGGGGGCCGGGGCCGGTTCGGCGAGGGGGCGGGGATGGGCGGGCCTCAGGGGCAGCCGGCGCCGAAGGCGGTGAGGAAGGCGATGATGTCGGTGAAGTTCAGGAGACCGAACGGGGCGGCCAGATCCACTTCCGAGCAGGGGGCCGGTTCGGGCGCCTCGGCAAACCCCACCATGTACGCGACGGTCTCCCCCGGCCCGTACTGGTTCGTGGGCGACCAGCGGGCGTCGGCGGCTTCGGGCATGAGAGGGCCGAGAAACGTGGCGACCACCTCGTCGTCCGGTCGCCCGTCGAAGCTGTACTGACTGGGCACGAGGGGCAGCGAGGTCATTGACGCCGAGAACGGGCCGGAGGGGCGCGTGATGCTCAGGCTGAAGCTGTCGTCGGTGTTGGAGATGGTGAAGGCGAGCACGTCGTTCTCGAAGTAGTAGACAATCAGGGCGTTCGCGTTCGAGGGGTCGAGCGTGCGCGAGGGGTCGGGGTTCGCGCCCAGGTCCGTGACGCAGGCGTCGAAGTCGGCGACGGCAAAGGCGACAAAGTGGCCGGTCACCGCGATGGGTGGCGAAGTCGTGCTGAACAGGAACGAGGCGGTCACGCCGACGCGGTCGCCCGAGACGCCGGTCAGGTCGCCCGGGACGGGTGGGGAGGCCAGCTCGGCGGGATGGGCGATCATGGAGGCCGAGCATTCGAGCCACTGGGCGTCGGCGGCCTGGGAGAGGGCCGCGAGCGTGAGCAGGGGGACGATCGCACGGTTCATCGCCAGTCTCCTTGGGTGTGGCGCGGAGCGCCAACGGAACAATGCCGCCCGAGCATGGCGTGCCCCGGGAACTCCGAGCGGGTGGCACGCGCCCGAGAGGCGCCCGGACGTTTCGTGTTACAGACTCTCGCAGCCGGCGCCGAAGGAGACGAGGAAGGCCGAGACGTCAGAGAAATCGAAGACGCCGAAGGGCGCCGCCAGATCGGCCGGGGCGTCCATGGCGCCGAACGCGCCGAGGAAGGCGGTGACGTCGGAGAAGTCGAGGACGCCGATGGGGGGCGCCAGATCCGCGACGCCGCACGGGTACGGGGCGAGGCAGTCCCCGCCCGCCTCGATGCGGGTGTTGACCTCGTCGATGGTGCAGTCGCTGAAGGTGGTGGGGATGCTCGCGGCGCTGAGCCCGGGGGACATGATGTTGCCGGTGAGATCGCAGGTGTTGCTCACGCCGTCGTGGACGGCGCCGAGGATGTGCCCGATCTGGTGGGCGAGGACGTTGGCGTTGAACTCGGTGTTGTTGTCGAGGACGGAGACGACGCCGATGGCCTCGGGGCCGCAGATGGAACTCTGGAAGGCGAGGCCGAGAACACCGCCGTCGAGGTCGATGCCGGAGAGGAGGATGACGATGTCGCGCCCCGGCTCGGGGATCGGCTGGTCGGACTGTGCCCAGCCGGCGAAGTTGGTCAGCAGGGTGGCGGCGTTGGAACTCGAGGCCCAGGGGTGGGGCCCGGCGAACTCCGTGCCGTAGGTATCGACCAGGCGAAGCTCGAGCCCGCCCATGGATTGCGGGGCGCTGAGCAGCTCGTTGGCGCGATCGATGACGTCGCGGGCGACCTGGGGGCCACCGGCGGCGTGGAGCGCGGTGAACTCATTGTCCAGATAGACATGCATCTCGATGACGCAGTTCGGGCAGGCTGGCCCGCTGGCGCCGCGTGGGGCGGCCGACACGTCCCGGTTGGTGGGCTCAAGGGCACAGGCATTCGGCTCGGCCCGGCAGACGCCCGCGAGCGAAAAGCCGAGCACACAGGCGGCGATGGGGCTGATCATCTTCACTCATCCCAAAGGCTCCCAGCGTAACACGCGGCGAGCAACCGTCCAAGCGCCAGCGGCGCCGGAGGCCGAAAGCCGGCTCTCGGCTCGGATTGCGGGGGGAAACGCCGCGGGGAGGGGGGGGCC
>JBITAG010000322.1:0-2773 GCA_044439985.1 Phycisphaerales bacterium JB059 | reverse complement strand
TTGTAGTTCTCCGCGGGGGTGGCGTTCCGGGGGGGGTTGGGGGCGGGGTGCCCCTAACCCCCCCTGCCGGTAGCTACCCTGTGGGGGGGCGCCCGCGGGGGCGCCCGCGTTTCGTTTGGGGCCCGGATTCTCGGACCCATCCCTCTCGTTCGGTCCGATTTGCGGGATCCCGAGGGCCTCTCCGGGCGAATCGGAAGACGGATCTTGCCCCCGCTCAGGGGGTGTCGCTAGGTTTCAGAGAAGCGTGGGACCACGCTCGGCGCGATGGGCGCCGTGCGATGATCGAGCCCGCGCTCGATGTCGATTCAGACACATGCTCACCGGAGAGAGGAGCCGTCCGTTGAACCGCTCATGCATCGCCGCCGCCGTCGTCTCGCTTGGCCTGTCCGCCGCCGCCTTCGCGGGAGGTGGCGTTTCGACCCAGGCGTTCATCACCGGGCTCTCCAGCCCGATCTTCGTCACCAACGCCGATGACGGCTCCGGACGGATCTTCATCGTCGAGCAGAACGGCGTCATCAAGGTCGCCGACGCGGACGGCAACGTCAACGCGACCAACTTCCTCGACGTCAGCTCGATCTCCTCCTGCTGCGGTGAGCGTGGCCTGCTCGGCCTGGCCTTCCACCCCGACCACGACGGGGTCACCAACCGCAAGTTCTACGTGAACTACACCAACAACGCCGGCGCCACCACCATCGCCGAGTACGAGACGTTCGCCGGCCTCCCCGACGTCGCCAACCCGTCCAGCGCCCGCATCCTGCTGACCATCCCCCAGCCCTTCACCAACCATAACGGTGGATGGATCGGCTTCGGCCCCGATGGATACCTCTACATCTCCATGGGCGACGGCGGCTCCGGCGGCGACCCCGGCAACCGCGCCCAGGACATCACCAACCAGCTCCTCGGCAAGATGCTCCGCATCGATGTCGACGGCAACAACAGCTCCAACGGGCAGTACGGCATCCCCGCCGACAACCCCTTCGTCGGCGTCACCGGCGACGATGAGATCTGGGCCTACGGACTGCGAAACGCCTGGCGTAACAGCTTCGACCGCGAAACCGGCGACCTCTGGATGGGCGACGTCGGCCAGAACGCCATCGAGGAAATCAACTTCCAGCCCGCCTCCAGCTCCGGCGGTGAGAACTGGGGCTGGCGCTGCTACGAGGGCAACAACGCCTACAACACCAGCGGGTGCGGCCCCTCCAGCAACTACGACTTCCCCATCCACACCTTCAACCACGCCTCCGGACGCTGCTCGGTCACCGGCGGGTACCGCTACCGCGGCTGCGCCATGCCCGACCAGATCGGCAAGTACTTCTTCGCCGATTACTGCTCCGGCCAGATCTGGACCCTCGACCCCGACACCGGCGTCGTCACCGAGCTCTTCAACCTCGCCTTCGGCCTGACAACCTTCGGCGAGGACGAGGACGGCGAACTCTACTACGCCATCGGCAGCACCGTCTCCAAGCTCGTCCCCACCACCTTCGACGACGTCAACATGAACGGCGTGCCCGACTCCTGCGAGACCTTCGGCTGCAACGACGCCGACATCGCCGAGCCCTTCGGCGCCCTCGACTTCTCCGACGTCTCCGCCTTCCTCCTCGCCTTCAGCACCTCCGACCCCGCCGCGGACATCGCCGTCCCCTTCGGCGCCTGGGACTTCTCCGACGTCTCCGCCTTCCTCGCCGCCTTCGGCGCCGGCTGCCCGTGAGCCGGAGTCGCTGAAAGCCTGTATATTCAGGCCGGTGTTTGTTCAGTCTCGATTTTCTGAGGATTGGGTCCTCGCGTCTATGAGCCAAGCCCACTGGCAGTTAGACTGACCGTTACGAAGCCGCTGTTGGCTATCGCGATCTGTGTGGGGAACGCCGTGCATGTATACCCGGCGGTAAAGCTGTTCGGATCGCAGAACGTTTGAACCCTCTGGTGAGTGATGATGATGAAGAACAAGACCTTGACCGCTGCCGCCGCTCTCTGCATTTCCGCCACCGCCTTCGCCGGCGGTGGAAACCCCGGCCCCGACGTCATCGTCGGTGACCTCAACGGCATGAACCACTACGGCCTCGTCGGTGGCATCCGCGCGTACTCCATCGGGACCACCGCGTGCAACATCGGCACCTCCCGCGCCAACTGGATCGACAACTCCGTCAACCACCCCGTGATCGCCCAGAACCTGTACCGCATCCGCGACGGGCGGATGATCCAGATCGGTCAGGGCTGGCTGAAGCACTCCTTCGCCTCCCTCCAGGGCAGCGTCTGCGCCTCCTGCCAGAACGACGGTGACTTCCAGCACCTCGGCACCGGCTGCTCCGACCCCTACGACGCCGGACTCAACGGCTCGCAGACGGGCATGGGCCCCCGCTTCCAGGTCAACGCCTCCACCGGCTCCTTCCCCTGGCCCTACGCCAACCCGCAGGGCTCCAGCGGCAACGCCATCTTCAAGCGAATCCAGGTCCCCGTTGACCTGCTGACCTCCGGCAACGGTGAGGTCTACATCGCCGAGGGCCAGTACGTCACCCTCGACGACTCCAACGCCGGCAACAACTTCAACAACTGCTCCTACGAGCGCGCCAACCTCAACGCCAACGGCTCCTTCAGCCTCACCGGCCCCACCAACCGCCAGCGCCCCGCCATCTTCGCCTGGATGGACCACGGCAACGGCGCCAACAACCCCGACCCCTCCGTCCAGATCGTCACCGCCCTCATCCCCAATGACGGCGAGTTCAACGTCGCCGGCAAGGCGACCGACAACGGCGACGGCACCTGGCGCTACGACTAC
>JBITAG010000321.1:0-3249 GCA_044439985.1 Phycisphaerales bacterium JB059 | reverse complement strand
GAGGGGTTCAGGCGGACGGCGCCGGACCCGTTCGTGCTGGCGGTGCTGCTGACGCTGGTGACGCTGGTGCTCGTGCTGGTTCGCACGGACATGGGGTTCGACGCGGCGGTGCGGGCGTGGGCGGGGACGGAGGGGGTATGGAGCGCGGGGCTGCTGAAGTTCGCGATGCAGATGTGTCTGATCCTGGTGACGGGGCACGCGCTGGCGAGCAGCCCGCCGGTCTCACGGGGGCTGGACTGGTTGGCGGGGCGGCCCGGGGGCCCGGCGTCGGCGGTCGGACTGGTGGCGGTTGTGTCCGTCTGTCTGGGGTCGCTCAACTGGGGGCTCGGGCTGATCGCCGGGGCGCTGCTGGCGCGTCGGGTCGGGTTGGCGATGGAGAAGCGCGGGGTCGTGGTGCATTACCCGTTGCTGGCGGCGGCGGGGTACATGGCGATGCTGGTCTTCCACGGGGGGTTCTCGGGGAGCGCCCCCCTGAAGGTGACGACCGAGGCGCAGATCGCGGACATCTTCGGGAGCGACGCGCCGTTCGGGGCGTTGTCGATGCGCGAGACGGTGCTCTCGCCCATGAACCTGTTCGTGACGGGTGGGCTGCTGCTGATCGTGCCGCTGTTGCTGGTGCTGATGCATCCGAAGCGTGCGGAGGACGTGCGGGGCGCCGGGGCGTACGGGGTCGGGGCGGAGGGGGAGGCGCCCGAGGCGGATCCCGACAAGCCGCTCGTGCCGCGTGCGCTCGAGGACACGCCGGCGGTGTCGTGGATTCTGGTGGGGATGATCGGGTGGTGGGCGTGGGGGTACTACGTGCCGGATGAGGGGCCGAGCGGGGTGACGCGTCTGACGCCGGACACGGTGAACCTGACGGTGCTGATGCTGGGGCTGCTGCTGCACGGGACGCCGGCGCGGTACGTTCGCGCGGTGGAGGGGGCGGCGCGCGGATGCGCCGGGATCATTCTTCAGTTTCCGCTCTACGCGGGGATCATGGGGTTGATGGGGGTGAGCGGGCTGAGCGCCGAGCTGGCGGGGGCGATGGCGGAGGGGTCGAGCCGGACGACGATGCCGCTGCTGACCCTGGTTTCGGCCGGGGTGGTGAACCTGTTCGTGCCCTCGGGGGGTGGGCAGTGGGCGGTGCAGGGTCCGATCGCGATGCAGGCGGCAGCGGACGCGGGGGTGAGCCCGGGGAAGATGGTGATGGCGGTGGCGTACGGGGATCAGCTCACCAACATGCTCCAGCCCTTCTGGGCCTTGCCGCTGCTGGCGATCACGGGGGCGAAGGCCCGGGACATCGTGGGGTACACGGCGATCGTCATGGTGATCGCGGGTGTGTGGATGGCGCTGGGGCTGCTGGTGTTCTAGAGGTAGGCCTGGCCGAGCAGGATGATGAAGACCACCGCCCAGACGATGCCCGTGATGACGGAGACGAGCAGCGCGTCCTGCATCTCCAGGTCGAGCATCTTCTTGTGCAGCAGGGCGAAGATCCCGGCGGGCACGAAGAGGATGGCCGAGCAGAGCAGGGGAGGGAGCGAGGAGGCGACGAGCAGGGCGGACCAGGAGATCGCGTAGATCGCCAGGAGGCGCAGCACGTTCATGTGGAAGGGCTCGTCGAAGCCGATCCAGGCGAGCGAGCAGATCCAGAAGATCACGAGGCCCACCACGGACTGGATCAGGATCGCGAGGAGGACGGTGGGGATGGCGTTCGCCTGCTCGATGAGAAGTTGGAAGACAATGATGAACGCAAGCCCGAGGACGAGGGCCAGGGCGGGTTTGAGGTAGGCGTCGCGGACGATTGCTCTGGAGTGTTCGTTGCGCCGTGCGAGCGTGGGGGATTGCTTCGTGCCGCACTCGGGGCAGATGAGCGAGCGGGCGCCGGTGAGGTCGTACCCGCACTTCTGACACTTCGGTCCGGAGCCGTCGGGGGAGGGGTTCCGGTTCAGCCCGGTGGAGCAGGAGACACAGACGCCGGTGTCCGGGGGGAGCGGGCGCAGGCAGCTCGGGCAGACGCCGCGTGAGGTCCGGGTCTCGGGCTCGATGGTGATCGAGTCGTCGTCGAGATCGATCTGGGCGGGGCGGTCGCCGGAGGCGCGGGCGGCCTGTTTGGCGCAAGGGGCGCAGTAGTAGCGTCCGTGGCTGTCCTTGACGCGTGGGCGGCGCCCGCAGTCCTCGCCGCAGAGCTGGCAGGTCTTGGGTGATCGGGGCGAGGGCATGGGCGCGTGCATGATACTGTGCCGGCGTGGATGGTCCTCGCGTGCATGTCCGGATGGGGGGGGAGCTGGGGGAGCTTGCGCGCGGGGTGGTCGCGGGGGTGATGAGCACGTGCCGCCCGGGGGCGTGTGTGGATCGGGCGTGGCCCCATGCGCTCGAGGGCGACGGGCCGGTGGTGCTGATCAGCGCCGGGAAGGGATCCGTGGACATGGCCCGGGCGGCGATGGCCCGGTTGGGGGACCGCGTGATCCGGGGGCTGGTGGTCGGGCCGGAGGCGTTGCTCGAGCACGCCTCGTTCGGCTCGCGGGTCGAGCGTCTCGCGGCGGATCATCCGCTGGCGACCGAGCGGAACCTGCACGCGGCGAAGCGGGCCATGGAGCTTGCGGCCTCGGCGGGGGCGGCGGAGACGCTGCTGACGCTGATCTCGGGCGGGGCGTCGGCGTACCTGACCGCGCCGGGCGAGGGGGTGGGTCTGGAGGATGTGCGCACGATCACGGACGCGCTGCTGCGCGCCGGGGCGCCGATCGAGGAACTCAACCGCGTGCGCAAACACCTGGAGCTGGTGAAGGGCGGGGGGTTGGCGCGGGCGGGGGCGGGCGCCGGGGCGCACTGGTCGTTGGTGCTCTCGGATGTGCTCGGGGATCGGCTGGACGTGATAGGCTCGGGGCCGACGGCGCCGGACCCGAGCACGTTCACGGAGGCGTGGGGGGTGTTGGAGCGTCGCGGGCTGCTGGGGGTCAGCGGGGCGGTGGAGGCGCGCCTCCGGCGCGGGGGGGCGGGGGAGATCGAGGAGACGCCGAGCGGGGAGGAGGCGTTCTGGGCGCGCGTGCGCCACCGGATCGTGGGGAACAACCGGCTCGCGGTGGAGTGCGCGTGCGGGGCGTTGGAGCGTGCGGGGTTCGAGGTGGTGGAGCGGTCGAGCTGGACGCCGAGCAGCGCGGCGGACTCGGACTCGCCCAGTGCGAGCGTGGAGGCGACGGCTCCGGGTGAGGCGCCAGGCGAGCAGGCCTGGCAGATGCTGAGCAGTTCGTCGGTTTTGCCGGCCAGCGCGGA
>JBITAG010000320.1:0-4786 GCA_044439985.1 Phycisphaerales bacterium JB059 | reverse complement strand
GCCACTCCGCGCCGCTCCCGGGGGTGAGCACGCTTTCAAGGCCCGTGGGGGTCAGCCCCGGTCGGACGATCGCCAGCGCATGGGCGTGGTGGACGGCGAGCGAAGCGACGCCGCACGCCCGCAGGGCGCCGCTCGGGTCCGTCAGGCGCCGGGCCGCGCTCGCGTCGACGGCGGCCCGCGCTTCCTCGACGGCGCGGGCGAGCATGGAGCGGGCGGCGGGGTCCTCGGGCGCCGGCTCCCGCGCCAGCTCAAGCCCCGAGGCGAGGCGCCCGCGCGCCCGCGGGTCGAGCCGTTCGAGGCGCAGGGCGATCGAGGTGAGGCTGGGGGCGAAGCCCCAGGCCCGGCGCAGCGCCCCTCCCCCGAGCACGCCCAGGGCGAGCAGGGCGCCGAGCAGCAGCACCCAGCGCACGGGCGCCGGGAACCGGAGAACGAAGTCGATGGCGATGAGCGCGATGAGCCCCCCGAGCGTCCCGGCGAGGACCCACGCCCCCGCCCGCGTGAGGAGCAGGGAGCGCGCCCGGGCTCGGACGCGGGCGAGCGCGTCGCGCAGGGGCGTTGGTCCCGTGTCGAGCTGCTCGGTCCTCGGGGGCTGGGTGTCGAGCGTGGTCATGCGGTCACTCCCCGAAGGCGGGGCTCCAGAAGGAGGTTCGGGCGCCCGGGGGCCCCGGTTTGAACAATCCCCGCCCCGGCACGCTTATGCCAGGCGGATCAGACGCCGACCGATCCACTCCGCCCCGAGCAGAACAATCAGCAGGGCCAGCACGATCGGACGGTCCCAGAGCGTCTGCTCCTCCCGGGGACCGGTGATCACCAGCTCCCGGTTGGGCAGCAGGTCCCCCAAGGTGGACAGCTGGCTGACCGGGACCACTCGCCCACCGGTCTGCTCGGCCAGTTCGGCCAGTGAGGCGTGGTCCGTCTCCGGGCGACGGCGTTCATCGTCCGAAGGCCAGATCTCGAACGACTCGGTCAGGCCCAGGGGCGCCAGCAGGGGCTCGGTCACGCGCACCGTGTACGTGCCCGGCTCGTTGGTCGCCCACGAACTCCCGAACGAGCGCGCCGACTCGTCCACCTCGCTTACCCCCTCGGGGGAAAGACGAAGCTCGACGGCGCGGGAGCCGGCGTCGGCGTCGTCGCGGGTGATCTCCACCCGCACGCTCGTGGGCGCCGCGTCCACCAGGGACTGGTCGAGCAGTTCCAGACTGAGGCGAAGGGCGCGTCCGACCTGGCCCCGCTCGGGGGTGGCGCGCAGGAGGGCGGGGCGACCGGAGCGGGCGAGTCCCTCACGCCCGAGCATGCGGATGAGGGGGAGCCAGAAGCGTTCGTGCAGGTCCTCGCCGCGTCCGTAGCGCCAGCGCCAGATCTCGTCGGTGGCGACGTAAACAATCCGTCCGGCGCCGTAACGCATCGTGAGGACCGCGGGGGAGCCGGCCTGCATCGCTTCGCGTCCCTGGTCCTCGAGCAGTTCGGGGGTGAAGGCGCTCACGGGGACGCCGGAGGCGAGCACGGTGGCGGCGGGCTTGACACGCTCGCCCTCGATGCGCTGCATCCAGCGCAGGCGGGACCACCCGGTGCGCGGGTCGCTCAGGCGCTCCGGCCAGACGCCCGGCGTGTCGCCCAGTTCGAGCACACCCAGACGGGCGCCCTCCGGCGTGCGCACCAGCGTGACGTCCTGGTCCCAGGCGTCGAGCGATGAGCCCTCGCTCGCGGCTCGCACGGGGAGCAGGTCGCCCAGGGGGGTCTCGAACCAGGTCTCGGGCGTGGCGCCCTCGCCCGCGATCCAGAGCAGCCCGGCGCCGCGCACCGCGATGTGCTCGCGCAGCGCCTCGAGCTGCGTCCGCCCGAGCAGGTCGGAGCGCAGGTCGCCGAGCACGATGACGTCGTACTCCTCCCATTCCCCCGGGCTCTGGGGGAGGCGGGTGACCGAGACGTCCCCATCCTGCGTGTAGCGTCGGTTGGCGGCGAGCAGGAGGCCCGTCGAGCGGATGGACTGCTCGCGCAGCAGGAGGTTCTTGACGTACCGGTTCTCCCAGCGTGGGTAGCCGTCGATGTAGAGAACGCGCAGGGGGCGATCGACCAGCTCGATGGCGACGGACATCTCGTTGTTGTCGCGGATCATGTCGTCGCCGCGGGGCACAACGCGGGCGACCCAGCGTCGGGGCCCTGGTGTCTCGGCGCGGGGGGTGAGCGTGAGGCGGGCGGAGTTCGCGTCGCGCAGGGCGTCGCCGACGGGGCGTTCGGCGAGGATCTCCCCGGTCGCCTCGTCCACGAGCTGGAGGAGCGACTCCGGATTGACCGTCCCCTCACCGAGACGCTCAAGCTCGACGCTGACGGGGGTGGAGTCACGGACGAAGGCGAGTTCGGGCGCCTCGACGGCGGTGACGCCCAGGTCGGGCGCGGGGTCGGGGGAGCCGAGGGGGACGCTGAAGACGGGGATCTGCTCGCTCTGCAGACGACGGAGCGTCGCGCGGGGGAGCGTGTCGCTGGAGCGTCCGTCGGAGAGGACGACCAGGCCGGAGGTGGGGCGGGCCGCGACGCGTCGGAGGGCCTGTTCGATGGAAACGCCCAGGGCGGTGCGACGTCCGTCGGCGTCCCCGAGCTGGGGGGCGACGAGCGTGCCGCCGAGTTCGAACGCGCCCGCGTCGAAGCCGAGCCAGAGGAGGCGTTTGGACTCGCCGATGTCGGACCAGGTCTCGCCGGTGGCGCCCAGGGCGCGGGCGAGCTGTTCATCGCGTGTCAGCCCGCCCGGGGCGTCGGGGACGCCCATCGAGCCGGAGCGGTCCGCGAGGACAACCACCCAGTCCGGCTCGACGCGCGTGCGTTCGCGCACAAGCCTCGGGCCGGCGACGAGGAGGAGGACGAGCAGGAGGAGGAGCGTGCGCACCACGCCGAGGGTGGCGCGGGCCGAGCGTGGGCCGATCAGGCGCCGGTAGCACCACCAGGAGAAGGTGGCCGCGACGAGCACGCCCAGGGCCCACATCCAGGGGGCGAGGGGGCGGGCGAGTTCGAGGACCACGTCCTCGCCGCCGAACGCGACCCCCTCGAGGCCAAGCACGCGGTTGAGCAGTTCGTTCATGCGCCGGCCCTCGCCGGGGTGGGGGCGGCGTCGCGCAGCTCGGCGTGCGAGCACCAGCGCGCGAGGAAGAGTTCAACGATTGCCAGGGCGAGGACGCCGGCGAAGATCATCCAGCCGAAGTCGCGTCCGCGGCGCGGGGCGTCGAGCGCCTGGGCGACGCCGGTGGTGTTCGCGTTGGCGAGTTGAGTCCCGGTCTCGGTGATCCAGGTCAGCTCGGTGTCCGGGGCGAGGGTGGCGAGCCAGCGGGCGACGCGGGCGGGGTCTTCGGGGTCGGCGAGGGTGGCGCTCGTGTCGGGGTTGACGACCAGGGCGCCGCGCGACCCGCCGCGCTGGTCCACCCCCCGCCAGGCGCCGCTGGTCCGGATCGCCTCGCGGGTCACGCCCTGTTCGTCGAGGCCGAGGGTGGCGCCCGAGGCGAGGGGGGTGAGTTCGACGCTCCCCGGTGGGGCGCTGACGCGGGCGCCCGCGACGGCGCTGTGCGAGCCCCGGGCGCGCCCGACGCCCTGGCGGACGATCTCCTGCAGGAGGGGGACGAGCAGGGGTTTGGTGGGCAGGTCGGACCACTCGGGGTCGATCGGCGCCGCGAAGAGCACGACCAGTCCCCGTCCCTGCGCCCGCTCGGCGGGGGCGCTCTCGAGGACGAGGGGGGCGCCGTCCTCAAGCTCGAGCAGCGTGCGCACGTTCGAGGTGTTCTGCGGATCGGCGGAGATGGGGAGAATGCGGGAGACGCGCACCGGCTGGGCGAGGAACTCGAGTTCGCCCTCGATCATGGCGAGGAGGGAGGCGTCGGCGTGCTCGCCGGAGCGCACGCTCATGGGGCGGTCGTAGTCGCGGGCCTCGCGCTCGATGGTGAGGCGCAGGCCCAGGGCGCGGGTGAAGCGGTCGGTCCAGAGCTGAGCGCCCTCCCCGGGCGGGGGGGAGGCGACAACGAGCCCCCCGGCGCGGACGAAGTCGCCGATGCGCGTCCAGGCGCCGTCGTCGATCAGGTCGGGACGGGGGAGGAAGAGGGCGTCGAGGCGCGTGAGTTGTGAGGCGTCGAGCACGCCCGGCTCGAGCTGGTCGAGTTCGATGCCCCCGCCGGCGCCCTCACCCGGGCTCAGGGCGAGACGCAGCCAGTCGCTGGGGGAGAAGCCTTCGACGCCGACGGCGCCCGTGTAGCGCCCGGGCGCGGCGACGCCGACGCGGATGGACTCGCGGACCTCGAGCGCGCGCCGTCGGGTGTTGTCGCGCCCGAGGGCGTCGGCGTCGATCTCGGCGCGGATGACGAGCGCGGGGGAGGCCTCCTGGGCGCGGGTGAGCGCTTCGGCGTCGAGGTTGACGAGGGCTTCGCCCTCGGACTGCCCGGCGGTCCATCGGACCTGCCCCTCGCCGAGTGTCAGATCGGGGTCGGCGTCGGAGACGAGGCGGACGGAGGTCACGCCCGGGCGGGCGATGGCGTCGCCCGAGCGTCGGAGGGCGATGCGGGCCTGACCGCTGCCCAGAGCGCCCTGGGCGACGACGAGCTGGCGCATCGGCTCGAGGCCCTCGATGGCGGTGTTGGCGGCGCCCGGGGGGGGGGGGGGGGTCACCAAGCGGGCCACGACGGACTCGCCCAGATCGGGGAGGGCGGAACGCCCGACGCCCTGCCCGGCGCGGAAGTCGGAGGTGAGAAGGACGCTCACGGGGGGGAGGTTGTCGTCGGCGGCGTTCAGGACGGAGGCGAGCGTCTCGAAG
>JBITAG010000319.1:0-10876 GCA_044439985.1 Phycisphaerales bacterium JB059 | reverse complement strand
GGCACGATCGCGCTCGCCACCGCACACCCCGACCGCTTCAAGGCCGCGGCGCCCGTCTGCGGGTACACCAAACGCCGATTCACGGGCGAGGGTGAGCGTGTGAGCTTCGACGAGCCCACCTCTCCCGAGCAGTTCGCCGAGGCGGCCGAGGCGATGTCGGGGATGGGTGTCTGGATCTTCCACGGGGGGCAGGATGACGTCGTTCCCCCCGACGAGTCGAGGGGCCTCTTCCGCGCGCTCGAGGCGACGGACAACGAAGACATCAAGCTCACCATCTTCCCCGAAGAGAACCACAACGCGTGGGACTCGGCCTACAAGCGCAGTGGGCTCTGGGACTGGTTCGCGCAGCGGCTCGCGGCGGACTAGGCCCCGGCGGCTTCAAGCTCGAGGGCGCGCCGGTAGCGCTGCCCACGCCGCCAGATCCAGATTGGCAGGAGGACGCCGAGGAAGTAGGGCGCCAGGGCGAAGGCGAGCCAGGCGGGGGGATGCCCCGAGGGGTTGGCGTAAAGCAGGTAGTGCGCGTACGCCCACGCGGGCGCCAGGGCCCAGGCGCCGACCCCGACCAGCATGACGCCGAGGGCCACCCGCGGCAGCGGGAACGTGGCGCCCGCGACAAGCGAGATCAGGAACCCCAGCCCGAACGACCCGACAAAGACCATGATGTACGGCCCGACCGTCCAGCGCTTTTCCAGGAATGCGAAGCCCGGGTCGTCGGGGTCCACCCACGCCGACGTCACGGTTCCGGGCGGGTAACGCTGAATCACCGCTTCGGCCCAGGCCGCATCACCCCCCTGGCCCACCGCCCAGAGACGGTCACTCGTGCGCGTCTGGCCGGCGCGTTCGTACCGGAACTCCACGCTCGGGAAAAAGCTCGTGCTGGTGGTCCGTGAACTCCCGGTTCCCTGTGACGTGCTCGACCGGATCACCTCCGCGGCGAGCACTGTCGCCTCGACCGGCTGGGCCTCCCGGATGAGCCTGGACTGGTGCAGCGTCTCACGCACGCCGATCGCGACGAAGATCCCCGCGATCACGCCGAGGCCGAGGCCGATCAGGCTGATGATCCCACCCGCCACATAGATGATCGCCGGGCTCTCAGTGGATGATTCCGAAGGCGCCATGTCGAAGGAGTATTGGGGGGCGCGTCGCCCTCGTTGTCAGCCTTTGCTTTCAAGAACGTGCTCACCGCTCGTCCGGGTCAGGTCTCGGAAGAGTTCACGCAGGCGACCGGTCACCGGGCCGAGCTTGCCCTTCCCGATCGTGCGCCCGTCGATCGACCCGACCCAGGCGATCTCGCCCATCGTGCCCGTGGTGAAGCACTCGTCGGCGCGGTAGACCTCCGCCATGGAGATGTCTCGCTCGGCACACGGGATCCCGTGCCCCGCGCACAGCTCAAGCACCGTGGCCCGGGTGATCCCCTCCGGGCAGGCGACGCACCGGCTCGTCTCGACCCTGCCGCCGGAAACGATGAAGACGTGCGTCGCGTTGGTCTCGGCGAGAAAGCCGCGTTGATCGAGCATCACCGCGTCGTCCGCGCCCGCGGCGTTCGCCTCGATCTTGGCCATGATCGACTGGATGAGGTTGTTGTGATGGATCTTCGGGTCCATCTGGTCCGGCCCGAAGCGCCGGATGCTCGACGTGGCGAGGTTCAGCCCCGTTGAGCCGACCGCGCTGTCGTAGACGGGCGCCTTGTGCTCGGCGAGGACGATCAGCGTCGGGCCGCTCTGGTTCAGGCGCGGGTCCATGCCCGAAGTGATCTTGACGCCGCGCGTGAGCGTCAGGCGGATGTGCACGTCCGTGCGCATCGCGTTGGCCTCGAGCGTTCTTCGGATCTGGGCGATGATTTCCTCGTGGTCGGGGATCGACTCGAACGCGAGGGCCTTGGCCGAGTGCGTCAGGCGGTCCAGATGCTCCCGGAGCTTGAAGATCCGCCCGTCGTAGAGGCGGAGCCCTTCCCAGACCGCGTCGCCGCCCTGGACGCTTGAGTCGAACGGGCTGACCCCCGCGCGGTCCCGGTGGATCAGCTCGCCGTTGATGTTGACCAGCAGGTCCCGGTTCTTCTCGTTGAAGGTCTGAAGCATGGGGAAAGCGTACCGGGCGGACGCTCCCTAGAGGCGCGTGCCCACGACGACGGATCCCGCCCACTCGACCACCACCCGCTCCGCCACTCCCGCCCCGACCTCGAAGCGGACGCGGGCGTGGCGGGCGCCGGCGGGAGAAAACTCGTGCCCGTCGCGGTGGATCAGCATGCGGGAGACGCCGCCGGCGCGTTCGAGCGTGATCGCGCTGCGCCGCTCGAACCAGGCGACCTCGAACCGCTCGTCCGCGCCCGGACCCCAGGCGTACGTCCCGAGGTACGGCTCACCCCTGGCCCGGTCGGTGGCGAACGGGTCGGGGGCCTTGAGCCCCCGCGACTCGAGGTACTCCATCACGCGGGTCGCCTGACCCGCCCGGGCGTGGTCGTAGAGCGAGATGCTGTGCGGCCCCTCCAGGGCGTCGGCGCCCGGCGCGTGCTCGATGACCGCCCGCACCGCGTCCACCTCGTCGAGCGTGGCGAGGGTGAAGAGCGTCGGGCGGGCGCCGTGCGCCACGAGCAGTTCGATGATGTCCTTGCGTCCGGTGTGCGAGGCGGCGCCGATTGCGGTCTCCCAGTCCCCGAACCCCCAGTCCCACGAGGCCCTGGCCAGCCCCGCGTCCTCACTCAGCAACGCCTTCACACGCTCGAGACGCACGTGCGACGCGCCCACGATCGCCTGCGCCCGTTCCGCCGGCGTAATCGGGTAGCTTTCGGAGACCGTGGCCCCGTCCGGTTCAAGCCTCAGCCCGTGCGTGGCGCCCAGGGCGCCGACGCCCAGCACGCCGACCGGTCCGCTTGCCAGAAACACCCGCCTCGTGACCTCGCTCATGCCAGGCTCCTCATGTTCCGGGTGGTACCGAGGGGAGGCGGGGCGCGTTGCGGGAGATCATCCGGGCCTGAGCCGCTCGGCGCTGAGGTGGTCGTAGAGCGTCTGGCAGGCGTCGAGCACGCCCCGCAGACGCGCCGGCACGTCCTCGTTCTTGGGGCGGTAGGGCGCGAACCCCGTGGATCGCTCCACGCTCGCGTACCAGTGGGGGGCCCAGACGCCGTCCTCGGGGCGCGGGCCGGGCGCCCAGGCGAGCATCGAGTCGTCGAAGGGGACGCCGACCCGAGCGCACAGGGCCGCAAGCGTCCCGCGCGGATCCTCCAGCACGTCGCGGCTGTCGATCACCGGGGGCGCCTCGCCCGTCCGCTCGCGGATGAACTCGAACAGCTCGACCTGCTGGACCAGCCCCAGGTCCTCGGGGGTCGGGTTCGGGATGACCTTGATGAACGAGGTGATCATGTCGCGCGGCTCACGGACGAGCAGGACGTTCCTGAGCCCGAGCACCCAGCCCCGCTCCATCCCCGCCGTCAGGTGGTGGGCCATGTGCTTCTGGTACCAGAGGCTCTTCCCGCCCGGGACCGGCCCGGTCAGGCGGCGAGCCACCTCGCGCCATTCGGTGGGTTGCGAGCGCAGAATCTGATCCCACGCGGGGTGGACGCTGCGGGCCTCGGGCGTGAGCGTGCTGAGGTAGTGCGCGTAGAGCGGCTCATCGGTGACCGCGGCGTCCGGGCGCGCGCCCCACGAGCGCATCAGGGCCGTCGAGATGTTCCGTGGCCCGGACCACATCGCCACCCTGACCGCCCGCGTCACGGGCATCCGGCGGCGAACAGGGTCAGGAAGGCGACGACGTCGTTGAAGTCGAAGACCCCCTCGGGCGCCGCGAAGTCCGCCGCCGAATCCATCGTTGAGAAGAGGGTGAGGAAGTCGACGATGTCGTTGAAATCCAGCACGCCCTCGGGCGGGGCGAAATCGGGCTCGCAGACGGCGACGCTCGTCGCGGTCATCCCGTTGGCAATGACGTCGTCGGGGGCGTAGTCAGATTCGTTGAGGAAATCGGCGTTGATCGCGGGACCGGCGAGGACCCCGTAGTTCACCAGCCCGTTCCCGCCGATCATGCCCAGGGGGATCATCACCCGGATGCCCGAGCCCGAGGGGACCGCGTCCACGGTCCCGATCTCGGTAACGCTCCCCGTGTCCAGCTGGAACAGCCTGGCACTCAGCAGATCGTTGAGGGGGTTGTACAGGACGGAATATTCTGCGCCGAACGGGAACCCCGGCCCGGCGCCGGTCGACGTGTTCATGTCCGCGTCGATGCCGATCAAGGCGCCGGAGGAGCCGAGGTTGTACGTGCCGGAGTAGAAGTTGACCCTCACCTCCAGCTCGCTCGAGTCATACCGCCCCTGGATGCACTCGATGTCCTCGCTGACCCCGTCGCCCGACGGGTCCGTCACGTCACCGCCGAGGCAGACCGGGCCAACGGCCAGAACGCAAATCGCGAACGTCTTGGGGCGCATGTCCATCTCCCTCCTCACGGCGCCCAGTGTACCGTCCCGCCGACCAACGGCGCAACGGAAAGCGGCGAATTCGCTCCGCGAATCCGCCGTTCCGTGTGTTTCAGGAGCTTCGAGTCGTGATCAGTTCTTGCGACGCCGGCGGGTGACGAGAAGCCCGCCCATGGCGCCGAGGGCCACCGTGCCGGGCGCCGGGACGACCTCGGCGGAGAAGAGCCAGTCCTGCGTGTGCTGCCCGCGGGGGTTGTCCTGGCTCATGACCCAGCCGCGTCCAACCCAGGCGTCGGCGTCGCCGCTGATGCGGTGCCCGTCGGCCTGGAAGATGAAGGCGACGTCGGAACCGTTGGTCTTGGTGGTGAAGCTGAACTCGGCGCCGTCGGAGACGCGGGTGAGGGCGCCCCCGTTCGCCCCGGACATCCCCACGACCCGCCAGCCGTTGGCGGTCTTCTCGACGCCCTCGGTGTAGTCCCAGGTGTACGTGTAGAGGGCGCCGCCCCCGGTGGTCACGCCCGAGTCGGTCCCGCCGTAGAGGGTGCCCTCCATGTGGATCGAGATGTCCTCGCCGTCCTCGTTGACGGTGAGGACGGAGTCGCCGATGGTGTCGATGCTGAAGGTGTTGACGTTGCCCTCGCCGAACATGTTGTCCACCCGGAGCCCGTAGTAGGGGGGGGCGACGGCGCCGTCCGGATGGTTGAACATCTGGAACTCGAACACGTCGGCGGAGGCGGCGGTTCCGGCGAGCGCGAGCGCGGCGATAGCAAGGGCGGTGCGGTTCATCTCATCTCTCCAGTCTTCGTTTGTCTCTCTCAGGTCCGGGCGGTCGCCGCCCCTCTCACCGGGCGACTCGGCGGCCTTCGCCGCACGCCTACAAGAGACACCGAGATGACGCCCGTGGCCACGCATGGGGCAAGAAACCCACGGGCTCGGGTCGGCCTGTGCCGCGTGTGCGTCGGGTTCGGGTTGTGCGGGGCGGGGTGTGCGGGTGGCGCCGGTCGTCAGGCGGGCCTAACAGCGGGCGTCCTCCCGCCGCGCCAGGTCAGGTCGTCGCCGCACTCGGGGCAGCGGGGGAGGTCGCCGAACGGGTATCGGCAGCTCGGGCAGCGACCGCGTTGGAGCTGCCGCCCCCGTCGGAAGGGACGCGCCACGCCGTGATTGACGCGTCGCACCGCCCAGAACAACCCCGCCCCGGTGAGGGCGTAGAACAGGGCGTTGACAAGAAACCCCGGCCAGATCGGGGCAAGGGGGAGCGCGGTGGGGAGGTCAACCAGCCCGGTGGCGAGAAAGTCAGGATGCCACGGCAGTCTGAGGCGGAGATCGCTCGGGAGCGCATGCAGCCACTCGGTGGTGTATCCGATCCGGATGCCGGACCGGGTCTGGCTCTCGCTCCACATCGCTCTCGGATCGAGCCGGGCCGGGCCCGGGTCGTACTCGCAGCGCTGTTCGGTGCGGAGGGCGAGCAGGGGCCACCCGAAGGCCCGCTCCCAACGGGCCTGATCGGCGCCCTGGTCGGCGCCGCCGACGTAGGCCCGCGCTCGGCTCCAATGGGGCGGCTGGCCGAATGGGACGGCGTCCAAGTCTTGTGATGGATGGGGCGGGTACGCGAGCACGGCTGCGGCGCCGATCACGCGCTTTGACACATACAGCCGGGCATTGCCGCGTGGATGATGGGTCTCGGACCCAGACTGAATAGGGATCCGCAGCTCTCCTGACGTGGGGTCATTTCCACGGATCGCGCCGGCCGCGGGCGCCCGTGCGATCGCAAGCGCCCAGGAAACGGACGCGGTCGCGATGCACCCAAGCATCAGCATGAACACGGGGCGCCACAGCGATCGAGGAACGGCCCGCCCGATGCGCCGCCATCGCGTTCGCCGCGTGACTCTATGAACCTGGTCAGGAGCAGCCTGTCCTGGTTCGATCGGTGACTCCGGATGGGCCATCACAGGTCTCGTCCGTGTTGTCGGGGTTTCCGGGGCATGCGAGTCCTGGAGGAAGAGAGCAGCCGTACGGCGAAAGATCGATCGTCGCACTACCTGTCTCGGGACCCTCTTCTGTTTCTCCGATGATACAAGTCTCAATCGTACAGTTCGGCCATCGAGTAATTCGTATGATCGTTCGGCTTCTTGAAACAGTCCTCTCGTAGTCGCAGTTAGATCTGCAGGCATGCGCGGCGCCCGGACCAGCCACGACAATCCATGGCCCACATGCCCAATCCGACCACGATGTCGGTATCGAGCGACGGAATGGGAAGCAGCAGGCAATAACCTGGCTTACGCCATCGGAAAATGTCCCGAGTTGGGCCAGTTCCGTTTCCTCGCCGCTGGCGAACGCGTCGAGCAAATCCGTGCTTGCCAGCTGGTACTCGCAGGTTGGCTGGCCCATGCCGCCGCTCGACCCGCCTCCATCGATCACGCCGAGGGAGGACGCCGCGTCTCCGATCTCCTCCAGAGCGCCCGCGGTCGCCGCGGGATCTCCCGACGCGGCGACCGCCGGCGTCAGCGGATCGTCCGCGTAGAGCCCATACGCATATGGCTTCGGTGAGATCGGGGTGGCCGAGAATACGTCGTGCTCCACCACCAGGTTCTCGTCCCAGCCTGCCGGGAGCCCGAGGTCAATCGCCACGTACTTGAGGGCTGCGGCGTGGTCGCCGTCGTTCCACGCAAGCCCCGTTCACGAGTCGTCCGCCTGACGCTGGAACCAGATCGCGGTGATGTTCTCCCCGACAATCTGATCCTCATCGCGCAGCGCGAGGAACGAATGCACCTCACCCGCTTCGAGAATCGGTACCAAGCCCCAGCCATCGTACTCGATGAGTGTTCCCGGGACGGACACGGCGCTCGTCTGCCCAAGGGCGCTCCCGCCGAGTGACAGGGCGCCAATGACCGACATCATGATTCGACGATTCATGTGTTCCCCCTCATGCTGGTGAATCGGCGCGAAGATCCCCCCCCTTGCGTGTCAACAGGCGACGAGACGCTCGGCGGTGAGCCCCTGTCCATCCGGGGGGGGGCGGCGATACGCCCCGGCGGGCGCAAGACCGGGCCTACGCCCCCGCGCCCACCGTTTCGAACCGCTCACGAACCGAGGACGCCCCCTTGCTCGCGATCTCTTCCCCGATCGCCTCGACGAACTCGGAGAGCGGCATCGCCCCCAGGTCCTTGTCAATCCCGAAGGCCCGGACGGAGACCGTCTCCCCCTCCGCATCGCGCGGGCCGACCACGAGCAGATACGGAACCTTCATCTCGGCGCCGTGCCGGATCTTCGCCTGCACACGCTCGTTGCCGTCATCCAGCTCGACCCGCACGCCCGCCTCCACAAGCTCGTCGCGGACCCGCTTCGCGTACTCCGCCGACTTCTCGCTGATCGGCAGCACGCGCACCTGCTCCGGCGCCAGCCACGTCGGGAAGGCGCCCGCGAAGTGCTCGATGAGCACGCCGATGAACCGCTCCATCGAGCCGAACGGCGCCCGGTGGATCATCACCGGGCGGTGCTTCTCGTTGTCCGCGCCCGTGTACCACAGGTCGAATCGCTTGGGCAGGTTGTAATCCACCTGCACGGTGCCCAGCTGCCACTCGCGCCCGAGGACGTCCTTCACGATGAAGTCGATCTTCGGTCCGTAGAACGCCGCCTCGCCCGGCTCTTCGCTGACCTTGGCCCCCAGCTCCGCCGCGGCCTCGCGGCACGCCGCCTCCGCCTTGTCCCACACCTCCGGATCGCCCACGTACTTGGCGCTGTCCGGATCGCGCAGGCCCACACGCACGCGGAAGTCATCCAGCCCCAGCGTCGTGAAGGCGATCTTCACCAGGTCCAGGCAACCCTGCACCTCCTGCTTGATCTGATCCTCGCGGCAGAACAGGTGCGCGTCGTCCACCGTGAAGCACCGCACCCGCGTCATCCCCGAAAGCTCCCCCGACTGCTCCCACCGGTAGACCGTCCCGAACTCGGAGAGACGCACCGGCAGGTCTCGGTAGCTCCGCGGCTGGCTGTCATAAATCTTGATGTGGTGCGGGCAGTTCATCGGCTTGAGCAGGTACCCCTCCACCTGCCCCATCGTGACGAGGTTGGAAAGCTCCGAGCAGCTGCACCCCTCGTCCGCGATCCGGTGGATGAACTCCCGGTCCATCACCGGCGTGAACTGGCTGTCGGCGTAGTACGGGAAGTGCCCCGAAGTCTTGTACAGGTCCAGCTTCCCGATGTGCGGGCAGAACACGTCCGTGTACCCCCGCTTGCGCAGTTCTCCGCCGATCCAGTCCTGCAGCTCCTTGCGGACGATCGACCCCCGCGGCGTCCACAGAATCAGCCCGGACCCGACCGAGTCGTCGATGTGGAACAACTGCAACTGCTTCCCGAGCACCCGGTGGTCACGCTTGCGGGCCTCCTCGAGCTGGGTCAGGTACCCCGTCAGGTCCTTGTTCTTGAAGAACGCCGTCCCGTACACCCGCGTCAGCCGGTCCGAGTTCTCGTCCCCGTGCCAGTAGCTGCTCGCCAGTGACATGATCTTGAACGCGCCGATCCGCCCCGTGCTCGGGACGTGCGGCCCGCGGCACAGGTCCTCCCAGTCCTTCCCCGGCTCCCCCGTCGCGTAGAACGAGAGCTCCGTCGATCCCGCCTCGTGCGCCCGGTGGGCGTTGTCGATCTTGTACTTGCTCCCCTCGCGCTCGAGCTTCCGGATCCCCTCGTCGTACCCGAGCTCGTAGCGGGTGAAGGGGCGATCCTCCTTCACGATCGCCTTCATCTCCTTCTCGATCGCCTCGAAGTCCCCCTCGCGCAGCGGGCGGTCATCGGGGAAGGCGATGTCGTAGTAGAACCCCGTCTCCAGCGGCGGCCCGTAGACCAGCTGCGCCCCCGGGACGATGCGCTGGATCGCCTCGGCCATCACGTGCGCGCACGAGTGGCGCAGCAGCGTGAGCGCGTCCGTGTCGGGGTCGCCGTCGCGGGTCTTCTCGGTCACGATCGCCAGCTCGCAGTCGGCGTCGAGCACCGTCGAGAGGTCGGCCAGCTCGCCGTCGACCTTCGCGCCCACGGCGGCCTGTGCCAGGCGGGCGCCGCTCGACTCGGCGACCTGGTACGCGCTGACCGGAGCGTCGAACTCTTTGACCGATCCGTCGGGGAGGGTGATGCGAGGCATGTCGTGTTCCTGATGCTCGGAAGAAAAAACCCGGCTCTCCGCCGGGCTCGATTGGTCGGTGGGTGATCGATGAGCCAGGCGTTACCCGTCGTCGCGGGTGGTGGTCGGAGTCGTCGGGGTGGGCTCGGGGCGGCTCATGCCCCCATCATAGCGAGGCCCCCCGCCCCCGGCCCGCTTTGACGGGGCGACCCGCGGGTGTCATCATGCCCTGCCCCGAGGCCCGAGAGATCCCCCAACCGCGATGATCTGCCCCTTCTGCCACGCCAACGACGACAAGGTCATCGATTCCCGCTCCACCGAGGCGGGACGGGTGATCCGTCGCCGGCGTCAGTGCCTCAAGTGCGGACGCCGATTCACCACCTACGAGCGGGTCGAGCAGGCCAGCCGCCTCATGGTCATCAAGAAGGACGGCTCCCGCGTCCCCTTCAACGCCGACAACATCCTCGCCGGCATCGCCGCGGCCTGCGGCAAGCGACCCATTCCCGAACAGGACAAACGCCGCATCGTCGACGAGGTCGAGGACGAACTCCACCACGAGTTCGAGCGGGAGGTCTCCAGCCACGTCGTCGGGGAACGGGTCATGACCCGCCTCCGGGCCCTCGACCCTGTCGCCTACATCCGGTTTGCGACCGAGCACCTCCAGCTGAGTACACTCGCCGATATCCAGGCGGAGCTCGACGAGCTGACCAACCGCCCGGGTGAGGTCGCCGATCAGCGCGACCTGTTCAGGCCCGGGGGCTGATGCACGCCCGCACGGGCACAGCGAGGAGCCGACTCCCGTGATGCCGAGCCTCGAATCCAGGTCCAAGCGGACGCCGTGGGTGGCCCTCGCCCTGGCCGCCCTGCTCCCCGTCGCCGGGTGCGGCTCGACCTCCAACGCCCCGGTGACCCGGCGTGATCTGGTCGTCGCCAAGCCCGTCTCCGTCTCGCCCACCCTCCCGCGCACGCCCCGGGCCGCCGCGACCCCACCCCGCAATCCTCCCGCCCAATCCACCGCCCAGACCCCGGCCCAGACCGCTGCCCGGTCCCCCTCGCCGCAGGCGCCGACTCCCCCTCCCGCCGGGCGTCGCCCCGGCGCACTGGGCAAGGCGCCCCGGCCGGGAGACGACCTGAGCCGTCCCCCGTCGCCGGCTCCCGGGACCCAGGTCGAATCCCAGATCAAGGTCGCCGCCGCCGATCCTCCCCCCGATCCCGCGCCCGAGCCCCGCCCGACGCCCCCGCCCGCCACCAAGCCCACCCCCCATTGGTGGCACGTCAACCCCCCGCCCCAACCCCGGCGCAACCGCAACGTCGCCACCCGCGACGGGCAAAACCACCCGTCGGCGCCACCAACCCCGGGC
>JBITAG010000318.1:0-3738 GCA_044439985.1 Phycisphaerales bacterium JB059 | reverse complement strand
CACGCCATGTACCCCGCCCGCGGCGTCCTCGTCCACATGAAGCCCCAGCCCCTCGGCTACATCGTTCACGACGGGTACAAGTACATGTTCCCCCGCGAGGACGCCCTCGTGCTCGGCGGCTGCTTCGACGCCGACGTCGATAACCCCACCCCCCCCGAGCACACCGTCCGCGCGATCCTCGAGCACCACCGCCGCTTCTTCGCCATCACGTGATCCGCGCTCCGGGCGCCTCAAGGCCGGGAAGACCGGCACCCGAGCCGACGGCCCGTCCCGGCGCACCCCAGAAAATCTGAGTGATCACTCAAATCCGGCTTGAATGACCGCTCAACTCGGGTATGCTCGTGTTGAACGATCACTCAAGAGAGCCCGGATGACCCCCGACACCCGCGAGAAGATCCTCACCACCGCCGCCCGCCTCTTCCTGGAGCAGGGCTTCGCCGCCACGGGCATCGCGACCATCTGCCGCGAGGCCGGTATCAACCCCGGCTCCCTCTACCACTTCTTCGCCTCCAAGGACGCTCTGCTCATCGGCGTCCTCCAGTGGTACGAGGCCCACCTCCGCCCCCTCGTCATGGACCCCATCGAACAAAGGCAGCCCGACCCCATCGAGCGCGTCTTCGACCTGCTCGCCTGGTACCGCGGCAACCTCGAGATCACCAACTGCCGCCTCGGCTGCCCCATCGGCAACCTCGCCCTCGAAGTCACCGACACCCATCCCGAGGCGCGCCCCTTTATCGACATCAACTTCAGCAACTGGGCCGACTCGATCCAGGCCTGGCTCGACGAGGCGGGCGACCGCCTCCCCGCCGAAACCGACCGACGCGCCCTCTCGCGCATGGTGCTCACCGTCATGGAGGGGGGCATCATGCAGGCCCGCGCCGCCGACCGCCTCCAGCCCTTCGACGATTCCGTCGCGCAGCTGCGCGCGTACTTCGACGCCCTCCTCGCGCACCGTCGCGTCGCGGGCTCGTCTCACCCCAAGGAGTCCGGATCATGACCCGTTCGCTCGCCCTCGTCGCCGCCCTCATGCTCACGCCCGGCTCCCTCGCCCAGGACGAGCCGCTCACCCCCGCGCCCCGCCCGGCGCAGATCGGGGAGGGGCCGCTCGAGCCCCTCAACCACTTCCTCGGCGACTGGGAGATCGAGGCCACCTGGGCGTGGGGCGCCACCCTCCGCGCCCGCAACGAGTACCGCGTGGGCCTCAACGCCCGATTTGTCGAGGTCACCACCATCGTCAGCGACAACAACGGACCCGCCTACGAACGCTACCTCTCCTTCTACACCGCCCACAACAACGACTTCAAAGCCGTCGGCTTCACCTTCGACGGCTCCGTCTCCGAACTCCCCTACACCCTCGAACACGACGGCGACACCATCGTCATCACCACCGACAGCACCACCAACGGCGCACGCCTGCGCCAACGCTTCGAAACCCAGGGTGACGACGCCTACACCTGGAAGGCCTGGATGACCGCCCCCGGCGCCGACACCGAGCAACTCATCATGGACGGCGTCTGGAAGCGCGTCCGATCCGACGACGCCCCCGCCGATCAGCCCGAGGCCGACGCGTCAACGCCCGCGCGCCCCGACCTCGCCCCCCTCAACCCCACCATCTTCCTCACCCCGCCCCAGACCCGGATCACCCTCGCCCCCGGTGAGACGGACCACCCGGAGCGGACGCAGACCGACGCCCGGACCGCCTGGGCCTCCGTCCTCTGGGCCGTGTGCGCCTACCCGGCGGGCTGACCTATTCCGCCTTCTTCACCCACTCGGCCTCCAGCGGCTCCAGCTCCGCCTTCAGCCCGTCGCGCTCCTCGGTCAGCTTGTTCGCCCGCTCCACGTCCGTCCACACGTCCGGGTCCGAGAGCTCCCGGTCGATCTCTCTGACGCGCCCCTCGAGGTGCTCGATCTTCTCTTCGATCTTCTCGAGCGGCATCCACGTGTACTTGCTCTTGGGTTCGTCCTTGGGCTTGGGCGCGGGGACCTCAATCTTGCCGTTGGACTTCGCCGCCTGCCTATTCGTCTCCCTCCGCGCCGCCGCGTCCCCTTCGCGCCTCCGCGTACTCCGCTCGTGCCACTCGGTGTACGTCCCCGCAAAGACCTCCGCCCCCCCGTGCCCGTCCAGGATCAGCAGGTGATCGCACGTCGCGTCGATCAGCGCCCGGTCGTGGCTGATGAGCAGCAGCGTGCCGTCGAACGCGCCCCCCTTCTTCGGATCGTCCGGGTCCGGCGCCGACAACGCCTCCTCGATCCGCTCCGCGCTCGGGATGTCCAGGTGGTTCGTCGGCTCGTCGAGCACCAGCACGTTCTTCGCGCACGCCAGCAGCGACGCCAGACGCACCCGCGCCCGCTCCCCACCCGAGAGCACCCCGATCTCCTTCTCCTGGTCGCGCCCCGAGAACAGGAACGCCCCCGCCAGGTTGCGTGTCTCCTGCTCGCTCAGCAGCACCTTCTCCCCCGTCTCCTTCTTCACCAGCTGCTGCAACTGGCGGTACAGGCTCATCTCCGGATCGAGCCCCTCATCCGTCTGGCGGAAGTACCCGATCTCGAGCTTGCTCCCCAGCTTCACCGAGCCCGAGTCGGGCCGGACGTCACCGAGCAGTGTGCGCACCAGCGTGGTCTTCCCCGCCCCGTTCGGCCCGATGATCCCCCAGCGCTCCCCCCGCCCGATCTTCAGGTTCAGGTCATCGAACAGGACCTTGTCGCTCCCGTCCTCGTTCGTGTATTTCTTGCTGAGTCCCCGGGCCGCGACGACGATATCCCCGGTCCGCTCCGCCTTCGCCAGGCTCAGACGCAGCTCCGCCAGCTCCATCGGGCGTTCGAGCGTTGAGGCCTCCTTCGCCCGCTCGAGCCGGCTCTCGCGCCCCTTGGCCTGCTTGGCCCGCTGGCCCGCCTTGTACTTCCGGATGAACGCCTCTTCGCGCTTGAACTCCGTCTGCTGCTTCTCGTACGCGCGCATCTGCGCCTCGCGCCGCTCGGCCCGCAACTTCCTGAACGTGGTGTAGCTCCCCGGATAGTCGATCACCCGCCCCTGCTCGACCTCCGCGATCCGGTCCACCACCCGGTCGAGCAGGTACCGGTCGTGGCTCACCATGATCACCGCGCCCTTGAACTCGTCGCGCAGGAACGTCTCCAGCCACTCCCGACCGCTCAGGTCCAGGTGGTTCGTCGGCTCGTCGAGCAGCAGCACGTCTGGCTGCTCCAGCAGCGCCCGCGCCAGCGCGAGGCGCCCCCTCTGCCCGCCCGACAGGTCCTTGACCAGGATCCCGAACTGCCCGTCGGTGAACCCCAGCCCGTGCAGCACCTCCTCGATCTTGTGATCGATCGCGTACCCGCCCGCGGCCTCGATCTCCTTCTCCAGCCGCTCCTGCTCGCGCATCAGCCTGGTCAGCTCGTCCCCCTCGACGCTCCCCATCCGCTCGAACACCTGGTCCAGCTCATGGTGCAGCGCGTGCAGCGGCGCAAAGGCGCCCTCCGCCGCCTCCCGCAGCGTCTCCTCCGGGTCCAGGTCCGGGTCCTGCTTCAGGTACGTCGCCCGGGCGCCCCGCTGGAGCGTGACCGTCCCCGAGTCCGGCGAGAGGATCCCACCCAGCGCCTTGAGCAGCGTGCTCTTGCCGGCGCCGTTGCGCCCGACCAGGCCCACGCGCTCCCCGGGCTCGACCGCGATCGAGCAGTTCTCGAGGACGACGTCGTTGCCGTACGCGGGGGCGATGTTGGCGCCGCCGAGGATGGGCCTGG
>JBITAG010000317.1:0-18652 GCA_044439985.1 Phycisphaerales bacterium JB059 | reverse complement strand
CCGTTCTCCCCTCCCCGGGGGGGTGGGGGGGGCGCCCGGGCGGGGGGCGGGGGGGGGCGCGGGGGGGGGGGGGGCCGCGGGTTGGGGGGGGGGGGGGGGGCCGGGTGATCGTCGGAGCGTTCGTGCAGGCGTTCGTAACGGCGTTGATCGCGATCTTCGTGCTGGTGTTGGTGCTGCTCAAGAGCGTGCGGGACGCGATGGTGGTGCTGGCGCCGCTGCTGTTGGCGGGGGGGCTGACGGGGGCGATGTCGGTGTGGACCTCGACGCCGTTCAACTTTGCGAACATCATCGCGCTGCCGCTGATGCTGGGGGTGGGGGTGGACAGCGGGATTCACATGGTGCACCGGGCGCGTTCGCTGCATCCGGGGGAGTCGCTGCTCTCGACGAGCACGGCGCGGGGGGTGCTTTTCAGCTCGTTGACGACGATCTGCAGTTTCGGATCGCTGGCGATCAGCGAGCACCTCGGCATGGCGAGCATGGGGACGCTGCTGACGATCGCGATCACGCTGACGCTGGTGTGCACGCTGGGGCTGTTGCCGGCGTTGCTCCCGAAGCGGTCACTGGGTCAGTCCACCTTGTAGTACTCGGGGATGGGTCGGCCCTGGTGGATGATCTCGCGCCGATCGTACCGGGTCATGGCGCGGAGGCGGTCGGCCATGTCGTCGTTGAAGGCTTCGTGCGACCAGAGGTAAGCCTGGAGGAGTTCACGCCCGGCGGGCGTGAAGCGGGCGGAGCCGTCGGCGAAGACCATGTTGACGCCGTCCTCGCCGTGGTTGTTCCACTCGTTGGGCCAGTCGGCCATGTTGACGTCGCCGGCGGTCTCGCGGACGTTGAGGCCAAGGTTGCGGATGAAGTCGGGGCTGACGCCGTAGCCGCTGTCCTCGTTGATGTCGTTGTCGGAGTCGAGGAAGAGGAGGGTGCGGTCGGGGAAGCGGATGTTGCGGAGGGTCTTGAGGCGTCGGTCGGGCTCATCGACGAGGGGGAGGGCGCCGACGGGTTGCTGGCGTTCAAAGCCGAGCTGCTGGTAGGCGCTGCCGTGGCCCCCGAGGGCGATCGTGGAGCCGTCGGGGTACTTGCCGGGGTTGGACCACATGAAGGTTTCGTAGCTGTGCCCGCCCATGTCGTCGTCGCGGTCCTCGGCGGATCGGTAGAGGTCGAGGAGGAAGTCCTCGCGTCCGTAGAAGGGGAGGAGGGCGGTGATGCCGAGGGAGCTGTTGCGGGGGTCGTTGATGAAGGGGGCTTCGCCGGTGTCGGGGTCGTAGGTGATGCGGACCCGGTTGCGGGTGGAGGGGCAGATGGCGACCTCGGCGTTCTCGGCGTAGTCGGGGAAGTACCAGCCGAGGTTGCTCTCGAACCAGAGGAGGGAGGGCAGGATGACGTCTCGTCGAGAGTCGCCCGCGTAGACCTGGCCGGCGACGCCGAGCTGGCGGACGTTGGCGAGGCAGAGGGAGCGTCTGGCGGTGTTGCGGGCGGCGCCGAGGGCGGGGAGGAGGATGCCGATGAGCAGGGCGATGATGGCGATGACGACCAGCAGCTCGATGAGCGTGAACGCGGATCGGGGGGTCGGGCTGGATCTCAAGCGCATGCGGTCCTCCGGGCGGATGTGGGGCGCCGCCCTCAGAGTTTGGACTAGCATAGCCTAACATGCGTCAGTAGGCTGATGGTCCCTGGTTGGGCCGTGTCGTCAGCGTAGCGGCGGGGCGGGTCCGGGCCGAGACGTTTCACCTGAGGAGAGAAGCTCGATGCGCACCATTCTTTCGGCCGCGGGCGTTGTCGCGCTCACCGGCGCCGCGATCGCCCAGCAGGACAACGTTGTCGTTGACATGTCGGGCATCGAGATTGCCTTCCCGTTTGACGACCAGGTTCGGGACTCGATCCAGCACCCGGCGGACGGCTCGCCCGAGATGATCAACCTCTCGGAGGGGTACGAGTTCCAGATCTCGGGGGACGCCCGGGTGGTGGTCTTCCTGGTCGAGTTCTACGACGGCCCGATCGAGCCGCTGTTCAACTTCCTGGAGCCCGGTCTGGGGAACGTGCTCAGCGGGTACGTGCGCAACGCCCCCGGGGGCCTCCCCCCGGCGGGGGGGAAGACCTGGACCGAGTCGTTCGGGGGCGGGCTGTTCGGGGTGGAGATCAACGTGACGCTCGAGATCGAGACCGACGCTTCGGGCGTGGTCACGATCGGCGCGGTGGACATCACCTCTGATCTCGGGATCCTCGGTTCGATCGAGTTCAGCAACGCGACGGCGCGACTGACCAGGTGGGATCCGACGCCGACGCAGTTCAACGAGTGGCACTTTGACGGAGACCTGGCGGCGGCGCCGGAGTCCGAGGGGGGCGCGATCCGCTTCCTCGATGACAGCGCGTTCGGGGACATCCTCGTGGGGGAGGACAACGACGGTGTCCCGGACCCGACGATCCCGAAGGACGTGACGGCGGCGCAGTCCTCGTTCGTGGACACCGCGGTGGCGCCCGGTGTGCCCCCGCTCGACGGGACGGATGACACCGTGCTGCTGACCAGCCCCGCGTTCAACCTGGCGGACCCGAGCAAGATCGAGCATCGGCGCGGCGTTGGGCTCGTCTGTTTCCCCGCGACCAAGCCGCAGTACCCGGGGTCGTTCATCGGGAAGTGGTCGATGGTCTGGGATCTGCTGATCCCGGCCTCGAGCTGGTACGAGGACTTCCCGTCGAACACGACGGTGAACCCGTTCCTCGCGGCGTTGGTTCAGACCGACCCGGACAACGACAGCGGCGCGGACCTGTGGTTGCGGTATCAGGGGGGTCAGCCAGGGATCATCTGGGCCAAGGATGGGGATGACTTCTCCACCGGGTTCCTTCCTCTCCCCATCGCGCCCGACTCGTGGTTCCGTCTGGCGGTGGTTGCCGACGAGTTCCAGCGCGGCCTCTCGCGGGTGTTCGTGGACGGCGTGTTCGTGGGCGAGATCGGGTCGGACTGGGTCGCGGGGGCGACGGACCCGACCGCGCCGACGTACGCCGACGGGGAAGCGCTCCCGGCGGGCGCCTGGGACGCGTGGGGGCAGTTCCCGAGCCCGTGGTCGCGATCGAGCGGCGCCATGAACCCGGGGTTCGACGGGGAGCCGGTCCCCGCGCCCATGAACTCGACGTTCTGCATGTTCGCGGATCTTCGATTCGGGGGCTCGCAGCCGGTCTACCTGGCGAACTACCTGTTCACCGACGGCCTGCTGGAGGATTCCGAGGTCAGCGCCCTAGGCGGCCCGGACGCGGCGGGCATCATGTTCACCGATGGCGGGTGCAACCCGGCCGACCTGTCCGAACCGTTCGGCGTGCTCGACTTCTCAGACGTCCTCGCGTTTCTCACGGCGTTCGGGTCGTCCGATCCGGCGGCGGATCTGGCGGCCCCGTTCGGTGTGTTTGACTTCTCGGATGTGATCTCGTTCCTCGGGGCGTTCGGGGGCGGTTGTCCGTAAAGCGGAAGGACCAGGGAACATGAAATGGATCGGAATCCTGCTGGGCGGGCTGGGTGTGCTCTCGCTGCTCGGCGCGCGTGCGACGGCGCGGACGGATACGGGTCTGGACCCCACCGACGGCGCGGATGATGGCTGGGTGGACCTGTTCAACGGGCGGGACCTGACCGGATGGACCGGGGGCGCCGAGGGGGCGTGGGTCGTCGATGACGGCGAGATCGTCAGCGCCAAGCCCGGGCAGGGCTGGTGGCTGCGCACGGAACGCATGTACCGCGACTTCGAGCTGGAGCTGGATTTCTGGATGCCCGAGGGCGGAAACTCCGGGCTGGGGTTGCGCGGGAGTTCGGGCGGGGACCCGGCGTTCACGGGGTTCGAGATCCAGATGCTCGACACGCACGGGGAGGAGCCGGGGCTGCGGAACTGCGGCGCCGTGTACGAGGCGATTGCGCCGCGGGCGATGGCGGTTCACCCGGCGGGGCAGTGGAACACGTACCGGGTTCGGCTGGTCGGGGACACGCTGGACGTGTGGCTCAACGACGTGCACATCCATGCGGGGGAGAAGCTCGACGGGCGAGGCTTCTTCCGCAAGCCGGAGCAGGCGCTGCCCCTGAACACGCGGGCGCCGACCGGGTACATCTCCCTGCAGGACCACGGGCACGCGTTTCGCTTCCGCAACATCCGGATCAAGGACCTCTCGCCCGATCCCGAGCCGGCGGGGATGGTCCCCCTGATCACGGGCATGGCGGGTGAGGACCCCGCGGGGTGGTTCAGCGAGGACGGCGGGGTGTGGAGCGTCGAGCACGGAACGCTCGTGGGGCGGGACGGGCCGGGCCACCTGTTCACCGAGACGGAATACACCGACTTCGAGATGCGCACCCTGGTGAGGGTCAACGAGCGGGGAAACTCGGGGATCTACTACCACTGCCAGCCGAACCCCGATCCGAACAACCCGTGGCCCGCGGGGTACGGGTACGAGGCGCAGATCGACCAGCACGACCCCAAGAACTACACCGGGTGCATCTACAACACCGCGTGGCCGGAGACCGGGCCGGGCCAGGACGGGCCGATCACCCGTGACAACGCGTGGTTCGACTACCGGGTTCGGTGCGAGGGTGATCGCGTGCGGACCTGGATCAATGGTGTGCTTTTCGTCGACACGGAGCTGGGTGAGTTCAAGAGCGGGCGGTTCGCGGTCCAGGGGCACCACACGGGCAACGAGATCATGTTCAGGGACTTCCGCGTCCTGCGGCTGGACTGATCGGGGTCAGTCGTCCCAGGAGATCCAGCCGGAGCCCAACTGCGCGCTCTGCACGCACCGTTCCACGAACCGAACGCCGCGGAGGCCGTCGTCGGCGGTTGGGGTCAGGTTGGACGCGTCGTTCCTTCCGTCCCGCCTGGCCTCGATGGCGTCGCAGACGCCGCGGTAGAGGTTGGCGAAGGCCTCGATGAATCCCTCGGGGTGTCCGGGGGGGAGTCGCGTGGCGTTGGTGGCGTCGGGGGATCGATCCCCGCCCCGCGTGATGAGGCGGCGGTCACCGTCGAGGGAGGTCATCTCGAGGAGATTGGGGCGTTCCTGGCGCCAGATCAGGCCACCTGACTCGGCGTAGACGCGGAGGGTGAGGCCGTTCTCCTCGCCGACGCAGACCTGGGAGCAGGTGAGTGACCCCTTGGCGCCTCCCTTGAAGCGGAGGAGGACGCTGGCGTCGTCGTCGAGCGTGCGTCCGGGCACGAATGCGGTCAGGTCGGCGCAGAGGGACTCGATCTCCAGGGCGGTGACGAAGGAGACGAGGTTCTCGGCGTGCGTGCCGATGTCGCCGAGGGCGCCCGCGATGCCGGCCCGCTCGGGATCGGTGCGCCAGGAGGCCTGCTTCATGCCGGTTTGTTCGAGGGGCGTGGCGAGCCAGCCCTGGTGGTACTCGGCGAAGACCTTTCGGATCGGGCCGAGGATTCCGGAGGCGATGATCGATCGCATCTCGCGGACCAGGGGGTAGCCGGTGTAGTTGTAGGTGACGGCGCAGAGGAGGTTCCGGCGTGCCGCCAGGTCGCGCAGCTCCAGGGCCTGGGCGCTGGTCATGGTGAAGGGTTTGTCACAGACCACGTGCAGTCCGGCCTCGAGGCAGGCCTTGACGATGGGGTGGTGCAGGTGGTTGGGGGTGACGACGGAGACGAAGTCCACGCGCTCGGATTCGGGGCGGGCGGACTCGCGTTCGATGAGCTGCTGGTAGCTCTCGTAGGCGCGGTCGGGATCGAGGCCAAGGGCCTTGGCCGAGTCGAGGCTGCGCTGCGGAGTGGAGGAGAGAGCGCCGGCGACGAGCCGAGCGCGCCCGTCGAGGGCGGCGGCGAGGCGGTGGACGGCGCCGATGAAGGCGTCCGTGCCCCCGCCGACCATCGCGTCTCGGAGAGGGGGGGGCATCAGGATCGTTCCTTGTCGAAGGCGGCGTCAAAGGCGGCGTGGGCGGGGTCGAAGTCGATGGCCCTGACAAACTCGAGGGCCTCGGCGGCGCCATGCTCGCGGGCCATGGCGGAGTCTTCCCACTCCACCGAGAGGGGGCCGGCGTACTCGGCGCGGTTGAGGGCGCGGGTGATGCTCTCGAAGTCCACGTCGCCGCGCCCCGGGGAGCGGAAGTCCCAGCCGCGGCCCGGGTCGCCGAAGGAGAGGTGGCTGGCGAGGATGGAGGTGGAGCCGTCGAGGGTCTGGGCGGCGTCCTTCACGTGGACGTGGAAAACGCGGTCGGCGAAGCGGTCGATGAATCTGGCCGGATCGACGCCCTGCCAGATGAGGTGTGAGGGGTCGAAGTTGGCGCCGAAGGCGGGGTGGTTGTTCACGGCCCTGATCGCACGCTCGAAGGTGTGGATGTCGTAGGCGATCTCCGTGGGGTGAACCTCGAGAGCGAACCTGACGCCCGCGTTCCGGAAGGCGTCGAGGATCGGGATCCACCGGGCGGCGAACTCGCGGTATCCCGCATCGATCTCGTCCTGGCTGGTGGGGGGGAAGAAGTAGAGCTTGTGCCAGACGGGCGAGCCGGTGAAGCCGTTGACGACGGGGACGCCGAAGGCCTTCGCGGCGTCGGCGGTTGCGATCATTTCCTCGGCGGCGCGCTCGTTGACGCCCTGGGGCTCGCCGTCGCCCCAGACGCGTTCGGGGAGGATGGCCTTGTGGCGGTTGTCGATGGGGTCGGAGACGGCCTGGCCGACGAGGTGGTTGGAGATGGCCCAGCACTTGAGGCCGTGTCGGGCGAGCAGGTCGTGCTTCTCGCGGCAGTAGGCGTCCTCGCTCAGGGCGCGGTCGACCTCGAAGTGGTCGCCCCAGCAGGCGAGTTCGAGCCCGTCGTACCCCCACGAGGCGGCCATCTCGGCGAGGGTGGCGAGGGGAAGGTCGGCCCACTGGCCGGTGAAGAGCGTGACGGGTCTGGGCATGGGGTCCTCCGGCGGTCGGTGGCGTGTGCAGGACGCGTGCTGGACGTTAGACTCGCCGCTTCCCTGCGTTGGTGCAAGCGGAGGTCGCCATGTTGGATGAGTCAGCGTCCCGTTCCGGTCCGGTCGTGATGACCCAGCTCTCGGTGATGATGTTTCTGCAGTTCTTCCTGTGGGGCGCCTGGTTCGTGACGCTCGGACCGTTCATGGGCGCCCGTGGGTTCCAGGGCGTGGACATCGCCAACGCATATTCCACGGCCCCGATCGCGGCGATCATCAGCCCGTTCTTCCTCGGGATCATCGCGGACCGGTTCTTCCCGAGTCAGGTGGTGATGGGGGTGATGCACCTGGTGGGGGGGCTGCTTCTGCTTCTGGCGCCGAGCGTCGCCGGACAGGGGACGGAGAACGCATGGCCCTTCATCGGCGTGCTGCTGGCGCACATGCTCTGCTACATGCCGACGCTGGGCCTGTCCAACGCCGTTGCGTTCCATGCGATGAGCAACCCCGAGAAGCAGTTCCCGATCGTGCGGGTCTGGGGGACGATCGGGTGGATCGTGGCGGGGTTCGGGGTTGGCCTGCTGGCGGCGCGGCTTGCGCAGACGACCGGGCTGAGCGACGCCGAGGCGGAGCGGGCCCGGGCCGCAGTCCCCTCGTTCTTCTATGTGGCGGGCGGTTCGGGCATCCTGCTCGGCCTGTTCAGTTTCGTGCTGCCGCATACGCCGGCGCCGAGCAAGGGGAAGGCGTTCAGCGTGGGGTCGATTCTGGGCGTGGACTCGCTGAAGCTGCTCGGCGACCGCTCGTTCGCCGTCTTCATCGCCTGCTCGATGCTGATCTGCATCCCGCTCGCGGCGTACTACAGCTTCGCGGCGACGTTCGCGGGGGAGGCGGGCGTCGAGAACGTGCCGATCAAGATGACGTTCGGGCAGATGAGCGAGATCGGGTTCATGCTCGTGATGCCGCTCTTCTTCGCGCGGCTGGGCGTGAAGTGGATGTTGGCGGTCGGGATGCTCGCGTGGGTGCTCCGGTACGGGTTCTTCGCGGGCGCCTGGGAGGGCGCCGGGGGGGATCACATCGCCTGGATGGTGCTGGGGGGCATCGTGCTGCACGGGATCTGCTACGACTTCTTCTTCGTCACGGGCCAGATCTACACGGAACGGACGGCGCCCGCCGAGGTGCGAGCACAGGCTCAGGGTTTCCTGGTGCTGGTGACGCAGGGCGTGGGCATGCTCATCGGGAATCAGGTTTTCGGGCGGCTGGTGGACCGGTACACGGGGGATCAGGGCACGGACTGGCAGACCGTGTGGGCGATCCCGGCGGCGTTCGCGCTGCTGGTGCTCGTGGTCTTTGTCCTGCTGTTCAAGGGGCGCGGGCGGGGCGCGGGCGTGTCGCTGGAACGGGCGGAGGCCGAGGCGCCCGAGGGGCTGCCCTGAACCGGGGCGGGGGGTTGCGGAGCGAAGCGGATCCGCTAATCTGCGGTTCCCACGGGATGAATCGGAGCAGACCATGACGGATGAGGCAAAGGCGGGCGTGATGACCAACGAATCCAGGCGTGCGTTCCTCGGCAAGGCGGCGGCGATGGCGGGGGCGGGGGCGGTGCTCGGGGCCGCGTCGTCGGGCGCCAGCGCCGGGCTGCTGCCGAGCGTGGCCCGGCGTCGGGTCAGCCCGCCGAAGGCGGATGAGCCGGTGCGGATGGCGGTGATCGGTCCGGGCGGGATGGGGACGGGGCACTGCCAGGCCTTCGCCACCTTTGCCAAGGAGGGGCGGGCGAACGTCCGGATCGTCGCGGTGGCGGACGTGAACGACTTTCACGCGGAGCGCGGCAAGCGGGTCGTGGAGGAGCGGCAGGGCGCCGGGACGGTTGATACCTACCGGGACTATCGCGAGATGCTCGCCCGTGACGACATCCACGGCGTGCTGATCGCGAGCCCGGAGCACTGGCACGCGCAGCACACGATCGACGCGATCGCGGCGGGGAAGGATGTGTATTGCGAGAAGCCGATGACGCTGAACCTCGCGCAGGCGATGGACGTGCGCAAGGCCGTGCTGGGCAACCCGGACCGGATCTTCCAGGTCGGCACGCAGAAGATGATCCTGCCCAAGTACGTCAGCGCCCGCCAGGCGATTAAGGATGGCAAGATCGGCAAGGCGCTCTGGAGTCAGACGAGCTACTGCCGCAACACCCCGAGCGGGGAGTGGAACTACTACGGGATCGACGAGCGGTGGAAGCCGGGGGTGAACCTGGACTGGGACGCCTGGTGCGGGCACCTGGGGCCGCGTGAGTGGGACCCGAAGGTGTACATCCGCTGGCGGCGCTACCGGGACTTCTCGACGGGGATCGTGGGCGACCTGCTCGTCCACGAGATGACGCCGATGATCCACGCCCTCGACGCGGGTTGGCCGGTGAAGGTCGTGGCGACGGGCGCTCACCTGATCGATACGGACATGGAGAACCACGACCAGGTGAATCTGACCGTGCAGTTCGAGGATGGTCACACGATGATCGTCGCGGGGGCGACCAACAACGAGGTCGGGCTTGAGACGATGATCCGGGGTGATCGGGCGAACATCTACCTCGGCTCGCGCAACTGCGTGATCCGTCCTGAGCGGGCGTACGCGGACGATGTGGACGCCGAGACGATCACGGGCACGAACATCGACAACGACCAGGATTACCTGCGGCTGAACTGGCTTGAGTGCATCCGGACGCGGGAGCCGGCGGTCTCGAACATCGACCTGGCCTCGAAGGTCATGGTCGCGGTGGACCTGGCGACCCGCGCGATGTGGGACGGGCACGCGTACACGTTCGATCCGAGTTCGATGCGCGCCAACCGTGTGTGACGGAGGATCGTCGGCGTCGGTCCGGCTCGCGCTGGAGGCGATGGGCGCCCGGTTCGAGCTGGTGATCCCGTGCGGCGGGGATCTGTGTGATCCACGGACCGCCCGGGGCGCCGGGGAGGAGGCGTTGTCGCTCGTATCGGAGTGGCACGATCGGCTGAGCGCGTTCGACCCGGACTCGCTCGTCTCCCGGCTCAACTCGGGCGCGCGGGAGGCGCCGGTTCGGGTGGACCCCGAGCTGTTCGACCTGCTCGAGGCGGCGGAGCGGATCCGTGGACAGTCCGAGGGGGCGTTTGATGTCGGCGTCGGGGGGGTGATGCGCTCGCACGGGTTCCGGCCCGGTGGGACGGGAGAAACGGCGGGGGGCGAGGCGGTTCAGGGTGAGATCACGCTCGACCGGGGGGCGCGGACCGTGCGACTGGTCGGGGGGGCGGAGATCGATCTCGGGGGCATCGCCAAGGGGGGAGCGATCGACGGGGCGATGGCGTTGCTGCGCGAGGCCGGGGTGCGCTCGGCGCTGATGCACGGTGGGACGAGCACCATCGCGGGCATGGGGGCGCCCCCGGGCGCCGGGGCCTGGACGGTCCGGCTCGGGGAGGGGGGCGAGGCTCCACGGGTTCATCTGCGCGATCGGAGTGTCTCGTTCTCCTCATCCCGCCCGGGTGGGGTGGAGCACGTGATGGATCCACGCACCGGGGAGCCGGTCGCGGGCGTGCTCGCGGGCGCGTGCGTGGGGGCGTCGGCGCTGCAGACCGACGCGTGGGCCACGGCGTTGATGGTCCGGGGCGAACGCCCGCAGGCGATGCCGGGGGATCTCACCAGTTTGCTGCACACCCCGGGTGGGTGGCGCATCGAAGGGCCGGATCAAGGTAGGATCGAGCTTGGTACACAGGAGGTTTGTCTGTGAGTGAGCGTCTGGATCGTCGTCAGTTCATCACGCAGGTCGGGGGTGGGCTCGCCGCGGCGGCGATCGTGCCGAATCTCGCGGGCGCTTCCAGTTGGACGGGGCGGGCGCCCGTGCGCGTCGGGGTGGTGGGCGCCGGGCGTCAGGGCCGGGCCATCCTGGGTGAGCTGGGCAAGCTCGCGGGGGCGGAGGTCGTCGCGGTCTGCGACGCGGACGAGCGGCGGCTGGCCTCCGGTCTGCGTCGGGTCAGCGGGGCCGAGGGGTTCACCGCGCTTGGCGACATGCTCGGGTCGAGCGTGGGGCTCGACGCGGTGGCGATCGCGACACCGACCCCGACGCACAAGGACGTTGCGGTTCCGGCGATCGAGGCGGGCAAGCATGTCTATTGCGAGGCGCCACTGGCGCACACGATCGAGGACTGCCTGGCGATCAACACGGCGGCCCGCTCGGCCAAGGGCGTGGTGGCCGCGGGTCTGCAGGGTCGTTCCAACCCGGTGTATGACCTGGCGCGGGGGTTCTTCCGGTCGGATTCGGTGCGTGACATGGTCAGCATGCGGGCGCAGCGTCATCAGAAGACGAGCTGGGTCTCGCCATCGCGCGATCCGGCCCGGTCGAAGGCGCTCAACTGGCGCCTGGACCCGGAGGTCACCACGGGCCTGGCGGGGGAGTGGGGGACGCACCAGTTCGATGTCTTCCACTGGTACACGGGGCAGTACCCCGTCCGGGTGATGGGGCACGGGGACATCCGCCTTCACGACGACGGCCGGAAGGTGCATGACACGATCGCCTGCACGCTGATCTTCCCTGACGGCGCGGCCCTCCAGTACGGGGCGACGCTGGCCAACTCGTACAACGGGACGCACGAGCTGTTCCACGGATCGAACGCGGCGATCAAGCTCGCCTGGAGTCACGGGTGGATGTTCAAGGAGGCCGACGCCCCGACGCAGGGATGGGAGGTCTACGCCAACCGCCAGCAGTTCCACAACGACGAGGGGATCACGCTCATCGCCGGGGCGACCAAGCTCTCCGAGCAGGGCAAGCTCAAGGAGGGCGTGGGGCTGCCGAACACCTCGCTCTACTACGCCCTCGAAAACTGGCTGGGCGCGATCGCGGGAGACCACGAGGTCGCCTGCCCGATCGGGGAGGCGGTGCGCGCCACGGCGGTGGGAATCGCGGCCCACCGGGCGACGCGGGACGGCGTCGCGGTTGACGTCGAGATGCCCAGCCTCTGACCGGAGCGGATGATGACCACCCCCCCGACCCTTCCCCGACTCAAGGACCTGGGCCTGTTCTTCCGGCTCGGGATCACCTGCCTGGTGGTTACGCTCCTCGGTGGGTACGTGGTTTCAGGGATTCACCTTCAGGCGCACTACGACAACCGCGACGAACGCCCGGGGTTCACGCTCGACGACGATCGTGCGGCGTACCACGGGATCTCGGCGCCGTCGCCCCTGCGCTCGGCGCTGCAGGACGGGCACCCGGAGCAGTTGGGCGAGGCGGACCGGGCAGCGCTGCTCGCGTGGCTCGACTCGGGGAACCTGAGCCGGGACTACGACAACCTCGACCTGGGGGACGAGGCGCCGGCGGAGATCATCGCGGTCAGCTGTCTGGACTGCCATGCGCGCGGCGCTGAGGACGCGGGGAGCGCGATCCCGCTGGAGTATTGGGACGACGTCCGTCCATTGGCGTTCAGCACGGAGATCCAGCCGACGCCGGACGAGATCATCGCGATCTCACAGCACACGCACGCGCCGACGATGGCGATGGTGCTGTTGATCGTGGGCTTTCTCGGGGCGATGACGCGGTGGCCGCGCAGCCTGACGGGGCTGCTGGTGCTCCTCGGGGGCGCCGGGTTGCTGATCGACATGGCGGGGTGGTGGCTGGCGAAGGACCACGACGCGTGGGTGTACGCGATCGTGGGGGGTGGGCTCGCTCAGGGGGGGAGCGTGCTGCTGCTGGGGTTGCTGAGCCTGATCGACATGTGGCTCCCCGGGGGGCGTTCCCGCGGGGACTAGCCCTCCGCGATCGCCTCTCGTACGCGTTCGAGGAGGCGCTTGGTCAGGCGGCAGCCCTCGCGCGGCTCGTGGGTCGATCCCTCGTACTCCACGCCGACGTACCCGTCGTACCCCGCGTCCACGACGATCCGCATCATGCGGTGGTAGTCGGTCCGGGTCTCCTCGCCTTGCTCGTTGAACTCGTGGCTCTTGGCGCTGACGGCCTTGGCAAAGGGCATGAGTTCGGCGACCCCCTTGTACCGGTCATACCAGGCCTCGGGCTCGTCGGCGCGGGACCAGTCCATGCAGAAGTTGCCGAAGTCGGGGAGGGCGCCGCACCGGGGGTGATCGACGCGTTTGAGCACGCCGGCCAGCCAGGCCCCGTTGGAGCTGAGTCCCCCGTGGTTCTCCACGATCACGTTGATCCCGTGCTCGTCACCGATCTCCGTGAGGCGGCGGAGTCCGTCGGCGGCGAGCTTCTGCTGCTCCTCGTAGCTTCCCGAACTCTGCGCGTTGACACGGATGGAATGGCACCCCAGCGTTGCGGCGGCGTCGATCCACTTGCGGTGGTTGTCGATCGCTCGGGTTCGGGCCTCGTCGTCGGCGTCCCCGAGGGCGCCCTCGCCGTCCACCATGATGAGCAGCTGGCGGACGCCCTCGTCGCGGGCTCGGGTGTTCATCTGCGCGAGGTAGTCCCGGTCGGTCGCGTGGTCCTTGAAGAACCGGTTGACGTACTCGATCCCCTCGAAGCCCATCGATCTGGCCTCTCGGGCGAAGTCGAGGTTGGAGATCTCGCCCGCGAACAGGAGCTTGTGCAGCGACCACTGGGCGAGGGAGATCCGGTACATCGGCTGGGGTTTCCGGGGTGTGCCGAGGGTGGCTGGCGTGAGCGCCGTGCAGACCGCGATCCCGGCGCAGCGTCGGATCGCGGCGCGCCTGCTCAGGGGTGGGTTCATCCCCGGAGCGTACCGGTTCTCGGAGCAGGAGGCGAGTTTCTCGGGCGTCGGATACCCGATCTGCGTGGATCCTGGACGGGTCCCGGGCGGGGCGTTGGGGATGCGGGCGAGGGGGTGGTACGCTGGCTGGGTCAAGGCGGGTTCACGGGAGTCTGAGCGTGTCTGAATCTGAGTTCCAACGCGCTCGGGAGATCTTCGAGCGGGTCTGCGAGATGAGCGCGGCAGAGCGGGCGGCCGAGCTGGACCGGGCGTGTGCCGGTGACGGCGAGCTGCGCCGCCGGGTAACCGATCTGTTGCGAGCCGACGAGCGTTCTCTTTTCTTCGACCGGGGGGTGATCGAATCGGAGATGTCCCTCGAGCAGGCGACGGAGGTTGTCCTTCCCGAGCGGATCGGTCGGTACACGATTGTCGCGATCCTCGGCGAGGGGGGGATGGGCGTGGTTTACCGGGCGCGTCAGGAGAGCCCGGCGCGGGACGTGGCGTTGAAGGTCATCCGCCCGGGCCTCGCCTCACGGTCGGCGTTGGCGCGGTTCACGCACGAGGGGGAGATCCTTGGGCGCCTGCATCACCCGGGGATCGCGCAGATCCTGGAGGCGGGTTCCGCGGGGATCGGCGCGACGGCACAGCCCTTCTACGCGATGGAGCTGATCGACGGGCGTCCGGTGACCGAGTACGTTCGGGATGGCGAGCTGAGCGTCCGCGAGCGACTGGATCTGCTCATCAAGGTCTGCGACGCGGTGGAGCATGCGCACGAGCGCGGCGTCGTCCACCGGGATCTCAAGCCCGCCAACATCCTGGTCACCGCCGACGGGCAGCCGAAGATCCTCGATTTCGGGATTGCCCGCCTGACGGACGCGGACCTCGTGGCGACCACGATGCACACCGGGCGGGGCCTGCTGCTGGGCACGCTGCCCTACATGAGCCCCGAACAGGTCGAGGGGGACCCGGACCGGATCGATGTGCGTTCCGACGTCTACGCGCTCGGGGTGATCGCGTACGAGATGCTGTGCGGCGAGCTTCCGCTGGACCTGCGGGACAAGCCGATCTCGGAGGCCGCGGGCATCATCTGCAGTGAGGAGCCCTCGAAGCTCGGCACCATGAACCGATCGATGCGGGGAGATGTCGAGACGATCGTCGCGACCGCGATCGACAAGGATCCGGAGCGTCGGTACCAGAGCGCGGCGGATTTCCGCGCGGACATCGAGCGGTACCTGCGCGACGACCCGATCGTCGCCCGCCCGCCCAGCCTGATGTACCAGACGCGGAAGTTCGCCCGGCGCAACAAGGCGGCGGTCGGGAGCGTCGCGGTGGTTTTTCTGGTGCTCCTTGTCGCGTCGATCGTCTCCACCAAGCTGGCGATCGACGCGAGCCGAGCGCTGCAGGCCGAGAAGGTGGCCAAGAAGGCCGCGGAGGCCTCGCTCGAGGCCGAGCGGCTGGCGAAGCTGGCGGCGGAGGCGTCGCTGCGGGCGGAACAGTCGGCCAAGGCGCAGGCGGTCCTCGAAGCGGCGAAGTCCACATCGGTGACGGTCTTCCTGGAACGGATGCTGCTCTCGGCCAGCCCGTGGGGGCGTTCGGGGCTGAGCGGGCCGGAGGTGACGCTCGCGGAGTTCCTCGAGGTGGCGGTGGAGGGGCTCAACGAGTTCAACGGCGAGCCGGAGGTCGAGGCGGCGTTGCTCATGACGATCGGCGCGACGTACAAGGAACTCGGGAAGGTTCGTGAGGCGGCGCCCCTGCTCGCCCGCGCGGTGGAGATCCGCCAACGGGTGCTCGAGCCGGATCACCCGATGATCGGGGAGGCGCTCCGGCACCTGGGGACCACGCGCGTGCGGCTTGGGGAGACCGAGGAAGGGATCGCGGATCTGCGCCGGGGGCTGGCGATCATGTCCGCCGAGCTGGGGCCGGATCACTGGGACGTGTGCAAGGCCCATTCGGATCTGGGGTGGGCGCTCTATACGACCGGGGCGTTGGAGGAGGCCCGCGAGCATCTGGCGCCCGCGATCGAACGCATGCTGGCCCACGAGAGCCCCGACCGCAACGTGCTCGGGACGGCGTTTGTGAACCTGGGCGCCGTGGAGAAGCGGCTCGGGCGGCTCGACGCGGCGGTGGCGCATTACGAGGCGGCGGTGCAGGCCCTCGGGCCGGACGCGCTCGCCAGCGCGATGGTGGAGTCGAACTTGGGCAATATCGCGTACGCGCGGGAGGAGTACGCCCGGGCCGAGTCGCTGCACCGCGAGGCGCTTCGCGTGCTGGAAGCCAATCTGGACCCCTACCACCCGACCATCGGAACGGTGCTCAACAACCTGGCGCTCTCGCTGGGCAAGCTCGGGCGCCAGGAAGAGAGCGTGGAATACCAACTGCGGGCGATGGAGATCTCTGGCCGGGTCTACGGCACGGACAGCCGGGATTACATCATCACGCTCGGGAACCTGGCGTACGACCTGGCGGCCCTTGAGCGGTACCAGGAGGCCGCCGACGCGTGGATCACGGTCGCGGACTGGTACGCGGCGAACGACCCGATGAGTCCGAAGGGACCGATCCGCAAGGTCCGCGCGTACACCCACATCGGGGGGCGGACGATGGACTGGGAGGAGGCCGAGACGAGGCTGATGGAGTCGTACGACCATCTGCTCCGGCTGGCCGGACCGGACCACGCGTACTCGCAGGTGGCGCGCCGGGCGATCGTCGAGTATTACGAGCGGTGGGGGCGTCCGGCGGCGGCGTCGGCGTACCGCGACGGGCCCTAGTCGCTCAGCGTTTCGTCACTGAGCGAGCTGGCCAGCCAGGCGCGGGTGAACCGCCAGCGTCGCTCCACGGTGGAAAGGGAGACGCCGAGGATCTCACTGATCTGTTGGTTCGAGAGACCGACAAAGAAGCGCAGCCCCACGATCCGGGCGCTCTCGGCGTCCTCCCCTTCGAGCCGATCGAGCGCCTCGCTGAGGGCGAGGATCTCGTCGGGCGGGATGGTGAGTTCGAAGGGAGGATCGTCGAGCGATTCGCGACGGCGGTCCCCGCCCCGCTTCAGGGCGGACTTGCGCCGGGCGTCCTCCACGACGATGTCGCGCATGGCGCGGGCCGCCGCGAAGAAGAAGTGCCGGCGTCCTTCGAACTGGGCGTCGCCCTCCCCGACGATGCGCATGTAGGCCTCGTGCACCAGGGCGGTGGGCTGGAGGGTCTGTCCGGGGGGGGCGCCCGCCATCCGAGCCCGGGCGAGGGCACGCAGCTCGTCGTAAACCAAGACAAGCAGATCGCGGGCGGCGCCGGTGTCCCCGGTCGCCGCCGCGTGAAGGGTCTTGGTCAGTCTGTCCTGCTCTGGAGCGCCCATGGCAATCAAGCGCAGTTTACCTTGGAGGAGCGCGGGGCCCAGCGATCCGGGGTCGCCGCGGGGCTAACCGATGCGGACCACATCGGGATGTCCGGTGCCGAGCGGCTTCTCGGACGGGGGGGCGGGGTGGGGAGCCGTGGGGGCGGGCGCCGGCGCCTCCCGGGCGAGATCCCCCTCGGAGGCATCCGGGGGGGGCGCGGGGCGGTCGGGGAAGGCACACGCGTCGGCGATGGAGAACATCTTGTCCTCGCGGATGATGGCGCCGTAGTCCTGCCCGTGGAAGGTGCGAAGCTCGAGCGCCTTGTCGCGGAACCACTCCGGGGGGCGTGCCCGCCCGGCTTCATCCGCATAGACCTTGAGGATGCGGTCGGAGTTCTTTCGCAGGTGTCGGCGGATCGGTCCGCGCATCCCGATCTCGTAGACGCACGGGTTGAGCGCCTCGTTGCAGTGATCGGTCAGAAAGGGGCGGAGGAACCCGGACTCGGGGCGGACGTGGTAGGCGATGCGCCAGTATCCCTCGTGAAGTTCGAGCATGGGAGGGATGGTCTCGCCGTTGATCTCGATCGGCTCGGTCAGGTTCTGGTAGAAGAGCATGCCCGCGTAGTTGGAGGCCAGGTCCGCGTTGGAGACTACACCGGTGGCGAAGGCGCCGATGGTGAAGGATTCGGAGATCGGGCCTCGGGAGTAGAACCGGACCACCCAGTCCCGCGCCTCCTCGGGCGTCATCCCCCCGTCGATCCGGGCGAGGTAGCTCTTGTAGTAGATGTGACCGAGGTCGTGGAAGTGGGCGATCTTGTCGGTGCCCATGTAGGCGCCGTGCACGTTGATGGTGGAGGACTGAAAGAGCAGCACGAGACGGCGTGGATCGATGGGCAGGTGGGCCCAGGCGTAGATCCAGCCGAGCGTCCGGTGGGCGGTGATCTGATCGGGGAAGGCCCGGCGCATCGATCGCCGGCGCAGCGCGTTCTCCAGGTTGACGGTCTCGATGAACCCGGGGGCGAACTCGCTCCGGAAGAGGTCCGCGACCAGGCCGGGATCGGTCAGGCGCCGGATCTCTTTGGGGCGCGGTCCCCGGTAGGCCCGGCGCAGGTCCTTGTTCAGATTCTCGGTCACCCGGCCGAGGATCTCGTAATGGACGGCTTCCATGTACGGGCCGAGATCGGCGAGCGATTGGTCCGTCGGAAGGGTGAACTGGTCGGTTTCGTTGGCGCTGGCCGGGGTTGAGCCGAGTGTGCCAAGACACAGCAAGACCACCCCGAGAACCACGCGCGTCCGTGATGTACCCAACATGCCAACTCCCCTGAAACCAGGTCGAGACGAGCAAGAATCGGCGTGGTACGCTGACCGGAGCCCGCCAGATGAGAGCATAGCGAGGAGACAGGTGTGAGAACCAGAGCCGACCAACGCCGGACCATCCCCGCCGCCGCGCTCTTGACGGTCATTGGTCTGGGTGGCCCGGGCATTCTGGGCGGGTGTGCGTCGGTCTACCACACCACGGCCAGCCGCACCCCGGTCGCGATGGAGGCCCGGCTGGAGCAGCGGATCGAAGAATCGGTCCACGCCCACGAGGAAACCCTGGCCCTGCTCGACGGCATCCTCGCCGACCTGCGGGAGACGCGCCGGACCCGGACGAGGCTGGGGCGTGCGGAGCGGCTCGCCGAGGAACGCATCGACGCGGGACAGGCCGCCTGGACCGCCCGGAAATCGATCGCGTCGATCGAGGATGTGGTCGTGCTCGACACGAACGCCCGGATCGCCCCGGAGCGGAGCGAGCGGGCCGC
>JBITAG010000316.1:0-12377 GCA_044439985.1 Phycisphaerales bacterium JB059 | reverse complement strand
ACGACCACGACTACGACCACGACCACGCCGATGCTCACCCACGCCAGGACGACTGAGCCCCCGGGGCCCGGTTCATCCTCCCCCCGCCCGCACTGAGGGCACTTTCCCGCTCCTTCCGGGGCGCAGGGATTGATTGACGGCGGACGGCGGCCATACTGCGGGCTGGCGGGCGACGACCCCCGCACCGCCACCCGCAGGGCCGCCCGCCGCGTGAGGCGCCGGCCCACGCGTCGCCCCCAGACGGGCGACGCCGCGGGCGCCCGACGACCACCCTCCGATCAGGAGTCTTCCATGCCGAGCCGTGACGCGCCGCGCCGCCGAAGCTTCATCGCCGCCGCCGCCCTCGCCCTGAGCGCCCAGGTCGCCACCGCGACGCTCGTTCTCGACGACGCGACCGATCAACGCGCGTACCTGACCGCCAACGGGCTGCTCAACCGCGGCCTCTACGACCTGGCCGCCGCCGAGTACCGGACCTTCCTCGAAGAGCATCCCGACCACGAGAAGGCGCCGCTGGCCCGGTACGGACTCGGGGTCGCCCTCTTCCGGGGGGGCGATCGCGCCGGCGCCCTGGAGCAACTCCAGCAGGTCCCCACAGATCCCTCCTTCGAGTTCGCCGCCGAGACCGCCCTGCTCACCGGGCACTGCCACCTGACGCTCGGCGATCCCGCTCAGGCCGCGCTCGCCTTCGACCGGATCCTGCAGCGTCACGCGGAGCACGCCTCGGCGCCCGACGCCGCGGCGCTCCTTGTGGAAGCACGCCAACGCGCCGGTCAGCACGAGGAAGCGATCGCGGGCGCCGACGAGCTGGCTCGCCGCTGGCCGGACGCCGCGATGCGCGCGCGCGCCGAACTGTTCAAGGGCCTCGCCCAGCTCGCCCGCAACAAACCCGCCGACGCGGCGCCGACGTTCCGTTCGATCATCGAGCGGACCCCCGAGGCGGACGTGACGCCCAACGCTCGGGTGCTCTACGCCCAGTCCCTCCACCGGGCCGGGGAACTCGACGCCGCCGCCGCGGCCTACCGCGAGGCGGTCCGTCAGGCCCCGGGGGCGTTGGCGCAGGAGGCGGGCATCGGGCTGGCCCAGCTGCTCCGACAGCGGGGACGATTCGACGACGCGGGCGCCCTGCTCGACGGGCTGCTCGGTGAACTGAAAGACGCCCCGCTCGAGGCGCGGGCCAAACTGGAGCGGGCGCGCGTCTGGTACGACCGGGGTGAGCACGAGCAAGCGTTGCCGATCCTGCGCGAGCTGGCTGATTCCGCCCCCCCGGACCTGCGCGACGACGCGGACTACTGGATCGCCAAGTGCGCCATGCGCGAGGGCGCCGACAGCGAGGCGGCCTCCCGGCTCGCCGAGGCCCAGGCGCGATATCCCAAGAGCGAGCTGCTCCCCGAGATCATCTACGACCGGGCCGTCGCCCTCAGCCGCGCCGATCGAACCGACGAGGCGGCACAGGCGATCGGCGCCTTCCTCGACCAGTACCCCAAGCACCGCCTCATGCCCGACGCCCTCCACGCGGCGGCCTCGATCGAGTACGCCCGCGCCCGATACGAACAGGCGCTCGCGCTGTGCGCCCTGTACGAGGCGTCCGTCAAGGCCCACCCCCAGGCGGACGAGGTGCTGATGCTGCGCGCCGAGAGCCGGTACATGCGCTCGGAACTGCAGGAGGCCGAGCAGGCGTACCGCGAGCTGCTCGGGCGAGAGATCGCCCCGGGCCTGCGCACGCGGGCGACCTACCGGCTCGGGCTCGCGCTGGCTCGGGAGGGACGGTTCGACGAGGCCGAGCCCCTCCTGGCCGGGGTGGTGGGGGACGCGGGAACCGACCCCGCCTTCGCCCGCGCCCTGCTCGCGCTCGGGGACGGAACCTTCGAGGCGCAGCGCTGGGCCGACGCCGAGGGGTACTTCGCCCGCGTCGTCGCATTGGGCGCCCCGAGCACGCCCCTCGATGACGCCCTGCTCAAGCAGGGGCTGGCGATGCAGCGTCAGGGCGCCCACGAGCGGGCCCTGCCCGTCTTCCAGCGACTCCTCGCCGAGTATCCCGAGTCAGACCGCCTGACCCACGCCCGGTTCGAGCTGGGGCAGGCGCTCGTGGCGCTGGAGCGATGGGAGGAGGCCCGCCCCTGGCTGACCGAGGTGCTGGAGGCCGAAGACCGCGAGCGTTTCGAGGCTCACGCGATGAGCCACCTCGGCGCGATCGCTCGGGCCCGGGGGGACCACGCGGCGGCCGCGGAGTGGTTCGCCAGGGCCGCGGAGGTGGGGGGCGCCGATCTGGCCGCCCGCGCTCTGTACGACCAGGGGGAGGCCCTGCTCGTCGCGGGAGAGAGCCAGGGCGCCATCGAGAAGTTTGAGGCGTTCATCCGCGACCACCCGGACCACCCGATGCGCACGCGGGCGATGGCCCGTCTGAGCGTCGCCCTCTCCCGCGCAGGCGAGCACGCACGCGCCCTGGAGCAGCTTGAGGAAATCCCGGCGTCGGCGTTCGGGGCGCTGGCGCCCCAGATCCGGCACAGCGCCATGTACGAGCGGGCCTGGTCCATGCGTGAGCTTGACCGTCCCGACGAGGCCGCCGCGGCCTACCGCGAGCTGCTCGACGAGCCCGTCGACGAGGGGCTCCGGATCTACGCCCTCCTTGATTTGGGCGGGATCGAACTCGACGCGGAGCGCTGGGAACAGGCGGCCGAGGCGCTGAGCGAGCTGGTCGCGGCGATCGAGTCCGAGGCGGACACAACGCCGCCGGACGTGCGCGCGCAGGGGGTCTATCGCCTCGGCGCCGCCTCGCTCAAGCTCGGACGTCACGAGCGCACGGTGGAACTGCTCGACTCGTTCCACGAGCGTCACCCCGGTTCCGAACTCCGCCCGTCGGCGGGGCTGATGGCGGCTGAGTCGCTCGCCGCCCTCGGGCGTCACGAGCGGGCCGCGGAACACCTCGAGCGGGTCGCGAGCGAGCACCCCGACGACCCGAGCGCCCCGACGGCCCTGCTCCGTCTCGGCGACGCGAACGCGACGCTCCAGCGTTGGGACGACGCGCAGCGGGCCTACGAGCGGTTCCTCGAGGCGCACGCCGAGGATGCGCTCTGGTTCCAGGCCCGGTTCGGCGTGGCCTGGGCCAAGGAGAACCGGGGCGAGCACGAGGCGGCGATCAAGGACTACCGCGAGGTGGTGAGCCGCCACCAGGGCCCGACCGCCGCCCGCGCCCAGTTTCAGATCGGCGAGTGCCTCTTCGCGATGGGGCGCCTGGAAGAGGCGGTCACCGAGTTGCTCCGCGTGGACATCCTCTACGCGTACGACGAGTGGAGCGCCGCGGCCCTCTACGAGGCGGGGCGGGTGCTCGAGCGGCTCGAACGCCCGCACCAGGCGCGCGCTCAGTACGAGGCGGTCGTGCAGCGTTTCCCTGACCTGAACTGGGCGCGGATGGCTCGCGAGCGTCTGGACCATGTGCGGACCCAGCTCCCCCCCGGCGCCCGAGCGCCCTGATTCGATGTTCCCCGGCGCCTGTGGGAGGGCGCCCGAGAGGAGACGGCAGTGGACCTCATTCTGACACTCGCGGCGCCCCCGACCATCGAGGACGCGCCCACCATCTCGATCTGGGAGTTCGTCCTCAAGGGCGGCGTCATGATGATCCCCATCGGGATCTGCTCCCTTGTCGCGCTCACCGTGATCGTCGAGCGATCGCTCGTCCTTTCACGCGGCGGCGTGGTCCCGCCCGGGTTTGTCCGGGGCCTGCGCAAGATCCTCGACGAGGGAGGGCTCGAGCACAAGGCCAGGGCGGTCAAGTACTGCGAGGACAACGACAGCCCTATCGCACGTGTGCTCGGGGCTGGCGTCCGGCGACTCGGACGACCGCTCGAACTGGTCGAGAAGGACCTGGCCGATACCGGGCAGTACGAGGTGCTCAAGCTGCGCAAGCGGCTGCGGGTGCTGAGCGTGTGCGCCTCGGTCGCTCCTCTCATGGGCCTGACGGGGACGATCTTCGGCATGATCCGGGCGTTCCAGACCGTCGCGATGTCGGGCGAGTCCCTCGGTAAGGCGGAGCTTCTCGCCGAGGGGATCTACGAGGCGATGGTCACGACCGCCGCGGGCCTGCTCGTCGCGATCCCCGCCATGATCTGCTACCACTGGCTCGGCTCGCGTGTCGAGCGTCTGGCAACGGACATCGACCGGGCCGCGGTCGACTTCGTCGCCACCTATGCCGAGCCCGTGGCGCCGGAGCACGCCCACGCCACACCCTTCCCGTCACCCAGCCCCTCGTCGAACGGCGGACGCGCGCCCGTCCAGGCGGCGAAGGTCTAGGGCCCGCCATGCTGATCAAGCCCACCACCAGCCAAGAGACCGACGGCGGGGCGAGCATCGAGCTCACCCCGATCATCGACATGGTCTTCCTTCTGCTCATCTTCTTCCTCGTGGCGACCACCTTCCAGCAGACGGAGCGCGAGATGCGCATCGCCCTGCCCGACGCCGAGTCGGGCGGACCGATCTCCGTCTCGCTCAAGGAGATCATCGTCAACGTCGACGAGAGCGGGGCGATCATCGTCGCCGGTCGAGAGGTCTCGCCCGACGATCTACGCACGATCATCGAGGAGGCGGTGGAACGCAACCCGGACCAGAAGGTGACCATCCGGGGCGATCGGACCGCCTCGTACGAGGCGATCGTTCGCGCGCTCGATGTGTGCAAAGGCGCCGGCGTGCCCGAGCCCTTCCTCGACACGGTTCCCATCAGGTAGCGCGGAGGCCCGGGCGTGGTGCGACGCGTTGCGATCTGGATCCTGCTGGCGGCCCTCGTGGGGCTGGGCGTCTATGCGCTTGGCATGCAGGCCCGGCGCATGGCCGATCGCAACGCGCTGGTCTACACCGACGGGCGGTCGATCCGAGTCCCCGCCTCCGAAGCGCCCGTCCGATCGATCCTCTGGTCGGACCCCCGCCCGCTGGTGGGGGGAGTGAACTCAGGTGACGAGGAGTACCACCCCGCCCTCTCGCCGGACGGCGCCACCGTCTTTTTCGCCCGCGGCCCGATGGGGGGCGGCGCGGACCTGTACCGTTCCAGACGTACGCCCGAGGGGTGGTCCGAGCCGGAACCCCTCGACGCGCTGAACACCGCCGACGCGGACGAGATCACCCCCTGGGTCGCTCCCGACGGGCGCTCGCTGATCTTCGCGACCGATCGACGCGAGGGGCTGGGCGGGTACGACCTGTGGGTCTCGCGACTGGTGGATGGGGAGTGGGGCGAGCCCACGGCGTTGACCGGCGCGATCAACACACCACACAACGAGTACGCCCCGAGCCTCTCGCCGGACGGACTCTGGCTCCTGTTCGCGTCGAATCGTCCGCGGGCTGAGGCGGACGCCGATCTCCCCCCGGACCCGCTCGTTCCTCTGCCCAGCGCCGGGGACTACGACCTGTACCGATCCGGGTACGCGGGGGCGTCGAGCACGGACCCCGAGCGACTCGGGGCGCTGTGTTCGGACGCCGACGACGTGGCGCCCGCCTGGTCGCCGCAAGGCGACTTCGTCTACTTCGCCTCCAATCGGGAGGGGGGGGCGGGGGGATTCGATCTGTACCGATCGCGACTGGCCGATGGTGTGCCCTCGTCTCCTGAGGCGATCGGCGCCCCGATCAACTCCGCGGCGGACGAACTGGATCCAGCCTTGGGCATGGGAGGGTTCGAGCTGCTTTTCAGCGCCCCGATCGCGTCAGGGGAGGCGGACGAGTCCCCGGACTTCGACCTGCTCCGGTCCGAGTCGCGCGAGGTCTACGCCGTGGTGGATCCGTCCCGCTCGGGGCTTGACTGGGCGAGCCTCTGGCGGCTCTTCGGGCCATGGCTCCTCTGGGCGTTGCTGCTGCTCCTGCTCCTGCTGCTCTTGCTCAGGTTCCGATCGAGCCGCGGGGCGATGACGCGGTGGCGGAAGCTCGGCTTGTTCGCCCGCTGCCTGCTGCTCTCGATGCTCCTGCACGCGTTGCTCCTCGCCCTCCTCGGGGCGTTGCGAGTCTCGACCGCGATCGGGGACATGCTCGAGTCGGGCTCGTCGCGGGTTCGGCTGACGACCTCGGGCGGCGGCGTGGCCGAGCAACTTCGAAGCGGGTTCGAGGTCGCATCCACCGCGCCGGCGCCGACAACCAGCGCCCGGATCGAGGCGAGTGACGCCCCGAGCCCGATGACGCTGGCGACCTCGCAGGCCGCGCCGATCCGCCTTGCCGCCGAGCCCATCCGTCCGGATGTGATGGAGTCTGGCGGGCGGACGCCGTCGGTCCGGACGGATCTGGCGACACCCGCCAACGCCTCCCGGATCGCCTCCGTTCGGGCGCCCGCCGTCCGGCCGAGCGAGGCGTCGAACGAGCCGGGGCGCGCACCCCTGGCGGCATCAATGGACCAAACGGCTCGGGCCGCGACGAGTTCGACCCGGCGGGGCGCCAGCGAGGCCCGGGTCGAGCCGGGGGCCACGTCGCTTCCGGCCGAGCCATCGATCGTCCTGGCGCCGGAAGACGCCTTGCCGAACGAGCGAGCCCCGGAGGCCTTGACCACGGGCGCTGAAGACCTTTCTGCGGCTCGGGTGTTGGCCGATGCCCGGACGCCCGAGGCGCCTCCGGGAGCGCGATCCGCTGAGCGGCAGGTCCTGCTCCCGGTGGAGCGGGCCGGAGAGACCACGACGCGCGGCGAGGTTTCGCCGGTCGCCGGGTCGGGGCTCACGCTGGCGACCCGCGCGACGCCCAACAAACTCTCGCCGGCGCCCGCCGAGATCGGGGGCGGCGCCGACGCGCCCGGTCCGGAGTTTGCCAAGGAATCGCCGCTCCAGGCGCCCGAGGCGCACCCGGGAGACGTGCGCATCCTCACTGAATCCGGGCGGGCCGAAGCGGTGGGGGAGGGGCGCCTCGCCAGCGCCGCAGAGACGCCCGTGGTCGGCCCGGCGGCGCAGGCGCGGATCGAGCGGGGAGGAAGCCTCGTGGCTGAGCCGGGTGTGGTGGAAGTGACCTCCAGCGCGCTCAACGCCCAGGCGATCGATGGGCTGTTGCCTTCGGACGCTCGCGTCGAGCAACACGACCCGGGCGCGTCGGAGCCCCTGATTCAGTCCGCGAACGTCTCGGGCGTCCGCTCCCCCGTGCCCGGTCAAGGGAACGCCGCTCAGGAGCCCGACACGCCGGGCGTGGGTGTGGCCACCGTGGTCCCGTCCCGGGCGGATGGTCTGTCGTCGCCCGCGGAGGAGGCGCCGGCGATCACACAGGTCGCGCCGGGCGTCATCGGGCTGGAAGCGCGGGCGATGATGGCGATCGCCCCGACGGACGCGGACGTTGGCCCGCGGACCGAGCCGATCCTCTCACCGCCCGAAGCAATGACAGGCGAGATCCGGCCACTCCCCGAGGCGGGCGGGGCTGGGCGGGTGGCGGAACAGACCCCGGCGCCCGCGGGACCGATTCCCGGCGGGGCGGTGGCCCGAGCGAGCCTGCCCCAGACGGTGAGCGAGCCCTCAGGCCCTGAAGTCGCCGGGCTCCGACCGGAGCGTCGGGAACTGGAGGAATCGCGGATCGAACTGGCCCTCTCGGGCGACGTGGCGCCGGCGTTGGAGGCGCCGATGCCCGATGGCGTCACGCTCGAGCCGCCCGCGCTGGCGGGTGTCGAGCGGATGCCGGAGGCCGGCGACCCCTCATCGGTCGTGGAATCGACGCTCGCCTCCGAGCCACCCGCGTCTTCGCCCCGGGCGGCCCGGGCTGGGGTGCTCACGGCGCCTCGCGGAGCAACCACGCCGCTGGTGACGCTCGTTGATCCGCTTCGTCGGGAGATCGACCGGACGGCGGAGGCGGCCACCTCACCGCGGGAGACGACTGGTGGTGAGACGCCTCTCCCGATGGTCCCGTCGCTCCCGGGCGTCGATCCCGAGGTGGGGGCGCTGGCCCTGATGGAGACGTCGCCCGATCCGGAGACGCCGTCCGAGCGAGCGGTCCCCGGACCGTTGGTGTCGATGGCGCCGGAACGAGCCGGTCCGCGGGCGGGCGCGGACGTCCGCGTGGATCGACCGCGGCTGGTCACACTGGAGCCGGAGGACGGGCCGGCGGAGGCGGCGGCGGAAGCGCCGACGCGAGTCGCGGATGCGGCGGTGCAAGATCCCCTTCCGGTGGCGGGGGTTCCCCTTCCGGCGCTGCCCGGATCGGCCACCACGCCCATGCCGGAGGCGCCGGCGCCGACCGAGGTCGTCTACCCGCAGCGCAACGAGGCGACACGCCGCGCGTTGGTGGAGCGGGGCGGGGGATCGGAACGGACCGAGCAGGCGGTCGCCAACGCCCTGGCCTGGCTGGCGCGCAACCAGAGCCCGGACGGGCGCTGGAGCGCCCGGGAGTTCGAGCGTGTCGGGGGGCGCTCCGGAGATCCCGCACGGTACGAGTTCGATGTGGCCTGTACCGGTCTGGCCCTGCTCTGCTTCCTCGGCGCAGACCACACGCCGACCAGGCCGGGTCCGTACCAGGAGACCGTCGCTCGGGGGCTGGCGTGGCTGATTCAATGCGAAGGGGATCCGGGGGACTTCCGCCGGGGTGAGTCGATGTACTCGCAGGGCATCGCGACAATCGCGCTCTGCGAGGGGTACGCGATGACACGCGATCCGGAGCTGCTCCCGCCCATCCAGCGCGCCGTGGCCTTCATCTCCGGCGCCCGAAACTCGAACGTCGGCGGGTGGCGCTACGAGCCGGGTCAGGCGGGCGACACCTCCGTGCTCGGGTGGATGGTGATGGCGATGAAGTCGGCGCAGCGCTGTGGGGTGGAGGTTGAGCCGGGAGCCATGCCCGCCGCGGGGGACTGGCTCAGCCTGGTGATGGACGATCGCTGGATCGGCCGGTACGCGTACCGCCCCGGCATGGAAGCCACGCACTCGATGACAGCCGAGGGGATGTTCGTGCAGCAGTTGCTCGGGACGGACCGGTCCGATCCTCGGATGAACGGTTCGGCGCGGTTCGTGCTGCAGGAACTGCCGCGCTGGGACGCGGAGAGCCCGACTTATGCGTGGTACTACGCGACGCTGGCGCTCTTCCAGCACGGGGGGGGAGCGTGGACGCGATGGAACCGGGCCATCTCCCGCGAGCTGGTCCGGGCGCAGCGGGTGGACGGGCCGGCGGCCGGGAGCTGGGACCCCACCGACCGGTACGCCCGCATCGGTGGGCGGATCTACCAGACCGCGATCTGCACCCTCAGCCTCGAGGTCTACTACCGCTACCTGCCGATGTACGTCGACGCGCCGGCTGACGAATAAGCCCGGATCCCAACCCCGGACGTCCCGGCGTCCTCACCACAGAAGTCGCGAAGCGGGCTGTCGTGCCCACTTGCCCCGGGAGCGGGGCGGAGCCGGGTGGTCGTTGACATGCGAACGGCGCCGATGGCCCGGTCTGAGCCCGGTCTGAGCCCGGTCTTGAGCCCGGCTTGCCGAGGGGGCCGGAATTCGGCGGTCCCCCGGCGGTCCGCACACGGGGTCGCCCGGTTGCGGCGCGAAAGAGCGGCAGGTGGCGTTGCCACCACGCGGGCCGGATCGACCAAAGCGCTGCACCTGAACGGGGGGGGGCTGACCATCCGGGCGCGTCGCCCGTGTTCAGAACCGGAGGAAGTGGAGCGGAGGGGAGTCGAACCCCTGACCTCATCATTGCGAACGATGCGCTCTACCAACTGAGCTACCGCCCCATCGATCGGGGGCAAGTGTAGTCCGCCCGGGGCGGGGAGTCCCGCGCCGGGGAGGGCTCGATTCGGCGTCGACCTCAGGCAAGACTTGTCCACCCCCAGGAGCCCTGCCATGAGCCAGTTTCGAGCGATTCTGCGTTGGATGCCGCTGGTGTTGCTCGCCCCCATCTGGGTCGCCTTCGCGGGGTGCTCGCGGGGCTCGTCGCCGGACGACGACGCCCCGGTGCGGGTGCTGGTCAGCATCGCGCCGCTCCAGGGCCTCGCCCGGGCGGTGGCGCCCGAGGGGGCGGAGGTGCAGACGCTCGTCCCCCCGGGTGAGTCGGTCCACGGGTACCAGTTGCGTCCGGAGGATCGGGCCCACGTCGCCCGGGCGGACCTGGTGGTGATGGTCGGCCTTGGGCTGGAGGGGGGGGCGTCGGCGCTGCTTCTGGAGGCCGGAGATCGGCTCGTGCGGTTCGATCACGTCGTGGGTCTCGAGGACGAACACGCCGGGCACGACCATGCCGGGCACGACCACGATCACGACCACACCATTGACCCCCATCTCTGGCTCGATCCGCAACTGGTGCTCCGCCTCGTGAGCGAGCTGGAGTCCCGGCTGGCGTCCATCCCCGGCGTGGATCGGGGGGCGCTGGCCCAGCGGGCCGAGGACCTGCGCGAGCGCATCGCACGTCTCGACGAGCGGTACAAGGAGCGGCTGGCGCCACTCAGGGGGAGCGCGATCATCACCCACCACGACGCCTGGTCCCGCCTCGCCGACCGGTACGGGCTGCGCGTCGCGGCGATCCTCCGCCCGGTGGCCACCGGCGAGCCGACCCCGCGCGAGCTGGCCCTGGCCCGGGAGGCGATCGAACGCGAGGGCGTGCGCATGATCTTTGTTGAGCCGCAGTTCGACGCGAGCCTCGCCCGGCGCCTCGGGGAGACGTCGGGCGTGCGGATCGGCGTGCTCGACCCGATCGGTTCGGGCGATTGGTTCGAGATGATGGAGGCCAATCTGGAGGTGCTGGTTGAGGGGCTCGCGCCGCCGGGGGAGGTATCCCCCGAACAGGAGGCGGGCGAAGGACCGTAGACTCCCTGCCGATGTCCCTCGAGCCGACAGATCCGCACGCCGAGGCGCCCGCGATCGAGCTTCGCGACGTGTCGTACACCTACCCGCGGGCGCCGATGGGGGGCGCCCCGGTTGGGCCGGCGGTCGAGGGGGTGAGCCTGACCGTCGAACGGGGGGAGCGGCTGGGCATCCTGGGGCCGAACGGGGGGGGCAAGTCCACCCTGCTCAAGCTCATCATCGGGCTTCTGCGCGGCGCTTCCGGCACGATCCGTGTCCTCGGGCGATCGCCGGGCGAGGCTCGCCGGCTCGGACTCATCGGGTACGTCCCCCAGCGCGTGGGGGCGGAGCTGGAGTTCCCGATCAGCGTGCGTCAGGTGGTGGCGATGGGGGCGTCGGCGGGGATCAGCCCGTGGAGACGGATGCCCACCGATCGGGCCGAGCGCGTGGACCGCTCGATCGACCTGGTTGGCGCCGGCGCCTTCCGCGATCGCGCCATCGGCAAGCTCTCGGGCGGACAGTTGCAGCGGGTGATGATCGCGCGGGCGCTCGCCTGCGACCCGAAGATTCTCGTGCTCGATGAGCCGACCGTGGGGATCGACGTCGAGGGGCAGCGACGCTTCGCGACGCTCATCGAGCGACTCTCCGAGGAGCTGGAACTGACGATCTTGATCGTCAGCCACGACCTTCGGACGGTCGCGACGGGGTGTGACCGGGTCGCCTGCCTGAGCCGGACGCTGCACTACCACGCGGCGCCGGGTGGGTTGACGCCCGCGGTGCTCGCGGAAGTCTTCAGCCACGACATCGAGGGGGTCTTCGGGGCGGTGCACATCGACGCGCACCGGGCCGAGGACTGCCCGGACCCGGAGCACCACCACCCGCACGCCTGCGACGCCCATGACCACGATCACGGGGGGGCGTCCTGATGCGCACGATCGAGTATCTCTCCAGCCCGGAACTCGCCTCGCTCTACTGGCCCGGTGTCATCACCGGCGCGTTCGTCGGTCTGCTCGGCGGTCTGTTGAGCGTGCTGGTGGTGCTCAAACGCCTCGCCTTCATCGGGCAGGGGGTGAGCCATGCGGCCTTCGGCGGCGTGGGGCTCGCGTTCGTGCTCGGCGTCACCGGCTCCACACGCCCGGGCGCTCTCGGGTTGCTTGGCATCGTGCTCGGGTTCTCGCTCGCGGCGGCGATGGGCATCGCGTGGCTCAGCGGGAAACGGGGGACCCGGACCGACACCGCGATCGGTGTCGTGCTCGCCCTCTCGATGGCCCTCGGCTTCGTCCTGCTGCGCGAGGCGGGACGACGGGCGGCCTCGGCGGGTCAGGCGGCGCCCCCCGATCTGGAGTCGGTCCTCTTCGGCTCGGTGGTCAACGTCGGGTGGGGCGACGCGATCATCGGGGGGGCGGCGCTCGCGTTCATCGGCCTGACGATGTTCGCGCTGCGTCGACCGATGCTCTTCTGGGCGTTTGACGAGTCCGCGTGCGAGGCGTTCGGAACGCCGGGGAAGCGGATGAAGGTGACGCTCTTGCTCCTGCTCGCCCTGGCGGTGGTGGTGACGGTGAAGCTCGCGGGGATCGTGCTCGCGACGGCGTTGTTCGTGCTGCCGGGCGCCATCGCCCTGCGCGTCAGCGACCGGCTCGGACCGGTGCTGGTCGTGAGCATGGTGGTGGGGGTGGTGGGGGTGCT
>JBITAG010000315.1:0-11950 GCA_044439985.1 Phycisphaerales bacterium JB059 | reverse complement strand
CACGACGCCCCCGCCGCGTGCGACGCCCCAATCCCCCCCGACACCGTTGTGCCGGACCAAGCCGCCCCGTAGGTTGGACGCCCGAAGGCCCCGAGGGATCCCTCACCGGCCCAACCCCCTCGGGAGTGTTCCTCCGATGATGCCCCGCCTTGCGCTCCTGGTCACGATCACCCTCTCGCTGGGCGCCTCCCTCGCGCTCGCCCGGCCCGAACGCCCGAACGCCCCCACCGCATCCAACGCCGACCTGCTCCGCTTCGATTCGCTCCGCAACACACCGACCGGCGAACGCGTCCGAATCGATGGATTCCGCCTGACGGGCGGCGAGACGGTCGGGCTCGACCTGCAGCGGATCGAGCTGCTCACGCCGGACGCCCGCCTCGTCCTCGGCACGCCCCTCGGGGAGACCGACCTCCCACGCCCCGACGTGGTCCTCCTCTCGGGGCGCGTGATCGGAGACGACCGCAGCACCGTCTACCTCGCCCTCTCGGCGTACGGGACGCACGGGTTCGTGGACTCGGCGGGCGCCCTCCACTCCGTCTCGACCGGCGCCTTCGCGCACGCGCAGAACCTCCCGGACCCGCTCCGGGTCGCCGATGTTCGACGGCTCGCCTTCGACGCGCCGCCCCCGCCCGCCGGCTGCGCGTTCGAGGCGCCCGACGCGACGCGGTCGGCGCCCGCGCCCCACAGCCGTGGCGCCCCCCCCTGCCGCCTCGCCAGGGTTGCCATCGAAACCGACTGGCCCTACACCGATCGACTCTTCGCGGGCAACACCGACGCCTCCGCGGCGTACGCCGTTTCACTCCTGGGCGCCGTCTCCGAGATCTACCAACGCGACCTCGGCGTCCGTCTCGGGCTGAGCTTCCTCCGAGTCTGGGCCGCGGATATCGATCCGTACGCGAACGGGGGCAATCTGCTCCTCCAGCTCACCGACCATTGGGACCAGAACCTCAACGACGTCGATCGCGCAACCGTTCACTTCCTCTCGGGCGTCGCGGGCTCCGGGTTCGGCGGCAACGCGTGGTTCGGTCTGCGTTGCGCCAACGGGAACGGGTACAGCGTCTCTCAGAGCCTCGCGGGCTTCTTCCCGTACCCCCTCCAGGACCACAGCGCCGCCAACCGGGACCTGTACGTCGTCGCCCACACGCTCGGGCACAACTTCGGCGCGCAACACACCCACAACACCGCCATGTACGACCCCCCGCTCGACGGGTGCGGCCTGGGAGACTGCGCCGACGCCTTCGGCGGCACGATCATGTCCTACTGCTACGAATGCCCCGGCGGGCTCGCCAACATCGCCCTCACCTTCCACCCCCAGGTCCGTCTCGACATGCTCGCCTACCTCGACTCCATCGCGGACCCGGACTGCCTACTCGATCTCTCCGGCGCCGTCGCCATCGACGACACCGCATACACCGGCGTCGATCACCCCGTCGAGATCAACATCCTCGCCAACGACGACCTCGCCTCCTGCCACCCCGTCTCCGTGCTCTCGCACGACACGGTCTCGGCACAGGGCGGCCTCGTCGCCCTGCTCCCCAACGCCAGCGCGTTCGGACGCGACCAGCTCCGCTACACTCCCCCCGCCGGGTTCGTCGGCGAAGACTCGTTCGCCTACACCCTCGACTCGGGGCCGTCCGCGATGGTCTTCGTGGACGTCGAAACGCTCCGCGAGCCGGAGACTCCGGCAAGCCCCCAGCCGGGCCTCGCCGTGAGCTACTTCGACCTCGACAACCTGAGCGCGCTCCCCGACTTCGCGACCCTCACCCCCTACGCCAGCGACGTCGTCCCCGGTGTGAACTTCCAGACCAGCAACGCCGAGTTCGCGACCAGCGAACGCACCGGCTACGTGGGCGCCCTCTTCACCGGGTACGTCCTCGCGCCCTCGGACGGCGTCTACACCTTCACAACATCCTCAGACGAGGGCTCCACACTCTGGATCGGCGACCGCCTCGTGGTGGACAACGACGGGCTGCACACCTTGCAGACCCGATCGGGACAGATTGCCCTCGCCGCCGGACCCCACGCCCTGCGCATCGAGTACTTCGAGCAGTCGGGGCTGCACAGTCTCATCGCCACCATCGCCGGCCCCTCCCTGAGCCAGACCGTCCTCACCGAGCTTCTCCTCACCCACGACCCCGCCCCCCCCTGCTCACCCGCCGACCTGGCGCCCCCCTTCGGCGAGCTGGATTTCTCCGATGTCACCCGCTTTCTCGCCTCGTTCGTCGCCGACGACCCCGAGGCGGACCTGGCCCCGCCGCTCGGCGTCCTGGACTTCACCGATATCCTGATCTTCCTATCCGCTTTCGGCGCCGGGTGCGGCTGACCCCGCGTTTGGGTCCCCGAGCCGAACACCGAGCAAACGGGTACCCGGGTCGCCCCCGTTCTCGGGCGTCCGTCCCCCACGGATCGCGCAGGAACATGGCAACCGCACGCCCACCCGGGACGAATCGATGGCGGGTCTCCGCGGTCTCAGAGGGGCTCCCCTCGTCTCCACACCGCGGCTTTCGAGTCTGTCGGTTCGCCGATTCAACATCCGGAGAGAGGTCTCAATGACATACCGTCGTTGTCTGTTGGCTGTCGCACTTCCGTGCGTGGGCGTTTCTTCCACCCTCGCCGCGCCCGAGCCCGTGGCGATCGCCTCTCCGGCGAACGCCACGATGCTCCGACACGATCAGTTGCGCGACGTCTCCGTCGGCCAACGCATCGATCTCGACCGGTTCGAACTCCCCGGCGACCAGCGCGTCAACCTTGACCTTCATCGCTTCGAGGTGATCGCCCCGGGCGCCCAGCTCGTCCTCGGCACGGCCGACGGGCAGGTTCCGCTCGAGCGTCCAGACGTCGTCCTTCTGCGCGGCCACGTCGAGGGCGCCCCCGACAGCCTCGCCTACCTCGCCCTCTCCCCCTTCGGGACCAACGGCTTCATTCAGCACCGCGGCGCCCTCTACTCCATCGCCACCGGCGCTTTCGAACAGGCCCGCGACCTCGAAGACGCCCTGCGCGTCGGGGACATGGCGACCCTCATCAACAACGCCGACGACCCCCGCGAAGCCTGCGCCTTCTCCGACGACAACCTCGAGCTGAGCCCCATGGGCCCCATGGTCGAGCCCCAGGCCGTGAGCGCCAGAGGCTCGACCTGCCGCATCGCCAACATCGCCATCGAGACCGACTGGGAGTTCACCAGCCGCATCTTCAGGGGCAACGCCAACGCCGCCGCAGCCTACGCCGTCACCCTTATGGGCGCCATCTCCGAGATCTACGAGCGGGACGTCAACATCAAGCTCGCCGTCGGCTTCCTCCGCGTCTGGGACGCCAACACCGACCCCTACGACGAGAGCTTCGGCGATCCCCTCGACCTCGTCCGCAACCACTGGCGCGCCAACATGTCCGACGTCGAACGCACCACCGTCCACTACCTCACCGGACGCACCGACGTCGGCTACGGCGGCGTCGCCTACCTCTCCGTCCTCTGCAACGACGACTACGGCTACGGCGTCTCCGCCCACCTCAACGGCTCCTTCCCCTACCCCCTCACCGACCACTCCGGGGGCAACTGGGATGTCGTCGTCGCCGCCCACGAGCTGGGCCACAACTTCGGCACCGGGCACACCCACGACTCCTACAACCCCGTCATCGACGGGTGCGGCAACGGGGACTGCGGGTCCGCGTTCGGCGGCACCATCATGTCCTACTGCCACACCTGCCCCGGCGGGCTCGGCAACATCGTCCTCCAGTTCCACCCCCGCGTGCAGAACGTCATCTCCGCCTTCCTCGACGACGTCGAGAACAACGGGTGCGACCTGACCACCTCCGGCGTCAACGCCGGCGATGACTTCGCCTCCACCTACGAGGGCTCCCCCATCGACGTCGATGTGCTCGCCAACGACGCCGCCCAGTCCTGCGACCCCGCCCTCATCGCCTCCTACGACACCATGACCGCCGGCGGGGGCGCCGTCTCCCGGCTCGCCGGCGCGGGCCCCGGCGGACGCGACCTGCTCCGCTACACCCCCGCCCCCGGGTTCGACGGCGCCGACACCTTCAACTACACCCTCACCGCCGGCCCCAGCGCCAGCGTGAACATCGACGTCGCCGAGCTGCGCGACCCCGACACCGTCATCAACCCCGCCGTCGGCCTCGTCGTCGACTACTACGCCCTCAACTCCCCCAGCCAGCTCCCCAACTTCGACGCCCTCACCCCCTACGCCTCCGACATCGCCACCAGCGTGGACGCCCCGAGCACCAGCGGCGAGTTCATGACCAGCGGGCGCGCCGATGAGGTCGGCGCCCTCCTCACCGGCTTCGTCGAGGTCTTCGCCGACGGCCTCTACACCTTCTACACCAACTCGGACGACGGCTCCGCCCTCTACATCGGCGACCAGCTCGTCGTCGACAACGACGGGCTCCACGGCATGGTCGAACGCTCCGGGCAGATCGCCCTCCACGCCGGCAGGCACGCCGTCCGCATCGAGTTCTTTGAGAACGGGGGCGGCGCGGGCCTCATCGCCAGCCTCGAAGGGCCCGGCCTGAGCAAGACCGACCTCATCTCCTTCTTCCTCTCCCACGAGACCTCCACCACCTGCAGCGAGGCCGACCTCGCCGAGCCCTTCGGCGTGCTCGACTTCTCCGACGTCACCGCCTTCCTCTCCGCCTTCTCCGCCGGCGCGCCCGACGCCGACCTGGCGCCCCCCTTCGGCACGCTCGACTTCTCCGACGTCCTCGGCTTCCTCGGCGCCTTCGGCGCCGGCTGCCCCTGACCCGCTTTCCCCCCCGGCGTGCCGCTCCCCCGTGGGCGGCGCGCCGATTTTTCTCCCCCCTCCCCCGCTGTCTGGAGCCCCCCATGAACGCCAAGCACACCGTTGCACTCCTGCTCGCTGCGTGCGCAAGCCAAGCCCTGGCCACCGATGAGTCCCCCCTCGTCCGCCCCGATTTCCAGGTCATCGACGACTACACCATCGTCGTCGAAGGCGTGACCTACCACTCATGGAACGACCTGGCCAAGTCCGGCTACTTCGACACCGAGCAGACCCACTGCCTCGCCCGACCCTCCCAGATCGCCGGCCCGGCGCGGGGCTCCGCCACCGACTGCAACTTCAACAACACCAGCATCGAGTCGCAGTACGACCCCTCCAACGGCCTCATCCGCATCCCCGTCGTCGTCCACGTCATCCAGAACTCCTCCGGGACCGGGTTCATCTCCGAGAGCCGCGTGCAGTCCCAGATCGACGTGCTCAACGAGGACTTCCAGGCCATCGCCGGGACCAACGGCGCCAACGGCACCGACACCCAGTTCGAGTTCTTCCTCGCCACCGAAGACCCCGACGGCAACCCCACCAACGGGATCACCTACTCCACCAACAACAGCTGGTTCAACGACAGCGGCTCCTACTGGAACTCCCTCGCCTGGGACACCGACCGCTACCTCAACATCTACACCAACTCCGCCTCCGGCGCCCTCGGGTACGTCCCCGACCTCCCCCAGGGCGGCATCGCCGGCTCCAACGCCGACCGCGTCGTCGTCCTCTACTCCTCCTTCGGACGAAACGCCCCCCTCACCCCCTTCCACCTCGGACGCACCACCACCCACGAGGTCGGACACTATCTCGGCCTCTACCACACCTTCGACAACGGGTGCGGCACCAGCAGCTGCTACACCACCGGCGACCGCATCTGCGACACCAACCGCGAGAACTCCCCCACCTTCGGCTGCCCCGGCTCCCGCACCTCCTGCGGCATGGCCGCCCCCCTCGATAACTACATGGACTACTCCGACGACATCTGCATGGAGAAGTTCACCCCCGAGCAGGCCAACCGCATGCGCTGCACCCTCGAGCACTACCGCCCCAACCTCGCCTCCGACGACACCGGCGGCCCCTGCTCCCCCGCTGACCTCGTCGCCCCCTTCGGCGCCCTCGACTTCTCCGACGTCACCGCCTTCCTCCTCGCCTTCAACGGCGGGGCGCCCCAGGCCGACCTCGCCCTCCCCACCGGCGTCTTCGACTTCTCCGACATCGTCACCTTCCTCGGCCTCTTCTCCGCCGGCTGCCCCTGACCCGCGCCTCAACACTCGCTCCCCGCGCGGGGTGGGCCCACCGCCCACCCCGTCGCTTTCTCCCCCGACCCCCAGCGACGCGGCCCTTTCAACGACGGGCACGAGCCGCTACGTTGACCCCACCGCCCGCCGCGTACGCCGGCGCCACGACACAAGGAGACTCACGTGCGGATCCCCACCACTTCTCGGACCCTCGCCATCACCGCCCTGCTCGCCGCAGCGGGATCGGCCTTCGCCATCGATGACACCGTTGCCTGGCGCTCACACGCCGCGCAACGCCTCGACGCCCCCGCCTCCTCCCCGGCCACCGCCGCCCGCGACGCCCTGCGCATCGCCGACGCCTCCCCGCGCATGGTCCTCCGCTTCGACCGCGCCCTCTCCAAGCCCGAACGCGCCGCCCTCGCCGAGCAGGGCGTCACGCTCCTCTCCCCCCTCGGCTCCGGCGCCTACTTCGCCCGCGTCGACAAGTCCGCCGAGGCGACCGCCCTCTCCGCCTCCGGCCTGATCGGCGCCGCCCCCATCCGCATCGAGCACAAGCTCCACGACGCCCTCCTCGAGAACGCCCCCCCGGCCTGGTCGATCGTCGACGGCGCCCGCGACGCCGGCCCCCTCGCCGACCCCACCGTCGGCGTCTACGTCCGCTTCCACGACGACGTTGACGCCGTCCTCGCCGAGGCCCACGACGTCGTCGCCAACCACGCCGGCGTCGTCCGCGACACGCTCAACAGCGTCAACGCCATGGTCGTCGAACTCCCCCTCAGCCAGGTGCGCCAGCTCGCCTCCGACGACCGCGTCCAGTGGATCGAGCCCCCCCTCCCCCGCATGGAGCACTACAACGCCTCCAACCGCGCCATCACCCAGGTCGACGCCGCCCAGAGCGCCCCGTACAACCTCGACGGCTCCGGCGTCACCGTCCTCGTCTACGACGGCGGCACCGCCCGCGCCACCCACAACGACCTCGCCGGACGCACCACCGTCATCGACGCCTCCGGCACCAACTACCACTCCACCCACGTCGCCGGCACCGTCGCCGGCAACGGCTCGGCCAACGCCACGCACACCGGCATGGCCCCCGGCGCCAACATCGTCACCGCCGGCTTCGAGTACGACGGCTCCGGCACCTTCCTCTACACCAACCCCGGCGACATCGAGGCCGACTACACCACCGCCATCAGCATGGGCGCCGACATCTCCAACAACTCCATCGGCTCCAACGTCGGCCCCAACGGCTTCCCCTGCTCCTACGAGGGCGATTACGGCCTCTGCGCCGCCACCATCGACAACATCGTCCGCGGCGCCGCCGGCGGCCCCATCGTCATCTTCTGGTCCGCCGGCAATGAACGCGGATGGTCCTGCGGCTCCTCCTACAACACCTCCCCGCCCCCCACCAACAACAAGAACGCCATTACCGTCGGCGCCCTCAACTCCAACGACGACTCCATGACCTCCTTCTCCTCCTGGGGACCCTCCGACGACGGTCGCGTCCGCCCCATCATCGCCGGGCCCGGGTGCCAGTCCAACGGCGACGGCGGCGTCACCTCCTGCGACGATGACAACGACTCGGACTACACCACCCTCTGCGGCACCTCCATGTCCGGACCCACCCTCGCCGGCATGGGCGCCCTCATCTTCGAGGACTTCCGCAACACCTTCCCCTCCCAGCCCGACCCCTCCAACCAGCTCATGAAGACCTGGCTGACCCACTCCGCCGTTGACCTCGGCAACGCCGGGCCCGACTACCAGTACGGCTACGGCTCCGCCCGCGTCGTCGACGCCATCGACCTGATGCGCACCGGCAACTGGGCCGAGGACGTCGTCGATCAGGGCGGCAACGTCTCCTACACCATCAACGTCTCCGCCGGCGCCCCCGAACTCAAGGCCACCCTCGCCTGGGACGACCCCGCGGGCACCCCCAACGTCTCCCCCGCGCTCATCAACGACCTCGACCTCGTCGTCATCTCCCCCTCCGGCGTGCGCCACTACCCCTGGACGCTCAACCCCGCCAGCCCCGCCTCACCGGCGGTGCGCAACCAGGAAGACCACCTCAACAACATCGAACAGGTCCAGGTCACCAACCCGGAGCCCGGCCCCTGGCGTGTCGAGATCCGCGGAACCAGCGTCGCCCAGGGCCCCCAGACCTTCGCCCTCACCGCCACCCCCGATCTCGGTGGGGGCCTCCTCGCCGCCGCCCTCAACACCTCCGTCCCCTCCCTCCATCCCCCGGCAACCCCCCTCCCCGTGCAGATGACCGTCTTCGAGGGCATCGACTCGCTCGTCCCCAACTCGGTCACCATCAGCTACCGCTACGACGCCGGCGCCTTCACCACCGTCCCCATGTCTGACGACGGCGCCGACGTCTACTCCTTCTCCCTCCCCGGCGCCAACTGCGACCAGAACATCGAGTTCTTCGTCTCCGCCGAGGGCGCCCAGGCCGGCGTCATCAACATCCCCTCCGCCGGCGCCTCCAACCCCTTCTCCGTCGACATCGGCGAGATCGCCGTCCTCTTCGACGAGGACTTCGAGACCGACTCCGGCTGGACCGTCTCCGGCTCCATCGCCACCCAGGCCGCCGGTCGCTGGGAGCGCGGCGTGCCGGTGGGCGGCGGCGACCGGGGCGACCCCCCCGCCGACGCCGACGGCTCAGGCGCCTGCTGGCTCACCGGCAACGCCGACGGCAACACCGACGTGGACAACGGAACCACCATCCTCACCAGCTCTGACTTCGCCCTCGCCAACGCGCCCGAGGCCGTCCTCTCCTACCGCCGCTGGTACGACACCACCGTCGGCGCCTCCTCCGACGATTTCTTCATCGTCGAGATCTCCAACAACGCCGGCGCCTCCTGGACCAACCTCGAGTCCGTCGGACCCAACAGCACCGGCGCCTGGAACACCTTCTCCTTCCGCGTCGCCGACTACGTCACCCCCACCGATCAGGTCCGCCTCCGCTTCACCGTCTCCGACAACGGCACCCAGAACGTCATCGAGGCCGGTGTCGACGCCATCCACGCCGAAACCTTCCTCTGCGAAGGCCCCGACGGCTGCGGCGTGGCGGACCTCGCCGAGCCCCTCGGCGCTCTCGACTTCTCCGACGTCTCCGCCTTCCTCACCGCCTTCGGCTCGATGAGCCCCGAGGCCGATCTCGCCGCCCCCTTCGGCGTCTACGACTTCTCCGACGTCACCGCCTTCCTCGCCGCCTTCGGCGCCGGCTGCCCGTAAGCGAACCGTTTGCACACACGAACGCCGACCACCTCACACCACCGCCCCGCGCCTCGCGGGGCGGTTTCTTTTTTTGCGCTGAGAGATCCCCCCTCACCGCGCACACTTCTCATTGGAGAACACCGCCCATAGGAGGCACGCCATGACTCGCACGCCCCTCACCCTCGTCCCCCTCCTCCTCGCCTCCGCCGCCGCCCACGCCCAGTTCGGGTGGGACCCCAACTGCTCCACCACCAACGGCGCCGTGAACACCAACATCAACGGCGCCCTCAACGCCCTCGACTGGAACGACTGGGGCCAGGGCGCCAACCAGCCACCCGCCTCCCCCGAGAACATCGGCAGCGGCGAAGGTTTCGCCGACCCTCCCGGCCCCACCCTCCCCTGCAACGACTTCGCCTCCGTCGGCTCCGAGGTCCAGGTCTTCGGCCTCGGGACCAACCAGGTCGAGATCCGCTTCCGCGGCAGCGTCGGAACCAAGCACGCATGCGATGACCCCTGCACCCCGTGGAACGTCACCGCCAACGTGGTCTTCAACGCACTGGCCTGCTTCATCATCAACAACGGCGCCGGCCCCGCCACCACCGTCAACTTCGAGTTCGAAGCCACCTCCATCACCTGGACACGCCACGACGCGGGCGCCGAAGATCCCGTCAGCGTGGCGATGAGCGTGCTCGATATCAACTCGGGCGACGCCGGCCTGAACCCGGGCGACCTCAACGCAGGCGTCGCCGTCCCCGGCGGTCGCCCCATCATCCAACTCGACGACGCCGGCTCATTCACCATCGACCCCTCCGCCGGGCCCCTGACCGTCCAGGTCGGCGCCGTCCTCAACGCCACCATCTTCAGCCCCGGCGACGGCCAACGCCCCGGATGCGCCATCGGCGTCCGCGACACCTCCAGCGGCTGCGTCTTCGGACGCATCGCCCTTGGCATCAACGGCGCCCCCCCTCCCCCCTCCACCGGGTACACCTTCTCCTTCCCCACGCCCCCGCCCCCGAGCTACGCCCCCAGCGCCTTTGCCCTCGAGTTCGGGCTCGACCTCGGCGCCGACGCCGAACTCTCCGACAACTCCACCGGCGGCTGCTTCGCCACCAACCCCGGCAACGAGTTCTTCGACCCCGGCGACATGTACGCGCTCCACGCCCCCGCCCTCTCCGCCCCCACCAGCGGCGTGCGCGACGACCTCCCCGTCTTCGCCCCCGCCCCCTTCACCCCCGAACCGGGCGACCCCAACCTCGCCCCCGTCGGCGCCTTCACCCCCATCCCCGATCTGCCCGCCCTCAGCGCCGACTACCTCGACACCGACGCCTCCGACGCCCTCGACTTCGACCTCGCCTCCTTCATCGACCCCCTCGCCCCCCTCCCCGCGCCCATCCACCGTTTCTCCATCAACTCCACCGCCCTCCACGGCGCCAACCGCCTGCTGCTCTCCTTCGACGACGACGACCCCGTCCACTACGCCTGGTGCTCAACCGCACCCGGCTCACCCTCCCCCGCCGGCTTCGGTCCCTACGGCGGCGCATCGACCAAGTCCGAACTCCTCGCCGCCGAACTGATCTACGCCCCCACCGCCATCCCCCCGTCGCCCATCCTCGGAACCGTCGGCGTGCAGGTCCCCGTCGCCTCCGAGTCCGACGTCCACCCCTCCCTCGCCCCCGATGTGGACCCCCTGACCGAGGCGTTCGACGACGACATCGACGCCCTCGACGCCCAGTGGGGCGCTGGACTCGCCAGCCACTGGTACATCTCCGTGGACAGCGAAGCGCACTCGTCCAACCCGATCACGGGGATCAACCTCGACCCGGGCGACATCTACCTGGCCACCCCCCCGGCCCCTTCGCTCGCCGTCCACCACGCGACGCACCTCGGCCTCCCCGACGGGACCGACCTCGACGCATTCGTGTTCGTCTGGCTCCCCAACCCGGGCGCCGGCGCCGAGACGCTCGCCCTCATCTTCTCCGTCGATGACGACGACCCGATCACCCCGACCGACGAGTCGGGCGCCCTCGACCCGACCATGCTCTACGCCTCGTTCCTCGACGGCGTGAGCTTCCCCCTCCTCGGGCGACCCTTCGACGACGACATCGACGCACTGACCACCTGGTCGCGCTCCCTCGCCACACTCCCGGCGCCCTGCCCCGCCGACCTGGCGCCCCCCTTCGGCGCCCTCGACTTCTCCGACGTCATCGCCTTCCTCACTGCCTTCGCCAACGGTGACCCCGCCGCCGATCTGGCGCCCCCGCTGGGCGCCTTCGACTTCTCCGACGTCCTCGCCTTCCTCAACTCGTTCGCCGCCGGCTGCCCCTGAGCCTCACGTCGTCCCGAACAACCGATCCCCCGCGTCACCCAGCCCCGGCACGATGTACCCCTGCTCGTTGAGGCGCTCGTCCAACGCCGCGGTGTACACCGTCACGTCCGGGTGGTCCGCGTTGATCCGCGCCACCCCCTCCGGCGCCGCCACGAGACAGATCATCCGCAGGTCACTCGCCCCCGCCTCGCGCAGCATCCGAACCGCCGCCGACGCGCTCCCCCCCGTCGCCAGCATCGGGTCCACCAGGATCACCGGCCCCGTGTCCAGATGACGCGGGAGCTTGTTCAGGTACGCCTTCGGCTGCAGCGTCGACTCGTCCCGCGCCAGCCCAAGGTGCCCCACCCGAGCCTCGGGCCTGATCTCCAGGATCCCGTCGA
>JBITAG010000314.1:0-4542 GCA_044439985.1 Phycisphaerales bacterium JB059 | reverse complement strand
CCTCTGCCTCGCCTCCTCCATCCGCTTCGACAAGCCCGTCTGGCCACCCATCATCGGGCACGCCATCACCGACACCGAACGCCCCGTCCGCGAGACCAAGTCCATGGTCGAGGTTGCGGCCCAGTGCGAGATCGGCGCCGTCCGCGTCTTCGCCTTCGAACTCCCCCCGGGCGAGGCCCGCGAGGCCGGCATGAAGCGGGTCCTCTCCCGCCTCCAGCTCGCCCTGGCCACCTGCCGCAACACCGGCGTCAAGCTCCTCCTCGAGAACGCCGGCTCCTTCCCCCTCGCCGAAGACCTCGCCGAGATCATCGAGCGCGCGGGCAACCCCCTCCTCCACGCCGCCTACAGCCCCGCCGTGGCGCAGGCCCACGGTGAGGACCCCCTCGAGGGCGCCCGCCTCCTCGGGGCCCGACTCTGGTCCGTCAAGCTCTCCGACTACCACGACGAGACCCCCGCACGCCTCGGCGACGGGGACCTCGACGCCGAACGCCTGGTCACGCAGCTCGCCCGCGACCGCTTCGCCGGCTGGCTCGTCTACGAGTGGCCCCGCCTCTGGCTCCGCGAACTCGGCGAGCCCACCGACGTCCTCACCGACGCCTGCGAGAAGATGTACCGCTGGAGCGGCGCCGCCAACCCCGCCCCCGTTCGCGCCCGCTGACCCATGCCGCGCGAGCGAGACACCGCCGCTCTCCACGCTCAGGAACTCATCGAGATCGTCCGCTCCCTCGGCTTCGCCCGGGTCGGCGTCTGCGACGCCTCGCCCAACGAGCACGCCGATCAGCTCCGCGACTGGCTCGACCAGGGACGCCACGGCTCGATGGCCTACCTGGAACGCAACCACGACATCCGCACCCACCCCGCCCGACTCCTGCAGGGCGCCCGCGCCTTCCTCGTCGTCGCCGACCAGTACGCCACCCGCAACGACCCCCCGGACCCCGACACCGGCGCCAACCCGAACGCCCCCCGCGGTCGCGTCGCCCGCTACGCCAGAGGACGCGACTACCACAAGGTCATCAAGAAACGCCTCCACCAACTCTGCGACCGGGCCCTCGAGCGCTTCCCCACCGAGTCCTTCCGCGCCTTCGTCGACACCGCCCCCGTCCCCGAACGCGAACTCGCCCGGCGCGCCGCCATCGGCTGGACCGGCAAGCACACCCTCACCATCCACCCGCGCCTCGGTTCCTTCTTCCTCCTCGGTGGCGTCGCCACCACCCTCGAACTCCGACCCCCGCAGACCCAGAAGCCCGTCACCGACCACTGCGGCGCCTGCGCCCGCTGCATCGACGCCTGCCCGACCGACGCGATCACACCCTACAGCGTCGACGCCTCACGCTGCGTCAGCTACCTCACCATCGAGCGACGCGAGCCCATCGACCCCGCCTTCTTCATCCCCATCGGCGACTGGATCTTCGGCTGTGACATCTGCCAGGAGGTCTGCCCGCACAACTCCCCCCGCCCTCCCCGCAGAGGCGTCGGGAGACCTCACGAGGCCTACGCCCCCGAGCGGGACGGCTTCGATCTCCTCGAGGTCCTCGGCTGGACCGAGGAGGACCGACGCGACGCCTTCCGCGCCAGCGCCCTCAAGCGGGCCACCCTCCCCATGATGAAACGCAACGCGCTCATCGCGCTCGGCAACGCCCTCCGCCGCCGGCCCGACCCGCAGCTCCGCGCACGCGTCGAGTCCATCGCCTCCGACGACGCCCAGAACCCCCTGGTGCGTCAGACCGCCTCGGATGTGCTCGCCTCGCTCCCCTGACCGCGGCGCGACACCGCGATCCGGCTCCCCAGCACCAGCGCCAGACCCGGCGCCAAATACAGCTCGTGCCCCCCGACGAACCCCATCCAGAACATCGGCGCCGCCATCGCCGTCACGAACGCGAAGACCAGCCCCTTCCACCGCCCCCGGTCGCCGCCCAGCCCCGCGTGCCCATCACGCGTCGGGATCATCACCAGCCAGACGTACGCCGGGAAGACCAACCCGTAGAACGCCATGAAGCACCGGTAGACGACCTCACCCCCGGTCATCCCGCCCACCTCCGGCAGCCGCTCGTGGAGCAACCCCAGCACGATCGCCCCGGCCCCCAACGCCAGCGTCGCCCGCGCCCCCGCCCCCCCGGGCGCTCGGCGCACCCGATCCTGGTGCACGATCACCGTAAAGATCAGCTGCAGCAGCGTGTGCCCGAGCACCGCCACCAGCGCCCACCCCGCGACCCTCGGCGCCGGGACCTCGCCGCCCAGCACCCACCCGAACAACCCGCTGTACGCCAGCGTCAGCAGGATCATCGCGAAGAAGAATGCCCCAAACCCGAGCGTGAACGCCACCCGGGCGCCTCCCGCGCTCGTCCGCTGGCGGGCGTGATGAAACGTCAGGTCCAGGTACGGGCAGAGCGCGAACCCGAACAGGCAGACCGGCGCCAGCCACAGCAGCCCCGGCGTCCGCGCCGTCTCCGGAAGCAGCGCCGACGCCCCGGGCGACGGCTCGCCGCTCAGCGCCAGCGACGCCAGCACGACCCCCGAGGCCACCCAGGTCACCAACGCCACCAGGGTGGTGGGGGCGTCCCCGCGCCGGGTCGCGCGACGGACGCCCACGATCGCCCCCAGCCCCGCGATCGGCAGCGCCACCAACCCCCAGTCCGGGATCGCCACCCCCGGCAGGTCCCGCACCAGCGACATCAGCCACAGCATGAAGAACAGGTGGAACGCGATCGTCACCGCGCTGAACAGCCCCATCGCCCGGGCGTGCAACCGCACCAGCCCCTCGCTCACCCGCCCCGACCGCAGCGTCCACCCCATCGCCGCCGCGCCCACCACGTTCGGCGCCGCGAACGCCACGTACCCCCACACCCCGTAGTCCCGCAACAGCAGAACCGGCAGGAACATCCCGATGCACCACGTCCAGCTCACCGCCAGGTACACGCCCCAGAGCACGGGGTGGACGGAGCGAGTCTGTTCGCGGTCTGGCATGGGACGAGGGACGCCGACTCAGCGCCGGCGCTTCTTGGCCTTCTGGTGCTGCTTCGGCGTCACGTGAAACGTCGCGGTGCACCGCCCCACACGCTTCTCACGACCGACCAGCCGATCACTCGGTCGCTTCGCCCGCCGCGCCTTCCCCGGCTTCTTCTTGAGCGTCGGCAAGGTCTGCACGATCTCCATATCGACCGTGATGTTGAACTCCCCACCCGCCTCGACCAACGCCGCCACATCCTCCTGCGGCGAGATCCGGTACTCCGCCGGCCCGAAACACGGACGCAGGAACTTGTACTCCAGGTGCTTGCACACCACCTCGTAGTCACCCCCGCACACCCCGAAGACGTACGCCCCACCCGCGATCTCGCTGTTGCCCAGCAGCGCCGCCCCCGCCATCGCGTTGTACCAGTTCCGGTTGAACCGACGGAACGGCAGCGTCGCGCTGAACGTCTTCGCGTCGATCTGCTTCATCCGGATGCCCGAGCGGAACGCGTACGGCAGCCAGATCAACGAGCACACGCGGTGCCAGAAGTGATTCTTCGTGCTCAGCCGACTGATGTACGCCTCGATCCGGTCCGCCAGCGGCCGCTTCCGCTTCGACCCCCGCGCACGCGTCCCCCGCCCCGGCGCAACGCCCCCGTTCGTCCCCACGCCCGCGACGCCCTCACGCCCCCGCTCGGGCGGCGCAGGCGCGGAACTCGTCGGCGGACTCGGCGGGCTGGCGGGCGGGGCGGTCACGAGGCGTCAGGCTCCATCTCGGCTCTGTCGCCCCATTGTAGTGCGCTCACCCACCCCGCCTCTCGGGGCCTCACCCCTCCACCGGACTCAGCTCGAACCACCCCCGCTCCGTCCTCGAAACCCGCTGCACCGGGTTCCCCGGCTCATGGTCCAGGACCAGCGTCCACCCCCGCTCCGCCGCCGCCTCCAGGAACCACCGCTTGGTCACCATCGCCGTGAACGGCTCCACGTCGTACCCCAGGCTGTACGCCGCCCCCACGTGGTGCCTCGTCGGGATCAGGTCCGCCGCGAACACCACCGTCTCCCCCTCCCCGACGTCGAACGCGATCGCCTGCTGCCCCCACGTGTGACCCGGCGCCAGAAAAACCCGGATCCCGGGAAGCGCCTCGGTCATCCGCTCCTCCACCGACGTCTTCGGCGCCTCCTCCCGCGAGGGCTTCCGGTTCGTCGGGAACGGTCGGGGCGAGTCCACCAGCCGCATCCGCGCCCGCCCACCCGGAAGCGCCAGCGACTCGTCCTCGAACGGCAGCAGGTGGTCCCGGTAGTACGTCCGCGTCATCACGCTGTCGTTGTTCCGCGCATCCACCCACTCCCGCCGCTGCACGATCAACTCCGCGTTCGGGAACGTCAGCTTCACCTCCGGGCTGTCCCCCGACGCGGCGCCCGGCTTGGTCGCCACCCAGTCTGCCGTCTCACCCTCACGCACACGCCGCGTCAGCCCCCCCGCGTGGTCGAAGTGCAGGTGCGAGACGATCACGTGGTCGATCTCCTCCGGGCTGACCCCCACCTCGCCTAGCGCCGTCTCCACCGTCCGCCCGTCGAGCGCGAAGATGTCAC
>JBITAG010000313.1:0-10199 GCA_044439985.1 Phycisphaerales bacterium JB059 | reverse complement strand
CGTCTCGGTGGTGTCGGCGTCGGGGGTCGGGCGGCGGCTGGGGGGGGCGTGGACGGGGGAGGGCGCGGGGGAAGGGTGAGGGGTCGTTCCTGAAGGGGCGGCGCGGGGGGTGTAGGCTCGCGGTATGGATGAACGCGAGCGGATCGTGGACTTTCTGCATGAGGCGGGGATGTTGGCGCGGTCGGCGCGGACGGGGTTCGCGCAGCTGGGCGAGTACACGCAGAGCGTCGCGGAGCACGTCCATCGGACGGCGGTGATCGGGATGTCGCTGGCGTGGACGGCGGGGAAGGACGCGGTGCGGGTGGCGCAGCTGTGCCTGGTGCATGATCTGCCGGAGGCGCGGACGCTGGATCTGCACCACCTGGCGAAGCGGTACGTGCGTGTGGATGAGGAGGCGGCGGTCGCGGACATGACGCGGGGTCTGGCGTTCGGGGGGCGGGTCCGGGAGTTGATCGCGGAGTACGTGGCGTGCGAGTCGGAGGAGAGCGTGCTGGCGCACGACGCGGATCAGCTGGAGCTGTTGCTCTGTCTTCGTGAGCTGGTGGAGATGGGCAACACGCGCGCCGGGTCGTGGGTGGCCCGGGCCGAGGCGCGTTTGCGGACGGAGACGGCGCGGGCGTGGGCGGAGACGGTTCGGGAGGCGCCGGGGGATCGGTGGTGGAAGGCGCCGGGGGATGGGCTGGACTGATGGCGACGGCGGAACGGCTGGCGAAGATCCGAGGCGTGGCGATGGCGCGTCAGCGCGGGATCGTGGTGCTCGAGGATCTGCGCGACTTTCACAACGCGGGGGCGGTGATGCGGTCGTGCGACGCGTTCAGCATCCAGCGGATCGGGCTGACCTTCGAGCGGGTGCGGGCGTTCGACCCGGTGGTGGACTGCCGCGACGCGAGCGTCTCGACGAGCCTGTGGCTGGACTTCGAGACGAGCCCGACGAGCGAGGCGATGCTGAGGGATCTCAAGTCGCGAGGGTACACGCTGGTGGCGACGGCCCTGGACGAGCGGGCGGAGACGCTGGACGAGGCGCGCCTGGATGAGCCGGACATCGCGCTGCTGTTCGGGAACGAGCACCGGGGGCTGAGCGCTTTGGCGGTGGAGATGGCGGACCGGGTGGTGCGGATCCCGATGGGTGGGATGGCGCAGAGCCTGAATCTGAGCGTGACGGCGGCGTTGGTGCTCTCCGAGATGAACCGGCAGCGTCGGGCGGTCGGGGTGGAGAAGTACCTGCTGCCGGAGGCGGAGCGGGAAGCGCTGGCCGAGCGGTTCATCGAGCGTCGGGTCAACCCGCCCCCCAAACTCCGGGGGTCGGCGAGCAGCACGCGGGCGACGCGCCGGAGGCGGGGGCGGATGCGGTAGGCTGCGCGGCATGAGCAGCCCCCCCACCGCGACTGAGCCGACGACGACCGCCGAGCCGGGACCGAACGCGATCGATCGGATGGTGAGCGACCCGGTGGGCGAGTTCTCGAACACGGCGGGCGAGGTGTGGCGGTTCAAGCTCTTCGCGATCGACAACGCGGACGTGACGGTCGGGCAGCTGGTGATCGCGCTGCTGATGCTGGTCGTGGGCGTGGTGGTGGCGCGAGCGGTGAGCGCGTACGTGGGGAGGCGGGCGCTGCCGCGGCTGAAGATCGACCGGGGGGCGGCGGCGGCGATCCAGACGATCGTGTACTACCTGCTCCTGACGATCGGGGTGATGCTCGCGGTGAACACGGCGGGCGTGCCGATGACGGTGTTCACGATCTTCGGTGGCGCGTTGGCGCTGGGGATCGGGTTCGGCAGCCAGAACATCGTGAACAACTTCATCTCGGGGCTGATCCTGCTGATCGAGCGTCCGATCGGGGTCGGGCAGCTGGTGGAGGTGGGCGGGAACATGGGGGTGATCCAGAAGATCGGGGCGCGTTCGACGCACATGCAGGGGTACGACGGGAAGACGGTGGTGATCCCGAACAGCGCGCTGCTCGAGAGCGCGGTGACGAACTTCGATGAGCCGGACTCGAAGTACCGGAGCCGCGTGGGGGTGGGCGTGGCGTACGGGTCGGACACGAAGGTCGTCCGCGAGCTGCTGCTGCGGGTGGCGAGCGAGCACGAGCGGGTGCTGAAGTCGCCGGAGCCGGTGGCGTTGTTCCTGGAGTTCGGGGACAACGCGCTGGGGTTCGAGCTGCACGTGTGGATCACGCCCCGGTCGGTGGAGGATCGGCTGCGGATCGAGAGCGATCTGCGGTATCACATCGACGAGCTGTGCCGGGAGGCGGGGGTGTCGATCGCGTTCCCGCAGCGTGACGTGCATCTGGACACGAACCGACCGCTGGAGGTGCGGGTCACGTCGGAGGGGTGAGGGCGTCCCGGACGCCCTGCTGGATGGTGTTCATCTGCTCGTCGGCGATGGCCTGGCCGATGTGGGAGGTCCAGTAGAGGGCGCCGGCGAGGATGAAGCAGGCGGGGATGACGATCCAGGCGAGGGGGGTGTGGCCCATGATGAGCTGGGCGACGCCCCACATGGCGGCGATGGCGCTGATGGTGAGGAGGGCGAGGCCGGAGAAGATGACGGCGGACCAGATGCTCGGGTGGGGGTTGAAGCGGGCGTGGACGAGGCAGGCGGGCGCCCCGTCGTCGGCGGGGGTGTCGTGGACGCTGAGGGTGAGCCAGGGTGACCAGAAGTGTCGGTCGCGGTCGCAGACGGTGAGGGTGCGGTGGTCGCCGACGACCCGCCCCTCGAAGGGGCACCGGGCGTTGGCGAGCCAATCGGTGAGCTGGGCGGTGACCTCGGCGCGGGGGCGCGGGAGCGGGATGTCGAAGGTTGGGCCGAGGACGACGCGCAGCATGGGTGGGGTCTCGGTCGAGGGAAAGGCCCGGGGGCGCGGTTGGGCGCCCGCGGGGTGAGGCTTACCAGCTGGCGAAGTCGAAGTTCTGGCCGCCGACGGAGACGTCGACCATGAGGCCGCCGGTGGACATGACGAAGACGGCGACGCCGTCCTGGTAGGTGGCCTTGGAGGCGGAGCCTTCCTCGGCGGCGATGGCGGTGAAGTTGGACTGGAGTTCGAAGGAGCCGTCGGTGAAGTCGGCGAGGGTGGCGGCGTCCTCGAAGAAGATGACTTCGCGGTAGGAGCGACCGCCGAGCTGGAGGCCGACGTCGGCCTGGGAGAGTCGGGAGTTGCCGACGGAGACGCCCTGGTCGTAGACGACGCCCTCGCCGCCGGCGGCGCCGACGCCGATGGCGGCCTTGCCGACGCGCGGGAAGACGGCGTAGCCGTAGGCGTGGTCGAACCAGAGTTCGAGACCGGGATCGGCCTTCTTGAAGGCGGCGATGGCAACGCCGACATCCTCGAACATCTGGTCCTTGTCGGCCTCGGCGGTGCGGGTGGCGGCGCAACCGGAGAGGGTGGTAAGGGCGACTGCGGCGGAGGCGACGGTGGCCGCGAGCGCGGCGGCACGGATGCGAGTCATGGCTTGGAACTCCTTCCCACTTGCCGCGCTGCCCGGAAGCGACCGGGCGATTGAGGAGGGCGCGGTAAGGAAGTCTAGCGGAAGGAGGGGGGCGGGCGGGGCGATGGGCGGGATGGCCTGATGAGGCGGCGTGACCTGGGCGTGCGGTCGAGGGACTCAGAAGGGCGCGGGGCTCTCGAACTTGAGCCAATCGCCCGAGGTGGGGGACCAGAAGGCGAGCATGTCGGCGTGGAGGCAGAGGCGGTCGGCGCCGGCGCCCTGGGCGTAGAGGGTGGCGCCGGCGATGGGCGCGCCCAGGCCCCCGCGGCAGGGCCAGGCGCACCGGTGGGTGTGCTCGGCGGGGAGGGGGGTGTCGGTGAGGCAGCGCGGCGTGGCGCTGTGGACGCGGAGTTGGTGGGTGCGTCCGGTGACGGGGCGGAAGGCGACGCGGGTGCGGTCGGCGTCGCGTTCGAGGACGCGGTAGAGGGTGCGGGCGGGCTTGCCGTTCGTGAAATCGGGGTGCTGGCGGGGGCGGTTGGGCCAGTCGACGAGGAGGGGGAGGTCGATGGCGCCCTCATCGTCGTGGACGTCGCCCAGGAGGAGGGCGGCGTAGGTCTTGGCGGTCTTGCGGTGCATGAACTGACGGGAAAGAGCGCGGTGGGCCTCGCGGGTGAGGGCGACGACCATGAGCCCGGAGGTGTCCATGTCGAGGCGGTGGACGATCACGGGGGTGTCGTAGAGGGTGAACATGTCCTGGACGCGGGACTCGACCGAGTCGCGCAGGGCGAGGTCGCGGTTGGCGCCGCGGGCGGGGACGGCGCGGAGGCCGGCGGGCTTGTCGATCACGAGCAGGTCGTCGGTCTCGTGGAGGATGTTGAGGGGTTCGGGGGGGGGCACGGGGGAGTGTAGATCGCGGGGGCGAGGGCACGAACGATCCGGGGATGGCGGCAGACCAGCGTGAGGATTCCGGGATGGACGGCCGGGCGGGTCGGGTGCGCTGCGCGTGGGCGCGGTCGGGGATCGAGCGGGCGTACCACGACCGGGAATGGGGCGTGGTGGAGCGGGATGATGCGCGTCTGTTCTAGATGCTGACGCTGGAAGGGGCGCAGGCGGGGCTGAGCTGGCGGACGGTGCTGGCCAAGCGGGAGAACTACCGGCGGGTGTTTCATGGATTCGACGCCGCGCGGGTGGGGGCGATGGACGCGGGGGAGGTGGAGGCGATTCTGGGCGAGGCGGAGGGGGCGCGGGCGGTGATCCGGCACCGTGGCAAGGTGATGTCGGTGATCGAGAACGCGCGTGCAATTTTGAACATGCGTGACAAGGGAATCGGGCTTGGCGAGCACCTGTGGGGGTTTGTAGAGGGGCGCCCGGTGACGAACAGGTTCCGTTCGCGCGATGAGATTCCCCCCCAGACGGAGGTTTCGCGGGGGATGAGCCGTGATCTGAAGGCCCGGGGGTTTCGCTTCGTGGGTCCGACGACGTGTTACTCGTTGATGCAGGCGTCGGGGATGGTCAACGACCACGTGATCGGGTGCTATCGGCACGCGGAGGTGGGAACCGGCGGCTAGCATTGGTCGGACCGTGAAGTGGAGGGTCCGATGGAACGCAAGCGAGACTCGGATTGTGTGAGCGAGGGGATTCGCGTCATCGCGCGTCCGGTGTATCTCGCGGATCATTCGGATCCGAACCATGAGAACCCGCGGGCGCGCCGGTTCGCGTTCGGGTACACGATCACCATTCGCAACGAGGGGGAGGCGCCGGCGCAGCTGATGCGTCGGCACTGGGTGATCGTGGACGCGAACGGCGAGCGACAGGACGTGGAGGGGGAGGGCGTGGTCGGGGAGCAGCCGCGCCTGGAGCCGGGGGACGAGTTCGAGTACACGAGCTGGGCGCCGATCCACACGTCGTGGGGGACGATGGAGGGGGCGTACACGATGCGCCGTGACGACGGCTCGATGTTCGAGGCGCGCATCGGGCGGTTTTACCTCGTGGCGGAGCTGGAGACGGCGCCGGTCTGAGGGCACGCCTCGATGATGCGTGCCGAGCGGGCGTCAGTCGCTCAGTCGTTCGGCGAGCAACCGGTGGAAGTGGTGCACGCACTGCTCTCGGGAGGGTGAGTACCGCCCGGTGGTGTAGTAGCGTGAGCCGATGGAGCGCTGGATCTGCTCGACGACGGACTCGTCCTCGCGTTCGACCCGGTCGAGGTCGGCGCCGGCGCCGCGGTCGAGGCGGGACTCGTCCCAGACATACGGGAGGAAGCGGACCTTGCACCGGTCAATACCGAGCGGCTGGACGTCGTTGACGGACACGCCCCAGGGGTAGACGTTGATCATGGTGGTCGGGAAGAGCCAGTAGTAGTACGCGGCGATCTCGCGCCCGTGGTCGGGGTGGCCCTGCGGGAGGTCGAAGGTGTCGTCGGCGCCGGAGGCGACGCCGAGCTGGAGGTTGGCGTAGGGGTACAGCTCGTGCTCGTATGCGCCCTAGTCGAGCGCCGCGGCGAGCGAGGCGTGGACGAAGGGGATGTGGAAGCCCTCGAGGTAGTTCTCGACGTAGAGGGCCCAGTTGGCACGGACGAGGTAGTCGCGGGCGCGGGTGGGCGCGAAGCGGGCCTGGTCGAAGGGGAGGAAGCCGACGCGGGCGTCCAGCTCGTTGGTGAGCTGCTCGAGGGTGTGCTCGGGGTCGAGGGAGGCGAAGCGGAGGCCCCGCCACGCGCCGTGCGGGATCTGGCGCAGGTTGTCCTCGGGTCGGGGGAAGTTCTGGCAGGCCTTGAACTCGGGCATGGAGCGGAAAGCGCCGTCGAGATCGAACTGGCGCCCGTGGTAGCGGCAGGTGAGCTTCTTCTCGCACCCGGGGTGCTCGACGAGGGTCATGGCGCGGTGGGTGCAGACGTTGGAGAGGCAGTGGACCTGATCGTGGGCGTCACGGGTGAGGAGGAGGGGCTCGTCGAGGCAGCCCTCAAGGAAGGTGAGGGGGAGGGTGGAGCCGGGGAGGCGGAGGTCGCTGTCGTGCGCGATCGGGCGCCAGGTGCGGGCGAGGACGCGTTCGGCGAGGCGCTGAGCGACGATCGGATCGGTGTAGAGCCAGCCGGGGGGGGTCGCGGCGAGGGTGATGTCGGGGTTGGTGTGGAGCTGGCGGGGGTTGGTCATCGCGGGATTCTTCGCTTGAGCCGGGGCTCGGGCGAGGGGGGCGACGGCACGGTTTCTCGCCAGTTTTTGAGCGCCGGAGAGAGAGATCACGGGCGGGCGCAGAGCCACTGGAGTAGAGGGCCTTGTTCGGCGCCGGGTGGGTAGGACTGCGGCGCGTGGGCGGGCCCCGAAAGGAGCCCGTGATGAACGCTTCCAGCACCAAGCAGCACGTGGGCCGGCGAGAGTCGGCCCTTGGCCTGATGATCGGCCTTTGCGCGATGGGTGGTGTTGGCGCTCCCGTTGTCGCGGGCGACGCCCCGGTCGCGTCCGGCCGCGCCGAGCGCAGCGCGCTGGCGGTGACCGTCTGGACGGACGGCTTCGACGGGTACGCGCCGGGGAGCGGACTGCACGGGCAGGGCGGCTGGGCGGGGTGGGACAACGACCCCGCGTTCGACGCGCCGGTGTCGGGCGAGCAGAGCCTGTCGCCCCCCCACTCGCTCAGGATCGCGGACAACGCCGACCTCGTGCACGAGTTCCCGGAGATCGAGCTCGGGTCCTGGCGGTACGAGTGCTGGCAGTACATCCCGGGCGATTTCGAGAGCGGGAGCGAGGGCCAGTTCGCGGGGACGTACTTCAACCTGCTCAACACGTACCCGGTCGCGGGGGACGCGTCGTGGTCGGTGCAGATGCAGTTCGACTCGAACGATGGGTTGCTCAAGGTCTGGCACGGGGACGGCTTCAACACAAATGACGTGCCGTACGTGACGGATCGGTGGGTGAAGATCCAGGTGGACGTCGATCTGGCGGACGACTGGACGCAGGTGTACTACGACAACACGCTGGTCGCGGAGTATTCGTGGATCGGCGGCGTGCTGGGCGATGGCGGCGGCGTGCCGGACATCGCCCTGGCGGACATGTTCGCCAACGGGACGTCGAGCGTGTATTACGACGACTGCTCGCTGATGCCCCTGGTCGAGGAGTGCCCGGCGGACCTGGCGCCCCCGTTCGGGGAGCTGGATTTCTCCGACATCGTCGCGTTCCTGGAGGCGTACGCGGCGCTGGACCCGGCCGCGGACTTCGCGACGCCCTTCGGGACGTTCGACTTCTCGGATGTCGTCACGTTCCTGGCGGCCTACGACGCGGGGTGCGACGACTAAAGGACCTTCTCCCCGCCCGGGCCTGTTGGATGGCCCGGGCGGGCGCGGTAGGCTTTCGGGCTGAACCGAGACCCGGCGCCCCCGGCGGGCGGGCGGGCGTTGTCGTCGCAGAACCCGGTCCTGTGCTTTGAGAGTGAGGCTTCGTGTGCGATTGATCCTGAGTTGGGCTGTTGTTGCTGGGTCGTGCGGGCTGGCGGTGGGCGCCCCACCCGCGCCGGAGTACCCGGAGGGCGCCGAGACGCCCCGGGACATGACCGAGGCGGAGCGGGCGTGGGTGGAGGCGAACCCGATCGTGGCGGCGAGCGCTCGCGGGGCGGGGGCGCCGACGGGGCCGGTGCGTTGCGTGGCGGAGTACGAGCCGATGGAGGGGATCCTGATCGCGTACGAGGGGTCGAGCGGCTGGCTCTCGATCCTGCGTCAGATGGCGGTGCAGATCACCACGGTGGGCGAGGCGAACATTTACGTGATGTGCGACACGTCGGGTGAGGCGGCGAGCGTGGAGTCGGCGATGATCGGGCAGGGCGCCAACCCGGCCCGGGTCTTCACGTTCGTCCGGTCCACGAACACGATCTGGATGCGGGACTACGGCCCTCGGTACATCTTCGAGGGGGGCGTGCGGGCGATCGTGGACCACACGTACAACCGGCCCCGCCCGCAGGACAACGCGATCCCGGACTACTGGGCGGGGATCCGGGGGGAGGCGGAGTACCAGATCCCGCTGGTGCACGGCGGGGGGAACTACCACCTCGACGCGCTGGGGGAGTCGGCGGCGACGCGCCTGATCAACAACGAAAACCCGGGGCTGAGCGAGGCGGAGATCCAGCAGCTCTGGCGCGACTACCAGAACCTCGAGACGTCGATGTTCAACCCGTTCCCGACGAGCGTGGACTCGACGCAGCACATCGACATGTGGATGCAGATCGCCTCGAACGACACGGTGGTGATCTCGGACTGGCCCGTGCAGCCGGGCTCGACGCAGGACATGATCTGCGACGCGGCGGCGGCGGACTTCGCCTCGCGGGGGTTCAACGTGATCCGCGTGCCCGCGATCCGCTCCGGGGGGACGCACTACACGTTCACCAACGTGGTGATGTGCAACGACCTGATCCTGATCCCCGAGTACGACGCGATCAGCTCGACGTACTCGGCGCAGGCGCTCGCGGCGTGGGAGGCGGCGTTCCCGGAGAAGACGGTGGTGCAGATCGACTGCGACGCGATCGTGACGGCGGCGGGGGTCATGCACTGCATCGTGATGCATGTGCCAGCGAACTCGGGGGGGGAGAACCCGGTGGTGTGGGTGTCGTCACTCAACGACGGGGAGACGCTTGAGCCGGGGCAGCTGGTCGGGGTGACATGGCGGACGGACGATGATGAGAAGGACATCGCCTCGGTGGATATCGAGCTGAGCGTCAACGGGGGGGCGAGCTTCTCCCCGCTCGAGACGGGGTACGACGACACGGGGCTCTACGGCTGGCTCGTGCCCGACGTGGCGACGACGCAGGGGGTGCTCCGGGTGACGGCCCGGGACGGCGACGGGAATACGGGCTCCGATGTGACGGACCTGCCGCTGACGATCAACGGGACGGACCCGTCGTGCAACGGGGCGGACCTGGCCGAGCCGTACGGGAGCCTGGATTTCTCCGACGTCGTGGCGTTCCTTGGGGCGTTCGCGGGGATGGAATCCAGCGCGGACCTGGCCGAGCCGTTCGGGAGCTTTGACTTCTCGGATGTGGTGGCGTTTCTCGGGGCGTTCGCGGCGGGGTGTCCTTAATCGAGGACATCGCCGAGGGCGTCGATCAGGGGATTGAGGTGTGACTCGAAGCGCTTCCAGCGCCCGGCGCTGCTCGTGTAGACGGGGCGTCGGACCTGCTCGTTGGAGTGGGTCCAGGTGATGCGCGTCGATTCGTGGGGGCGGGCGCAGGCGTCGTCCCAGGGCAGGCCGATGAACTCGATGAGGCGGCGTGACTCGGGCTCCGGGTTGGCGACGAGGTCTTCGTAGACGGCGCGGGTGATCCGGACGCCGGCATCGGGGAGAACGCGCTCCCAGTGGTTCATCAGGCGGGCGTACTGGCGGTAGAAGTGGCCCAGGTCCTCGAGGCGGTGGGACCAGGGGTGATCGCCGACGAAGTGCTGGGCGAAGCAGGAGACGCAGGTGTCGCGCAGGTCGCGGACGCAGTGGATGACGTGCGCGCGGGGGAACATCAGGGGGATGAGCCCGAGGCGCCAGAAGTTGAGCGGGTGCTTGTCGGTGACGCGGGCGACGGCGTTCGGCCCGGAGGTGTGGGGCGCGATGACCCGGCGGACGTACTCGGCGGTCGCGTCGTGGATGTCGGGCGGGGTGAGCTTCCGCGGGGGATGGGGCAGGGCTCGCCAGAGGGAGCCCTCGGCGCCGAGGTGGAGGGCGGCGACGTCGGCGAGGGCGTCGGACTCCCCCACCCCTTCGACGTTCGGGTGGCTGGCGAGGATCTGTTCGGTGAGGCTGGTGCCCGATCGGGGC
>JBITAG010000312.1:0-7747 GCA_044439985.1 Phycisphaerales bacterium JB059 | reverse complement strand
ATTGGGCTCATCCTGCCCGCCTCCGCCTGGCTCGATCTGATCTGGGTCGCGGTCGCGATGAGCGTGTACTCGATCATCGCGGGATTCGCCTGGGCAACGATCGGGCTCGGCAGTGTGCGCTACCTCGCGCCGCTCCTCGGCGCTACGCTACGCCCGCTGGTGATCGGCATTCTCTGCGTTGGTCCCGGATGGGCCGCGGGCGCCTGGATGCCCGAGAGCAACCTCGGGGATCTCGGTCGGATCATGGCCGTTGGTATCTCGGGTGTCATCATCGGGCCGATCGCCAGCCATCTGTTCGCGGCGCAGACCTTCGAGGAGATGACCACTATCCTCCGAGACCGGCTGGGCCCCCGCCTTCAGAGGAGCCGAGCGTGAACCCGACGGAGCAAGCCGCCATCGACACTCAACCGCTACCAGTTCTCCTCACGGGCGGGTACACGTGCAGAAACCGGGGCGACTGGGCGTTGGCCGAGTCCGCCCTGCAATCGGTGCGTCGCGCCGGGCTCCCCGCCCGGATCCTGACCCAGGTGTTCAAGCCGACGGGCGAGCCGCCGATCGATGAGCCGCTCGACGTGATCGCGGTCACCGATGAATCCGGGCCTCGCCGGCAGAAGCTCATGAGCCTCGGGCTCAAGCGACTGTACTACGCGGCCCAGGCGCGTGACATGCGCCGCCACCTGCGCGAGGCCAGGCGCCGCCTGCACGACGCCGGCGCCGTGGGCGACCCCGTGCTGTGGTACGTCGGCGGCGGGTACATGAACGATGTCATCGCCCACGGGCCGTACTCAACCCGCCTCGGGCTCGTCGCGCTCGACGAGGGGTACCGCGTCATCCTCACCGGGCAGACCATCGGGCCCTACCGGACACCCCGATTTCAGGAGCAGATCGAGGGATTCCTGCGGCGTGTGGACTTTCTCTCGGTCCGCGATCCGGAATCGCTCGAGCGGGTCAACGCCATCGAGGGCCTGCGCTGCGAGCCCCAACTCCGCCTCGATGATGCGTTCTATCTCGACACGCTCACGATGAGCAACGACGAGCTTCGGCGTGCGGTCCTGGAACAGCAGGGCGTCACCCTCCCGAAGCGGTGGGTCTTCTTCACCGCCCATCGCCAGGGCGGGACGGACACCCCCCCCGCTTTCGACGCGATGGAGCAGGTCGCGCGGGAGGCGATCGCCAAGGGGTATGGCGCCGTGTTCGTCTCGATGTTCGGGCACCCCACGCCCGAGGATGAGCCGCTGCTGAACATCGTCCGGAAGCTGGGCGAGAACGCTTTCTATGTTGACTGGCGCGCGACCGTCCCGATGATCCGGGCCCTGACACGCGACGCCTCGCTCATCGTTTCCACCCGGCTGCATGCGCTGATCTTCGGCCTGCACGCCGGGACGCCAGGGATGTGCCTCTACTCGGGCGAGTACTACCGGGCCAAGGCGTTCCGAACGGTTGAACGCTGGGGGCTGGGAGAGCTGGCGCGGGATGTTTCGGAGGACGCCGAGTCGATCGTGCCGCTGGCCATCGACGCGCTGGAGCGTGAGTCGGAGCTTCGGGAAGTGATCGCCCAGCGGCGCCCGCCCGAGACGGGGAAGCCGAATCCCGCGATCGCCTTTCTCGAACAGCTCGCGCAACAGCGCCCCGCCTGAGCCCATCGCATGAATCCTCCCCCAACCATCGCATGGCTCGCGACCGGTTCAGAGCACTACGGCATCGGGCGCGCCATCATCCAGCTCGCCTCTTCACTCAAACGCTCTGGTTGGAACGTGCTGATCCTCGCCACCGTTGAGGGCGCGCTGACCGAGGCGGCTCGAGAAGAGGGCATCGAGTGCCTGGTGCTCGGCGTCGGTCGTCCGCCCCCCGCGTCCAGCAGGCGCAAGCGTCTTCTCTATCTGCTCAGGGCGCGGGGATACGCCAGACGTCTCATCGCCAGCGCCCACAAAGCCCTGGGCGATCGACGCGTCGATGTCATTCAGGTGCTGGTCCCCTCGCTCGTCCCCATCGCGGGCCACCTCGCGGCGACCCTCAACGCGGTCTGCGTCTGGGAGATGTCCAATGTGGTGCGGAGCGGCCGGTTCATCAGCGCCCCTCGCCTCTTCCACCAGATCGAGTGCGCCCGGTGGCGCATCCACCCGCTCTCGAACAGCAGGTACACCGCCAAGACTCTCGGGACCTGGCCCGTCAGAGCACGGGTCTGCGAGCTGGGCGTTGATCCTGATCGGTTCGATCCGTCACGGGTGAAGGCCATCACCCGCGCCGAGGCGGGGCTGCCGGACGACGCGATCGTTCTGGGCATCTTTGGACGCCTCGACCCCCGCAAGGGTCACCAGGTCACGCTCCACGCCATCCACGCCCTGGGCGACCGCGCAGGCAACGTCCACCTCTACGCCCCGGGCGCCGGGATGAGCGGGCAGGACAAGATCGACATCCGAGAGACGGCCCGCTCGCTCGGCCTCGAGAGCCGGCTTCACCTCCCCGGTCCGACCGCCCAGCCGGAAGTTCACCTCCCGCTCATCGATATCGCGGTGAACTGCTATCGCGGCGCCGAGGCCTTCGGTCTCTCGGTGGTCGAGGCCATGATGATGCGCAAGCCATGCCTCGTCCACGCCCTGGGCGGCCCGGGCGAGACCGTGCTCGACGGCGTCACCGGCTGGCACGTGGACCGCCCCACGCCCGAGGCGATGTCCGCGGGCCTCGCCCGAGCGCTCGACGACCGGGACCGGTGGGAGGCGATGGGCGCCGCCGGTCGTGAACGCGCCATCGAGCATTACTCCGTGCAGGCGCACCTCGATCGATACCGCGGGCACATCCAGGACATCCTCAGCGCTCGGCGCTGACCGACGCCCACTGGCGCGCCAGCCCCTCCTCCAGCGAGACCCTGCTCTCGAACTCGAGTTCGCGCCGGGACCTGGACGTGTCGGCGAACGTGCGCTCAACGTCCCCCGGCTGCATCGGGAGCTGCTCGATCCGGGGCGTCTTGCCGACCGCCCGCCCGATCGCCTCGATCAGCTCCCGGAGCGTGACGGGGCTCGAGCCGCCCAGGTTGTAGATGTTGAACCCGGCGCATCGCTCCAACGCCGCGAGCACCCCGTCCACGATGTCGTCGATGTAGGTGTAGTCGCGGCTGGTCGTCCCGTCCCCGAACATCGGGACGGGCTTGCCCTCGTCGATGAGCCGCATGAACTTGCCGATCGCCAGGTCCGGGCGCTGCCCGGGGCCGTAGACCGTGAAAAACCGCAGGCAGGTCACCGGCAGGGCGTGCAGATGCGTGTACGTGTGGCAGATCAGCTCCCCGGCCCGCTTCGTCGCGGCGTACGGGCTGATGGGGTGATCCACCGGGTCCTCCTCGCTGAAGGGAACCTTGTCGTTGTTCCCGTACACGCTTGAGCTGGAAGCGAAGAGGAACTTCGAAACGCCCGCGGTGACGGAGGCGTCGAGCATGTTCACCGTGCCGTCCAGGTTCACCTCGGTGTAGAGCTTCGGGTTCTCGATGGAGGGGCGCACGCCCGCCATCGCGGCGATGTGAATCACCCCGTCGGGGGTGGCGGCGTCGAAGGAGCGATCCACGTCGGCCCGCGAGCGGATGTCCCCCTCCACGATCTCCACGCCGTGCTCCCGCGCAAGGCGCTCGGCTCGGGCACGCTTGATCGCCGGGTCGTAGAAGTCGCAGTAGTTGTCCAGGCCGGTCACGCGCACGCCGGCGCGGGCCAGACGAGCGGCGACGCTCGACCCGATGAATCCCGCCGCCCCGGTGATGAGCACGCTCTGCGTCATACGCCTCCCGCCCCGGGCGTCCGGCCCGGGTCCCGATCGTACGTCACGTCCCCCCGCCTGTTCGCCCGCCCCGCCAGAGCGCAGATATCGGGCCTTGGGGGATCACGCCCCGGTTTGTAGGCCCGGGGCGGGGGCGAACTGCGCCCGGTTGGGCCCGGGCGCTCCACCGCCCCTCCCCCGCTGCCGACCGACTCCCGGGGCGCCGAGCGCGCCCGGGAGGAGCCTGATGGACGCGTTCCACACGTCGCGACGGATCGCCTGGGTCTGCACCGGGGTCGAGGTCTACGGCATCCGCCAGGCGGTGCTGAACCTCGCCGGGGGCCTGCGGGCCCGTGGCTGGAAGCCCCGCATCATCACCCTTGCCCACGGCCCGTTCGCCGACGAGTGCGACGAGCTGGGCTTCGAGAACATCACCATCGGTCTCGAGCCCCCGCCGAAGCTCTCCGGGGGACTGATCGATCGCGCGCGCACCGGGGTGGAACTCCTGCGCTACCGCAGGAAGGCCGTGCGCGAGATCACCCGCGCCCTGGGTCGTGAGAAGCCCGACGCGATCCACTTCCTGATGCCGAACCTGGTCCCCCTCGCGGGCCTGCTGGGCAAGACGCTCCGACGCCCCTGCTTCTGGGAAATGCCCAACTACGTCGGCGACGGGTACCCGATGGACGCGAACAAGCGCCTGCTGCGCTGGATGTGCGCCCGCTACAACATCCAGCCCCTCTCCAACAGCGCCTTCACCGCCTCGACCCTGGGCGAGGGGAAGGTCAGCCCCATCGTCTTCCACCTGGGCGTGGATGAGGAGCGCTTTGACCCCGACCGCGTGATCCCCTTCACGCGCGCCGAGATCGGGATCGACGAGAACGCGGTGGTCCTGGGCGTGTTCGCCCGGATCTGCCCGAGCAAGGGGCAACACCTCATCCTCGACGCGATGACGCGCGTGCAGAAGGAACTCGGCGCCGATACGGAGCTGCACCTGGCGCTCTTCGGCGGGCCGACCGCCGGGGCGGACGCGCTGCGCCTGACCGAGATGGCCGAGCAGGCCGGGCTGCCTCACCGCCTGCACCTGCTCGGGCAGGTCCCCGACCCGGAGCGGTACTACTCGATCGTGGATATCGCGATCAACGCCCGCGTCGATCCGGAGCCCTTCGGGCTCTCGGTCGTCGAGGCGATGATGATGCGCACCCCCGTGCTGGTGCACGCCAGCGGGGGACCGGCCGAGACGGTCACGGACGGGAAGACCGGGTGGCACGTGCTCGCCCCGACCGCGGAAGCCTTCGCCCAGGGCATCCGGCGGGCGCTCGACGATCGCCCGCGCTGGGCGGAGATGGGCCGGGAGGCGCGCGCCGAGGCCCTCACGCGGTTCAGCCTCGAGTCCATGACGGGGCGGTACGAGCGGATCGTGAGCCGCAAGCTCGCGGCGTGACCCCGTGGGGGCGCGTCCCCCGCAATAATCAGCCCATGACCCACCTGAACGAGCTGCGGGGCCGGATCCAGCGCCGAGAGGCGTGCGTGGCGGTCCTCGGGCTCGGCTACGTCGGGCTCCCCCTCGTCCGCGCGTTCACCCGGGCGGGGCTGCCCACCATCGGGTACGACATCGACCGGAAGAAGATCGACGCGCTCAACGCCGGGCGGGACTACCTCCAGCACCCGGCGCCAGGCCTGGCGCGCGAGCTGCTCCACTCTGGCCGCTTCGGCGCCACGAGCGACCCGGCGGACCTCGCCCACGCCGACGCGCTGCTCGTCTGCGTCCCCACCCCGCTCGACGAACGACGGGAACCGGACCTGTCCTACGTCGAGCGCACGATCGAGGTGATCGCGGGCGTGGCGCCCCCGGGGCGCCTCGTGGTCCTCGAGTCCACCACCTACCCGGGCACCACGCGCGATGTCGTTCTCCCCCGCCTCGAACGGGCCGGTCGCACGCTGGGCGAGGACCTGTTCGTCGCCTTCAGCCCCGAGCGGGAGGACCCCGGCTCCCCCGGGCGGTCCACGCAATCGATCCCCAAGCTCGTCGGGGGGCTCGACGAGCACTCCACGCGCGTCGCCTGCGATCTCTACCGGACCGCGATCTCGACCGTCGTCCCCGTCTCCTCCGCGGAGGTGGCCGAGGCGGCGAAGCTGCTCGAGAACGTCTACCGCTCGGTGAACATCGCCCTCGTCAACGAGATGAAGCTGATCCTGGAGAAACTGGGGATCGACCCGCTCGAGGTGATCGACGCCGCGGCGACCAAACCCTTCGGGTTCCAGCGCTTCGACCCCGGCCCCGGGCTGGGGGGGCACTGCATCCCGATCGACCCGTACTACCTCGCGTGGCGCGCGCGCCAGGCGGGCATCGACGCGCGCTTCGTCGAACTGGCCGGGGAGATCAACTGCGCGATGCCCGCCCATGTCGTGGACCGGCTGGGGGAGGCGCTGCGTCGGCGGGGCTCGGCGCTCGACGGGGCAGACGTGATCGTGCTCGGGCTGGCGTACAAGAAGAACATCGACGACGTGCGCGAGAGCCCGAGCGCCGAGATCATCCGCCTGCTGCGCGCCGCCGGCGCCCGCGTCTGCTACAGCGACCCGCACATCGCGCGCACGCACGCGGGGCGTCGGGGAGACCTGGCGATGGAGTCCATCGAGCTGACACCCGAGCGGCTGGAGGGCGCCGACGCGGTCGTTGTCGCGACCGATCACGACGCGTTCGACTGGGACCTGATCGCGGCGCACGCGGGGCTGATCGTTGACACGCGGGGACGGATGCGCCGGGTCGAGGGCGTGCGGGGCGAGGTCGTGAGCGCGTAAAGACGCCCGCCGCGCCGGAGCGCCGCGGGCGCCGAGTTGGGTGGTCGGGCGGGTTCCTTACGGGCACCCGGCGCCGAACGCCGCGAGGAACGCAACGACGTCGGAGAAGTCGTACGTGCCGAAGGGCTCGGCGAGGTCCGCGACGGAATCGCCGAGACTGAAGGCGCTCAGGAACGAGGTCACATCGGAGAAGTCGAGCACGCCGAAGGGCTCGGCGACGTCGGCCTCGTTGCACCCGGCGTTGATCGAGCGGATGGTGATGTTGTCCACCTGGAGGTTGAAGTTCGTGAAGCCGTAGAAGAACCCCGGGACGTAGGTGGTGAAGAGCATCTCGTCCACGCTGGCGACCACATCGGCAAAGGTGCGATTCTCCGGGAGGATGGGCTCGAAGGTGTCGGGGTCCTCGGCGCCGTAGCCCCCCCACCCTGCGGGGAGTTCGGTCTGCGAGGGGTCGAACTGGACGCTGAATCGCACCCAGCCGTCTTCGGAGTTGGTGGGGAGCGTGCCGATGACGTACCAGACGGAGACGTACGGGTACCCGTCGGGGACGTTGTCGTAGTCGCGCAGCTCGAGCACCCACTCGCGGGTGACGGGTGAGCCGAAGAAGGCGATGTAGTTGACGAGGACGTCCACCCCCATCTCGACCTGCCCGTACCGGGAGAGGTCGCCCAGGAAAGCGGAGTTGGTGTCGTTGCGCAGGGACAACCCGAAGATGTAGATAAAGTCTTCCCAGTGCAGGAGCGCCCCCGGGTTCACCCCGGTCGGGCTGGTGGTGTCCCACCCGTTGAGGGAGAACCCCTCGGCGCCGGTGTCGAAGGTGATGATCGTCTCGCCACCACCCGCGAAGGCGGGCGCCACGGTCAGCGCCCCGAGGGCGACGGCCTGCATGATGCGGTTGTGCATGGTGAATCCTCAGTTGCGAGTCGAGTGTCGGGTCTCTGGTTTCGCGGCCACCCACCGCACAAGTTCTGGTCTGCTCTGGGCCAGTTGTACTGTCCGCGGGCGCCCCTGTCCAGAGTTTCTCAGAAACTTCCGGGAAGTAATTGTGCCTCCGTTCCCCTTCCACTAGAATGCCCTTTCAACGCCCGTACCGGGCGATCGGGAGTGTCCCGCTTGAAGACCCAACCACCTGTGGATTCATCCGTTGCGAATCTCGCCCGCCCCAGCTGTGAGTTGGAGGCAAGGGTGAGTCAGGCCGGGACGGCCC
>JBITAG010000311.1:0-3049 GCA_044439985.1 Phycisphaerales bacterium JB059 | reverse complement strand
CCACGAGTACACCGCCGTGTATGCGCACAAACTGCGCAAGTCGCGCGGCGCCCTGAGCGTCCACCTGCTCCCCACCCCCCACCCGGACCACCGCCTGGGGGTGAGGGTCAGCCGCGGGGTGGGCCGGGGGGTGGCGGGGACGCGCCTCAAGCGGCTCATCCGGGAGGCCTTCCGAACCCTGCGCCCGACCCTGCCCCGCCCCGCCGGGGAGGGGTTCGCGTCGGACGACATCGTCGTCGCGCCCCGGGGACGCCAGCGCCCCACGCTCGACCAGGTCATCCGCCTGCTGCGCGACCTGGTGGAGCAGGCGCACCAGGAGCAGCTCCGGCGTGACCGGCGCGAAACGACCCGGACACCCACGGATGGGTGACGAACCCCACATCCCCCGCCCGCTGAACCACCGCCCCCCGGGCGTGCTCTCGCGCCTGGCCTGCCTCCCCCCCGTTCTGCTCATCCGCCTCTACCGCGTCACGCTCAGCCCCTTCATCGGGGGACAGTGCCGGTTCGAGCCGACCTGCTCCCGCTACGCCCTGGAGGCGTACCGCGTGCACGGCCTGATCCGGGGGACGCGCCTCACCGCGTCGCGCCTGCTGCGCTGTCATCCGCTGCACAAGGGCGGATACGACCCGGTCCCGCTCAACCGGTGGGGTCCGGTGAGCCGACAGGATGGGCGCCCAGAGTGAGCCCCAGCTAACCTGTGTCCAGCGAGGACGCCCGGTTGGTCCGGGCGTCGATCGAGAGGGTCCCGCATGAGCCGACTTCCGGCGGCCGAGAGACGTGAACAACTGCTCGATCGGGCAGCGGAGCTGTTCAGCGAACGCGGATTCGCTCGGACCACGACCGCCGAACTCGCCAAGGCCGCGGGCGTGACCGAGCCGATCATCTACCGCCACTTCTCCTCCAAGCGGGGGCTGTTCATCGCGCTCATCGAGCGCACCGGGCGCCAGACGCTCGAGCAGTGGGCCAAGGACCTGGAGGGCGCCAAGGACGCCGCCGAACGCCTCCGACGCGTCATCGGGGACAACCCGATGGTCTCCGAGCGCGGGCGGGCCGGGTACCGCGTCTTTCTCCAGGCGATCAGCGAGGTGGACGACGAGGAGATCCACAAGGCCCTCTCCGACCACATCCTCAAGGTCCACGCCTTCCTCGTCCACGAGATCCGGCTCGCCCAGGAGCAGCACAAGGTCACCGGGCGCTTCAGCGCCGAGGTTGTCGCCTGGCTGCTGATCAACATCGGGATGGGGTACGGCGTGATGGCCGCGATGAACATCCCCGGTCACGGGCGTGACGATCAGGGCGGGCACGTCCAGGACGTGCTGGCCCGCGTCCTGGTCGGACGCGACGCGGCGCCCAGGCCCGACGAGGCCTGACCTACACCGGCGCCCGCGCCTGCAGCACCGGCATCGCCCGCAGGTACTCCTCCGCGATCGCGCACCCGTCCTGCCCGAAGCCGTCGTACGGCCCGTCGTAGCAGACCCCCCCCCCGGTGCAGCATCACGATCCGCGGGCGCAGCCGGCGCAGCAGCTCCTTGTCGTGCGTCACGATCACGCTTGTCCGCTGCACCCCGTCGGCCCGGGGCAGGCGGTGCGTGTCCCAGATCAGCTCGTGGATCTCCCCGGCGACGATCGGGTCGAGCCCCGTCGTCGGCTCGTCGTAGAAGATGATCGCCGGGTCCATCGCGATCGCCCGCGCCACCGCCACCCGCTTGGCCATCCCCCCGGAAAGCTCGTCACGCTTCTTGTCGATCACCGAGTCCACGTCCAGTGCCGCGGACTTGAGCGCCCAGCGCACGCGCTCGTCGATCTGCTTCTGGGGGAGTCGCGCGTTCTCCCGGAGCCAGAGCGAGCAGTTCTCGCGGACCGTCCCGCTGAAGAGGGCGTTGTGCTGGAAGACGATCGCCCAGTGCATCCGGAGCGCGTCGAGGTCCTCCTCCTCCAGCTCGTTGAGTTCGACCAGGGGCGCCCCCTCGAGCGCGTGGTCGGCGATGAACACCCGCCCCGAGGTCGGCTTGAGCAGCCCCGTGAGCAGGTCCAGCAGCACCGTCTTGCCCGACCCGCTCATCCCCACGATCGCGACGATCTCGCCGCGGGCGATCTCCAGATCGACCGACTCGAGCACGACGTGATCGCCGAACGACTTGCCCAACGCACTGGCGCGGATCTCGGGATGTGCCTCAACGCCCACGCCCGGACGATACACGACCCCCGGCTCAATAGACTCCCCCGTGATCGATCTGGACGCCAACGCCACCACCAAGCCCACCCCCGGGGTGATCCGGGGCGTGGTCCGCGCCCTCGAGGTCGCCTGGCACAACCCCTCGAGCCTCCACCGCGCCGGGCAGGGCGCCCGCGCCGCCCTCGAGCTGGCCCGCCAGGACCTGGCCCGCCTCATCGGCGCCCCTCCCCGACAGCTCACCCTGACGGCCTCGGGGACCGAGTCGATCGACCTGGCCATCCGGGGGGCCCTCGCCCTCACCGGGAGACGGTCGCTGGTCATCAGCGCCCTGGAGCACGCGGCGATCCGGGACCTGGCGCTCGCGCTCGAGTCGCGGGGCGGCGAGGTCCGGCGCCTGCCCGCGACGCGCAAGGGACGCGTGGACCTGGACCCCCTCGAACGCCTCCTCGACGACGACGTCGCCCTCGTGAGCGTGTAGTGGGTCAACAACGAGACCGGGATGATCCAGCCGATCGAACGCGTCGCCCGGGTCTGCCGCGAGCGGGGCGTCCTCTTCCACACCGACGCGGTGCAGCGCGTCGGCAAGCTGCCCGTGGACCTGGCCTCCCCCGAGGCGCCCGAGATCGACCTGCTCACGTTCAGCGCCCACAAGTTTCACGGGCCCAAAGGGGTCGGCGCCCTCTACGCCCGGCGTGGGATCACGCTCCCTCCCGTGCTGCACGGCGCCCCGGAGTTGGGGCGACGCGCGGGCACGGAGACCGTACCGGGCGTCCTCGGCGCCGGGGTCGCCGCGCGCGAGGCGATCGACTTCCTCGACCGGCCCGAAGAGCGGGCGCGTCTCGGAGAGCTGCGCGACCGGCTCGCGGGCGCCCT
>JBITAG010000310.1:0-18987 GCA_044439985.1 Phycisphaerales bacterium JB059 | reverse complement strand
GCTGCTCGTCAGCGCGATCCAGGCGTACTGCTACTCCTCGTTCGGCGCCGGCTGGGAGGAGATCAGCGCCGCGAGCGGTTGGAACTTCCTCGCCGCCGAGGAGTTCGGGCGTTGGGTCTTCCCCGGAGGAAACGCCTACATGGCGGATCGTCTGTGGGAGGAGCTGGCGACGCTCGACGCGGGGACGGCGCCGGGCTGCCGCCCCTCGCACCTCCGCGCGGGGTGCAAGGTGGTGGACGTGCGGATGGACCGGTCCGGAGACGTCCGCATCACCTACCAGGACCGCGACGGTCGGTACCGGGTGATGCTCGCCGAGCACGTCGTGATGGCCAACTCGAAGCACATCGTGCGCCACATGCTCCACGATCTGCAGGCGCTCGACCCGGTGAAGCACGACGCGATGGGCCTGGAATACCGGGCGTACGCGATGGTCAACGTGCTGCTCAACACCGAGATTCCGCCGGACTTCTACGACATCTTCCTGCTCCGCGACGGCAACTTCCCCACGAACATCGCGGAGGCGGAGCAGTACTTCCACGCCACCGACATGCTCGACGGCTCGTTCACCCCCAGCCACCTCCCCGCGGATCCGGGTGAACGCAACGTGTTGACCTTCTACTGGCCCCTCTCTTACCCGACGGGACGATTCGAGCTGGTGCTCCACGACCCGTACGAGCGGTTCGCGGGCGCCATCGCCGCGCAGCTGCGTGAGGTCCTCCCGACGCTTGGGCTCGACGAGAGCGCCGTCGAGGAAGTGCGCCTGACGCGCTGGGGGCACGCCCTGCCCCTGGCCGAGCCTGGGTTCATCGCCTCGGGCAAGCCCGGCGAACTGCTCCGACCGTTCGAGGGTCGGGTCCACTTCGTGAATCAGGACAACTGGGCGCTGCCTGCGGTTGAGAACTGCGTCTTCGACGCGGTCAACGTCGCTGACCTGATCGCGAGCCAGCTCTAGGCGCTTGCCGGATCACTCCTCGAGAAGCAGCCGCTCCAGGAGCAGGAGCCGCGACTCAAGGTCCTTGATCCGCGACTCCTGCTCGCGGACCACACCCCGCAGCTCCTGGATCGCCGCAGCGGAGTAGATCGTCAGGGGGTACGTGTCGACCTGGAGGATCTCCGACCCGTCCGGCAGGTACTCGCCCGAGCCCCTCACATGCTCGGGGAAGACCTCCGCGAACTCCTGCGCGATGACGTTCAGGTACCGCCGCCGCTCAATCTGGGGGTGCCCCGCCAGGTACCGTTCTTCGTACTCGAAGCTGACCAGCCGAATCCGATCCAGCGTATCGAGCGCATCCTCCAACGTCTGTACGTTGGTCTTGATCCGGGCGTCGGAGTTCGACAGCCACGTCCCCGCCGAAGTCTTCGAGGCGGTCCCCTCCACCTCGAGTTCGTTGGCGGTCGCCCTCCGTCCGATTCCGACCCCGCCCCCGATGGGAGTGATGTTGATGTTCCCATCAGCGGTCAGCACCAGCTGGTCCCCCGCGCCCCCATCGATGTACCCGATGTTGGCGAAGTTCGCCCCACCGCTCTCCTCGAACAGGTAGATCTGCCCACCGTCGATGCGCAGGGCCGGGTCGAATGAACCGGTGGTTCCCTTGTCAATCGTGACACCCGTCCCCCCGACGAACTGACCCGCGAGCCCCGTCGTGCTCTTGGTTTCGCCGTACACCCCCACGTTGGAGCCCGCGGTGTTCGTCGCGAGCCCGCGCACGCCCGTGCCCGATGCGGCCCGCGAGACCCCGGTCACGCCGTAAGTGATCCCGAATGTCGAGTTGGCCTGCCCGAAGACGCCCGTGCCCCGGCTGCTGAGCGACTGTCCGAAGACGCCGTAGTTCTGGCCCACGGTCCGGTTCGCCCGCCCGAAGATCGCGCGTGAAGCGTTCCCGTTCGCCTCGGCGAAGAGCCCCCACCCCGATCCGTTGGACGGCGTGTTGATGACGCGCATCACCCGATCCCCGGCGCCGACCACGTGAAGCGGAGCGTTCGGCGCCGCGGTCCCGACACCCACGTTCCCGCCGGTGAAGTAGATGTTCGAACCAGACATCGTCCATCCGGCGCCACGCGGTGATTCATCCGGCGTCGGCGCTTCACCCGGACGCCCGACCTCCGACGCCCCGGTCCCGTCCACGAGCGCCGGCCCGCTCACCCGCTGGCGGGGCTCCAGCGTGACGTACTCCCCCACCCCCGCGGGCGAACGCACCGAAACCTCGAGCCAGCCCTCGGTGCGTCCGAGCCCGAAATCGAGCACGGCGTCGAACCACCCGTCGTCCAGATCAACCTGCTCCAGCTCGATGCCCTCCCCGATCGGCTCGCCCCCCGAACGGCTCTCAAAGAAGCGGAACCGGACATCCGCCGTGGTGGTCACCGGCAGGTCGAGATACGCCAGGCGTCCGCGATAAACGATCGGGCTCGAGTCCGTGGGCGCGGGGGGCTCCGCGAGCACACCCATCGCGTGGGCCTGCGTGTTGACGTTCGAGGACAACAGAACACCGATCAAGGCCATCCATGTGCGCGCGCGCATACTGCGTCTCCGATATTGTTCCGTGTTTCCATTCCAACGCTTCCGCCGGTCCGCCAGACCGGAGCGTCGCTCTCCCATCCGCCTCTTCCATGTGTAGCAGGAGGGGAACGGGGGGACAAGGGGCGGGAGGCGTTTCGCCCCCGGGAGGCGGAGGGCTGGGTTGAAAAATGAAAAGGGCTCCCAGAGGTTGTCCCTCGGGGAGCCCAAACGTCGGCGATGACCTACTTTCCCGCTTGGCAGTATCATCGGCGGCTTGGGCTTCACTGCTGTGTTCGGGATGGGAACAGGTGTGTCCCCACGCCTATGGTCACCGACAAACGATGCGCGCCGCTCTCACGGCGCCCATCGGTCCATTGACTCGGACCGACGAACGACTACGACGAGTTTGTCCCCGATCCCGCGATGGCGGGAGCGGAGAACCAGCGGGCGAACCCGCAAAGCCTGCAGCGCCAGCGCGATGTTGGAACATCGCGGCGGCTGGCAGGAGTGATCAAGCCTTCGACCGTTAGTACCGCTTTGCTGAGGGCATCTCAACCCTTACACATGCGGCCTATCAACCCGGTGGTCTTCCGGGGGTCTCACGCACAAGGCCACCAAGCCTCATCTTGAGGGGGGCTTCCCGCTTAGATGCTTTCAGCGGTTATCCCTGCCCAACGTAGCTACCCTGCTGTGCATCTAGCGATGCAACAGGATCACCAGGGGTTGGTCCAACCCAATCCTCTCGTACTAAGGTTGACTCCTCTCAAGCTTGGAACGCCCACAACAGATAGGGACCGACCTGGCTCACGCCGGTCTGAACCCAGCTCGCGTACCACTTTAATCGGCGAACAGCCGAACCCTTGGGACCGCCTTCAGCCCCAGGATGTGATGAGCCGACATCGAGGTGCCAAACCGCACCGCCGCTATGGACGCTCGGGTGCGATAAGCCTGTTATCCCCGGGGTACCTTTTATCCGATGAGCTACGCCCCTTCCACACGGAAGCGCAGGATCACTAGAGCCCTCTTTCGAGACTGCTCGACCCGTCGGTCTCGCAGTAAAGCCGGCTTGTGCTCTTACACTCTAAAACGCGGTTTCCATCCGCGCTGAGCCGACCTTTGCGCTCCTCCGTTACTCTTTAGGAGGAGACCGCCCCAGTCAAACTACCCAGCACCAACTGTCCCCCGCCCTGGTTCAAGGGAATCGGGGTTAGGCCACAAACTCAAGAAGGGTGGTATTTCACCAATGGCTCCACGAACGCCAAAACGCTCGCTTCAAAGCCTCCCACCTATCCTACGCATCTTATGCTCGTGACCAATAGAAGCCTGCAGTAAAGGTCCACGGGGTCTTTCCGTCTTGCTGCGGGTAGGCGGCATCTTCACCGCCACTACTATTTCACCGAGTCGGTTGCGGAGACAGTGCTCCGGTGATTACGCCATTCATGCGCGTCGGAACTTACCCGACAAGGAACTTCGCTACCTTAGGACCGTCATAGTTACGGCCGCCATTGACCGGTGCTTGGGTTCCGAGCTTCGCCGAAGCTAACCCGGTTCCGTGACATTCCGGCATTGGGCAGGCGTCACACTGTATACATCCTCTTGCGAGTTGGCACAGTGCTGTGTTTTTGATAAACAGTTCCCAGAGCCTCTTCTCTGCGCCCCGAAGGGCCCCCTTCTTGCGAACGTACGGGGTGATTTTGCCTAGTTCCTTCGCAACCGTTCTCTCGAGCGCCTGAGGCTATTCGCCTCGCCCACCTGTGTCAGTTTTGGTACGGGCCCCGCTTTGCCCACACAGCTTTTCTGGGAACTTCCTCCCCCTTCAACGGCCCGAAGGCCTGGACGTCTAACAGTCCTGAAGAGCTTGGAAATCCGCACTGTGCTTTGATCGCCACGGAGGTGCAGGAATATTAACCTGCTGTCCATCGACTACGCCTTTCGGCCTCGCCTTAGGTCCCGACTTACCCTGGGCGGATGTACCTTCCCCAGGAAACCTTGGGCTTTCGGCGACAAGGATTCTCACCTTGTTTATCGTTACTCAAGCCTGCATATGCACTTCCACGAGCTCCACCTCGACTTCCGTCTCGGCTTCGCCGCTCGTGGAACGCTCGCCTACCACTCCTTGCGGAGTCCGCGGCTTCGGCGCCTTGCTTATTCCCGATCATTATCGGCGCCAGATTCCTCGACCAGTGAGCTATTACGCACTCTTTAAATGATGGCTGCTTCTAAGCCAACATGCTGGTTGTCACGGCAATCTGACTTCCTTAAGAACTAAGCAAGGCTCTGGGACCTTAGCCGGCGGTCTGGATTCTTCTCCTTTTGACCACGGATATTATCACTCGCGGTCTATCTGCCAAGCCTTGGCCGACGGTATTCGGAGTTTGGTTCGATGGGGTACCCGGGTAGGGCCCACCACCGATCCAGTCGCTCTACCCCCGTCGGTTGCTACTTGACGCTAACCCTAAAGTTATTTCGGCGAGAACAAGCTATCTCCCGGTTTGATAAGACGTTGACTCCTCCCCACAGCTCATCCCATATCTTTTCAACGATAACGGGTTCGGGCCTCCAGAAGGTCTTACCCCTCCTTCACCCTGGCCATGGGTAGATCACACGGGTTTCGTGTCTAGCCCCACCGACTGAACGCCCTGTTCAGACTCGGTTTCCCTACGCCTCCGGACTGGTAGTCCTTAGGCTCGCCGCTGAGGCTAACTCGCAGGCTCATTATGCAAAAAGCACGCCGTCACCCCGAGGGGCTCCGACCGCTTGTAGGCACATGGTTTCAGGTACTCTTTCAATCCCCTCATCGTGGAACTTTTCAACGTTCAGTCGCCTTACTGATTCGCTATCGGTCGTCAAGGAGTACTTAGCCTTGGAAGGTGGACCTCCCATGTTCAACCCGGGTTCCACGAGCCCGAGCCTACTCGAGGGCTATGACGCTACATCCGACTACAGGGCTTTCACCTTCTGTGGCCAGGCATTCCAGCCTGTTCAACGGGTTCACGTCTATCCGCTTTCGCTCGCCGCTACTGACGGAGTCGCTGTTGCTTTCCTTTCCTCCAGGTACTGAGATGTTTCAGTTCCCTGGGTTCGCCTCACGCACCTATGCATTCAGTACGTGATGACCCTAACGGGCCGGGTTTCCCCATTCGGACACCCACAGATCACAGCCTGGTTACCGGCTCCCTGTGGCTTTTCGCAGGTTCCAACGTCCTTCATCGCCTCTTGACGCCAAGTCATCCACCATATGCCCTTGGTGGCTCAATCACACCTGCCGGACGTCGCAATGACCTCCAACACATGCTCTCTTACGCCCGCCCTTCCAGGAGTAACGTTCCCTGGCGGGACGAGCGACCCGGCTCCCCGTTTCCTAAGCAATGAAACGGCTTCCGGGCGCCAACCTCTGACGCTGCAGATTTTCTCGTCGTATTCCACCCCCAGACCTTCGCGGCCCGCACAAAGACCTTGTGCCGACCAGCCCGGGGGCGTCGTTCGTCATGATCCGGTTGTCAAGGTGGCTGGGCCTTGGCAGGGTCCCCTGCGTCCAGCCCGTCGCCCCGTTTAGAGGCGAGGGGATCGTAGGCTCACCCCCCGCGTCGTCAAGCAATCACTTTGACAATTCGATGCGGTTCTTCAGGTCGCCGCGCACTTCCCGCCGAACCCGCCCCCTCTGGGGCCCGTCCGAGGCCTCAGGGCCCCTCACGCACGCGCCCACCCTCGCCGCCCTCGCCGCCGAAGATCGGGCGAGGCCCGGGCCCGATCGCCCTCCGGGCCACCCCGGTCGCCTCCGGCAGACGCAGGTCCATCACCTGCCCGCCCGTCGCCGAGGCCCGGGCCGCCTCGTACCCCGCCTGGGCGACCTCCTCCGACGGACGTCGCACCTCCAGACGCCCGTCGGGCGTCCGGATCACCACCTGGCGGATGACCTCCTGCTTGCCCAGGGCGCCCTCCCGGGTCAGGGGCAGCTCGCTCACGTCCAGCAGGTAGGCCGGCACGCTCACATCCAGCTCCGTGGGGGTCCACTCGATCCCCTCGGGCAGCTCCTCGCCGTACGCCGCCTGGCTCGTGATGTACTTGCGCATGTCCTCCTCGCTCAGGCCCTCCTCGTCGAAGGTCACGAAGCCCTGCGGCACGCCGACACGGACATGGACCGCGTCCCCCGGCTCAAGGAGCGCCCGATCCGAGCGGTAGTGCCCGTAGAACATGTGGTACACATCGAACGTGGCCTGCGACCCGCTCCGCCCGAGGCGGCTGTCGCTCGAGGCGTTGGTCACGAAATACTGCGTCCGGGCCCCGACCATCACCGGCTCGGTCCAGTCCGACCACGCCCCGTGAACCAGCGGCTCGCGAGCCAGGGACTGCTGGGCGTCATCGTCCGGGTCGAGCTGGGCGCCCTTCCGGTAGAGGGGGTTGTTGATCACCGCCCGGATCCGGTACCGGTACGCCTCGCCCGGCGTGACGCCGATGTCGTGGCCCCAGATCCGGATCTCGCTCAACTCAAACAGCGGCAGGTCCAGGGCGTTCTGCTCCGCGTCGCGGGCGTCCTCCAGCTCGCGCTCCGCCTCGGCGATCCGTCCCTGCAGCTCCCGGATGTTGTCCTGTGTCTCCCGGATGCGCCCTTCCAGCCCCGTCGGACGCTGCTGACTCGGACGGCTGGCGCTCGGACGCCCGGCCCCCGCCTCGCCCAGGCGTCCCCCTTCGCCCCCGCCGGAACCGGTCCGACCGGTGGGCCGCTGACGATCGGACTGGGCCGCCTGTCGGTCCTCAAGCTCCCGGAGGGCCTGCTCGGCCCGGGCCAGGTCCAGCCGGAGTCGGGGCAGGCTGTTGGGTTCGGAGAGCTGGGCGGCGATCTCCATGGCTCGCGTCGGGCGGTCCCAGACCGGGCCGGCGATCACACCGGTCGGACGGGGCTGCACCACCGCCTGGCGGTTGCGAGCGGCGCTCGACGCGGCGTCGAGCACGTCGCTCAGGTCGGCGCTCTCCAGATTCACGTCCCCGAGGGCGTTGAAGGCGCCCGGGGGCGGGGTGGCCGGCTCGGACTCGCCCCACGTCCCGTCGTCCAGGCGGCGCTGACGCTCGATCTCGATGCCCACAAGTTCCACGTTCCGGCGCCACGCGCCGGGGATCGGACGCAGCGTCTCGTTCCCGGAGGCGAGCATCTCCCCCAGCTCGGTCCCGGAGAAGACCGCCTCGACCGAGACGCTCGCCAGGTCGTAGGGCTGGCCCGAGGGAACAAACGACGACAGCTCCGAGTGCTGGGCGAGGGTGAAGGGGTCGATCACGCCCCACTGCGCGTAGGCGACGGGGTTGACCGGGGCCGGGGCCCGAGGGGTCACCACCGCGCCGCCCGTGGCGACCGCGCTGCCCGGGTCCACGTCCACATCGCTGAGCACGTCCACGCCCGGCGCGGTCACAAGCGCCAGCCGGTCCACGCCGCTCGCGTTCGCGCGACGCCCCGCGACAAACCGCTCCTGGAGGTCCGTCTCGGGAACCGAGGGCAGCTCGGGGTTCGAGTCGTCGATCTTGCCGCGCAGGGCCTCGGCCTCGTCGGCCAGGGCAAGGTAGATGTCCTGCGGCGGGATGGTCCGGTTGCCGTCCACCTGGACCCGGTTGGGCTGCACCAGAAACTGCATGGCGAGCGCGCCGAGCAGCGCGACGAAGACCACACCGAGCACGATCTTCTCGATGTTCCGTTCGATCGGGTTGATGCCCTTGAGCTTCATCTGTCGTCCCCTGCGTCTCGCGGGTGCTTAGTCGTCGGCTTCGGTGTTCTGGTCATCGCCGGGGAGCGTGACCCCCAGCGCGGTGCGCACGGACTCGGGCATGTACTGGGCGAGCCAATCGCGCAGGTACACGCTCTCGAAGGTGAGGTTCACCCGGACGACCGCCTCCGGGCCGTAGTAGTACCCCTGCTGGAGGTCCGCCCAGGTGTCCACGCTCGAGACGCGAACCCCCGTCACCGTCATGAAGTTGGCCCGCCCCATCGCGTCGATGAACGCGGGGAGGCGTTCGGCGGAGACGACCGCGATCATCTCGCCGTGGCGCACGTCGTAGACCTGGTTGGCCTTCTCGGTCTTGCGCTCGGTGTGTGTGCTGGGAGCGCCCAGAATCGTTCCGTCCTGCGTGTTGGGCTCGTAGGGGAAGAGGTGGACCGCCTCGACCCGCTTGACGACCGAGTCGGCGACGCCGCCGCCCTCCCCGTTCGCCTCGTCGATGGCCCGGATCACATCCTCAAAGACCCACAGGTCGAACTGCCAGCGGAAGGCGTCGTCCTCGGTGTACCCGCGCTGGCGCGGGTCGGGCTCGAGCGGGATGAATCCCTGACCGGGCGCCGGGCTGACCCGGAAAGCGTCCGGCGTGGCGTAGAGCGAGAGCCCGTTGGCGTGCGAGGCGTACGCGCTCAGCCGGCGCCGGCGCAGCTCCTCGGCGAGCTTCTCTTCCTGCTCCTGGCTCAGGCGACCGTTGGGGGACGCGCCGCGCATCTCCTGCTCTTGCTGCTGCTGGTAATCGAAGAGGCTGGAGGCGAGATCCTCGGCGGGGATGGCGCTCTTGGCGCCGATGTCCCGGAGCATGGCCCGCATCAGCGGGAGCCGTCCGTCCCCGACCTCCTCGCCCGAGATCATCCGGGCCATCTCAACCGCCAGGCGACGATCGCGTTCGTCGGCTGGGGCGGGGAGCAGCCCCTCGACCAGCGGGACACGCCCCTTCCGGTTGAAGGCGCTGGCGGCCTCGACCACCTCACCCACCTGGCGAGTCCGCTCCTCGCGGGCCCGCTCGTAGAAGGCCGTCACGCGAGCGTTGGGGGCTCGCGTGTCCGAGATGGATTCCTCACCCTCAAAGATGGCCGGCAGGGTGTAGGTGACGCTGGAGCTGCCTCGCAGCCGACGCTGCTCTGTCTTGAAGCTGTCCTCGGCGCGTTTCTGGATGCCCTTGTTGAGCATGCCGCTGACGATGTATCCCGCCGGGAGCAGGATGAGGATCAGCACGCAGCAGACAACGACCAGCAGTCGCGACTTGATCCAAGCGATTACACCTTTCACGAGTCGTCCTCCTGCGTCTGCTCGATGGGATCAAGAACCGCGAACCAGGTCACGACATACCGCTGCCGCTCGCCGCTGGGCTCCTGAACGGATGGGGGATCGATGGGCGCCAGCTGAGAGAGTTCGGGAACCCGTGTGGCGCCCGTGCCACCGCCGCGCGGGTTGTACGCCGGCGCCGCGCCGCTCTCGCCACCGAAAACCTGCCCCGGACCGCCGCGGGGCGGTCGCACGCCCCCCCCGCGTGTGGGCCGGGTGGTCGGCCCGCCCTGCGGCGTGACCGCGGCGATGGACGCCCCCTGCACCCACGGCTGGTCGCCGATGAAGATGGTGTACGGGGCGCCCTCACGCTCGCCGATGTGGTCGTTGAGCCACGCCATGATCGTGTCATCCATGATGTAGATGTTCTCGGAGCCGGTCTCCAGCTCCATCTGCACCCGGATGCGACGCTTGTCCTTGATCTGGTCGAGCGGGTCGTCCTTGGCCTGGGCCTGGGGCTGGCGGGACGGGGTCGGCGCAACGCGACCGTAGCCGCCACCCCCGCCGCGCGAGTACGCGCCCTCGCCCCCGAACTCCCCGTACGCCCCCGGGTCGTACCCCGCCGCGGAGGTGACCGCGGTGTCGTCCGAGACAAAGGAAGCGTCGAGATTGACGAGGGTGAAGGCGGGCTCCCCCTCGGGCGTTTCGATCTGGGGATTCTCGGCGGCGATGCGGTTGGACTCGGCCACCATCAGGCTCGCGTCGTTGAGCACGCGGGCGTAGACCTCGCGACCCTCGAAGAGCTTGACGATCTTGTCGGCCCGGAGGTCCGCCTCGCCCGAGCCGGTGACCCCGGCCTCCTCGGCACGCTGCGCCTCACGCCCGGCGTCGCGGACGACCTGCCCGATGACCGGGGGCGTCTCCGCGCCGGTCAGGGCGGTGTTGTCCATGAGGGGACGGATGAACATCGACCCGGCCGCCGCCGCCGCGAGCCCCGCCGCCGCCGCGAACCAGGGGGTCTTCCGCTTCCACATCGCCTCGCGGACCACCGAGACGGGCATGAGGTTTGCCTGCAGGGTGCCCTTGTCGAGGGCCTGGGCCGCGAGCCCGTACGCCGTCGCCATGTTCAGGCTCGAACTCTGGAACTCGCCCGCCTGCGGGCCGTCCACGCTCAGCCGCTTGAACTGCTCCATGCGGTAGACGTCGAGCTGCAACTGCTGCTTCAGATACTTGCGAAGCCCGGGGAGCTTGAAGGTCGAGCCCAGACCGATCAGACGCTCGAGTTCCGCCTCCGGGTGGATCGACTGGTAGTACCCGATCGAACGCTGCACTTCCTGAACCAGGTCGCCGAAGACCGGACGCATCGCCTGGAAGACGTGACGCGCGTGCTTGGTCTGCTCGGCCTCCTTCTTGAGCTTCTCCGCCTTGGAGTAGCTGAGCTTGAAGGTGTTCACGAGCGCCTCGGTGAACTGGTGCCCGCCGATGGGGAACGTCCGAACCCAGACACGCCCGGCGTCGGCGATGATCAGGTCGGTGGCGACCGACCCGATGTCGAGCAGGATCGTGCCCGGCGTCTTCTCCGTGAACTGCAGGTCGTACGCCAGCGCGTTGTACGCCGCGATCGGCGAGAGCGTCGCCAGATCCGGCGTCACCCCCACGTCGCCCAGCATCGTGAGCAGGTCGTTGATGCGCTTGGTCGTGACGGCGAAGATCCCGACCTCGACCTCGGGGCTGTCCTCGCTCGCGAAGGTCTGGTAGTCCCACTCGACCTCCTCGAGCGGGAACGGGATCTGCTGCACCGCCTCGAACTTGACGATGTCGGGCACCTTCTTCGGCTCGACCGGCGGGAGCTTGGCGAACCGGGCGAACGACTGGTGGCCCGGGATCGAGATCGCGATCGTTGCGCCCGTGAGGTCATACCGGGACGCGAGCGTGCCCAGCGTCACCCGCAGGGCGTCGTCCTTGTCGATCTCCGGCGTGGAGAGCACCTTCGGGTGCGGGATCACCGCGAAGTCCAGCACGGTCAGCTCGTTCCCGTCGGCCTGGAGCTTGAGCGCCTTGATGGCCCCGTACCCGATCTCGATGCCCCAGCAGATGTTCGATGATGACATGGTCTGACCTCACGTTGCGGCGCCCCGCGGGGGGCCCCGGAAGGGGGGCGGATGGTACACGCCGACCGCCCGGGCGTGGAAGGCCCCTTCCGGCGCCGGGCCACCGGACCTCCACCCGCCGACAATCTACGGTCCGTTCCGGAGCGTGTTCCGGTCCGGTTCGGGACCCGTGACAGAGCCGTGACAGAGCGTGACCGAGGCGCGTCGCCTCAGGCGAACATCGCCGCCGCGGCGTTGGTCAGCATCGCCGAGCCCTGCTGGTCCATCGACGCGGCGTAGTTCAGGATCTGCCCGCGGGTCGCGCCGGAGGCCTTCGCCGCCGCCACCAACGCCCCCGTCGAGGACCATCGCGTCGGGTTCTGCTGCCAGGCGATGGAGCTGACCAGGTCGTCCGCCTTGCCCTCGATGAGCATCTTGATCAGCTCCTGATCCTGCTTGGCGACGTTGTTGCGCGCCTCGGCCGCCTCCGGGGTCTCCCCGGACAGGGCCTGGGGGTCCCCGAACGCGGGACCAACGTGCGAGAGATCCGCCGACGCGACGATCAGCGTCCGCCCCCCGACCGCGCCGATCGCCTCCCGCATCGCGTTCACAAAGTCATCCAGACCAAGACCTTGGCCGTCGTACGACGCCCCCGCGTTCAGGGCCGGATCATGCACCAGAGCCCCGTAGACGGGGATGAACGCGCCGCTCTCGTCCGCGCCGAGCACATGCTGGATCCAGGGGATCTGCAGCTCGATGGAGTGCTCCCGCTCGTGGTCGAACCGGTTCGCGTAGAGCTTCTCCGCGTTCTCCTTGCCCAGTTTCTCATCCAGCGCGGACTTGAATGCCGTATCCAGGGGGCAGACCCCCAGGGGCGACTCGAAGGCCTTGTCACACCCGCAGACCCCCGTCGAGGACCCGAAGTGGTTGGCGCCCAGCACGATCACCCGATCCGGGCGATCGGCGACCCGCAGGCGACCCCAGACCGCCGCGTAGTTGATCCAGGCCCGGGCGTACTCGTTGCCCGGGGCGACGATCGCGACGGGAAGCTCATCGAAGGTCGGGTTGTCCGCGTTCTCGAGGGCCTTGTCCATCCACTGGTCGAAGACCTCGCGGAGCAGGACGGGGCCGTGCTCGGCCTTCTGCTCGTCCGTGACCTCCTGCCCCATCTTCTGGATGACCAGGGCGTCGGCGAACTGGGCGGTCGTCGCCGGGGGGAGGGTGTCGCTGGCGTCAAAGTCCGCCCGCATCTGCGACTCAAGGGCCTCGAAACGCGGCCCCTGGATCAGGGCGGCATCGTCGAGCTGGGCCACCAGGGACTGCATCGCCTCGATCGTCAGCCCCCGCCCCACCTCCCCCACGATCTGGTCCACCGACCGGGACCCGTCCATCAGGGGGAGCAGGTGCTGCACCGCCGGGTGGGTCGCGACGACCTTGCCCGAGATCTGCTGCGCGTCGGCCAGGCCGAGGACCACCTGCTGCTGCCCGTCCGGCCCCTTGATGGGCATGGGGAAGGTCCGGACCTTCCGCAGGCGGGGACGCACGTGATGGGCCGCGTCAGGATTGAAGGCGGGGGGTGTGGGCGGGTTCTGGTCGGTCATCGGCGTCTCCCTGGATCGAACTGATGCTAGGGGGCGCCGGCTGGACGGCGAGGACGGCACGCCTACACTTTCGGCCCGAATCTCTCACCGCCCCTCCGGGCGGGCGCCTGGGAGGCGACGCGAGATTCGGGACGCATGACCCAGACGGAAGGACGCGCCATGCTCGATGGCATCAAGGCCGGGCAGACCATCAAGTGCACCATCACGGGCGAGCCCCGCGCTCAGGACGCGACGGACACCATCGTCCGCCTGATGCGTCGTGACCCCAACATCAAGCGCGCCCTCGCCCGCGCCCAGCGGCTCCGCCGCCAGCGCATGAACACCTACATCCGGGGCAACCGCACCTGGTACTCACGCGAGCGGTGTTCCAAGATCGCCAAGGTGCAGTCCGGCGCCTCCTGGGAGATGCCCTTCACCTTCGACATCGCCCCGGACCTGCAGTCCGTCGGCCAGTTCGTCAGCGTCGAGAAGGCCTGACCCCTACGCTTCCGTCATCGACGGAGGCATCTCATGCAAGGCTCAATCCACCGTGCACGCGCCCCCCTGGCCGCGTGCTTTCTTGTTGCGCCCCTTCTGCTCCTGGGCGGGTGCGACCAGCGCCCCGCCTCGGAGGAGGCCGCCCCCACCGAGGTGTCCGAGACAGAGAGCGCGGACCTGCGCACGTACCGCGTGCGGGGTCAGATCGCGATGCTGCCCGACGCCTCGAACCCGATGGCGGAACTCCAGGTGCGCCACGAGCACATCCCCGACTTCGTCGGCTGGGACGGGAAGATCCACACGAACTCGGACGGCGTGCCGGGGATGAAGGCCATGACCATGCCCTTCCCGGTCAAGGACACGGGGGCGCTCGAGGGCCTGAGCGTCGGGGACAAGATCGAGTTCACCCTCGTCACGGACATGAACGCCCGGGCCTACTGGCTCGAGGACCCCATCCCCCTCCCGCCCGACACCGCGCTCAACTTCGGGATCAAGACCGAGCAACCCGGCGAGGCGCCCTGAGCCGGTCACGGGCCCGAGGCAAGACCCGCGAAGGTCCGCAAAAACAAACCCGGCACTCAGCCACAGGCCGAGCGCCGAGTCTCGTGGGGGTCAGGGGTTGCGTCCGTCGGTCGCGTGACCTCAGAGGGCACGATTACCGTCGTACACCATTGGATACGCCCGTCGCGAACGCCGGTTTCAGGCCCGCAAAAAAAGTTCTCCGCATGCGACGCGACGCATTATCCGGAAGCGCCCGGCAGCCCCAGACGCTCCATCACGAGACGGAGATCCGCCCAGACCTTCGCCCGGTTCTCGGGCGTGTACGACCGGAGCAGGAACGCCGGGTGATAGGTCGGCATCACCGGGATCCGTGTCGATCCGTCGTCCGCCGCCGTCTCGAACTCACCCCGCGGGGGGAACTCCCGCCAACGCCCGCGCATCGCCCGCATCGACTCGCTCGTCTCGAGCAGCAGACGTGACGCGGGGAGCCCCAGCGTCACGATCACCTCCGGCGACACGATCCGGATCTGCTCGCGCAGGTACGGGGCGCACCGGCGCGCTTCCTCGATCGTCGGCGTCTGGTTGTTGGGCGGCCTGGTCTTGAGCACGTTGCAGATGTAGACCCGCTCCCGGCTGAGCCCCATCGCCACGATCATCTTCTCGAGCAGCTGCCCCGCCCGCCCGACGAACGGACGCCCTGTCCGGTCCTCGTCGGCGCCGGGCGCTTCGCCCACGAACATCAGTCGCGCCCGGGGATCCCCCTCGCCGAAGACGATGTTGGTGTGGTCCGTGACGAAGTGTTGGTGGGGCGCGTCCCGCTCGTACCGCTCGCGTAGCAGGTCGAGCTGGGCCTGCGCCTCCTCCGGCGTCTCCGGGGACTTGTCTGAGACGCGGACCTCTTCCACGCCCGGCGAGGGCGGGGGCGGAGGGGCGGACACGGAGGTCGGGGGCGGCGTCGCCACGCCCTCCGGCTCGGGCGCCTCAACCCGCACCGGCTCGTCGGGCGCCAGATCCGCGACCGCCGCGGCCTGCGGACTCCCGGCGGTGTAGACCGGCACAAAGTCCACCCCCAGCAACGCGGAGGTCCGCGCGTGCTGCGCCACCACCCGAGCCTGGCGTCCTGCGACGTTCGGGTCCATCAGTCGTCGGTCGGGGGGGTGATGCCGTCAACGGCGTCATCAACCGCCTCGGCGCCATCTTCCAGGATCTCGCCGGCCTGCTCCAGAGCGTCCTCGCCCTGCTGCTTGGCCGCCTCGATGGCCTCCTGGATCGCGGCTTCATCCGCGCCGGCGTCCACAGGCATGCCGTCACGCTCGCGGGGACGGTCCGAGCCGGCCGGCTCGGCGTGCTCGATCTTGGGACGCGCCTCGAGGAGGGTCGGCAGGATTGCGCCGCAGACGCCCCCGATCACCAGCCCCAGCACCAGACCAGGCAGGAACGCCCTCGCGAACGCGCCGCCCTGATCGCCTGTTGAATCGCTCATGCCTGTCTCCAGCCCGTCTGGCGCCATGCGTCCGAGAGCGCCCACGCCCCCGGGAGATCCCAAGCGTAGCACAGGACCGTCCCCGGTGACCCTCCGGGTTCGCCATCCCGGGCGGGTTTAACGCCCCAGCCGACGCATGCGGTGCGCCCACCGGGCGTAGCCGAGCAGGGCCTCGAGCCGGTCGCCCATCGAGCGCGGCGGGGTCTCGCCGAAGGCCGTGGTCGTCCGCCAGGTCCAGTACCGACCCGATGTCCGAAAGCCGGTGCGGGCCAGCATCACCCCCAGGTGCGCCAGCCCGATGAGGGTGTCCACCGCGTCCCGGATCAAGAGCCCGCCCCGTGTTCCCCGGAGATCGCCGAGACCTCCTCGAACCAGGCGACCGTCTCCTCGAGCCCCTGGGCGAGCGATGCGAAGGGGCGGTAGCCGAGCAGCTCCCGCGCCCGGGAGAGGTCCGCCTGCGAGTGACGGACGTCCCCGGCGCGCGCCGGCTGGAACTCGGCCCGGACACCGGACCGCCCTGTCTTGTCCGCGATGCGCTCGAGCAGCTCGTTGATCGTGACCCGATCCCCGGCGCCGATGTTCACCACCTCGCCCCGGGGCTCGCGTTTCGCGGCGCCGGCGAGCAGGTTCGCGCCCACCGCGTTCGAGACGTAGGTGAAGTCCCGCGACTGCTCCCCGTCGCCGTAGATCACCGGGGCCTGCCCGGCGCAGACGCGTCGGATGAAGGCGGCGATGACGGCCGCGTAGGCCGAGTCTGCCGGCTGTCGCGGTCCGAAGATGTTGAAGTACCGCAGGCTCATGGTCTGCAGCCCGTAGCTCTCGCTCCACGCGCGGCAGAGTCCCTCCCCCGCGAGCTTCGACGCCGCGTAGGGCGAGGCGGGTTGGGTCGCGTCGGACTCGGCCTTGGGCAGCTTCGGGGTGTCCCCGTACGCCGAACTCGACGCGGAGTAGATCACACGCTCCACGCCGCACGATCGCGCCGCCTCCAGCACCCGGAGCGTGCCGGTCGCGTTGACCTCCCACGTGCGCTCGGGCTCCTCGATCGAGCGGGGGACCGAACCGAGGGCGGCGAGGTGGAAGACGCAGTCACACCCGTCCACCGCCTCGCGCAAGGCCCGGTCCTCGAGGATGGAGCCGTGCACGAACCGCAGGCGCTTGGGCTCCAGCTCGATCAGCTCCGAGAGGTGCTCGAGCGTGGAGTTGGAGAGGTCGTCGATGACTCGGACGCTCGCGCCCAGCGAGAGCAGAGCGTCCACGAGGTGACCCCCGATGAACCCGGCGCCCCCGGTCACGCACACACGGCGTGCGTCGTACGACTCACGCACCCGTCCCACGAGTTCGGAAGGCAGCCGGATCACGCGCAAAGTCTATCGCGCCCCGCCCGTTCGGGGGGACCGGGCTCCGCACAAAGAGAAGGACCCGAGCCAAGAATGGCCCGGGCCCCGCACACCAAAGGTTCGAGTTCGAGTGCTCGCTCAGGGGCAGCCGGCGCCGAACGCGCCGAGGAAGGCAACCACGTCGCTGAAGTCCCACGTCCCGAAGGGCGCCGCCAGGTCCGCGTCGGCCCCCATCGAGCCGAAGGCCCCGAGGAAGGCGACGACGTCCGAGAAGTCGAGCGTCCCGAAGGGCTCGGCGAGGTCGGCCTCGTTGCACCCGTCCATGGGCAGGTCGATGCTGGACACCGTGAGCTGGTAGCCCTGAATGTTGTTCGTCGCGTCACCCATGACCCGGATGAAGTACGTGCCCGGGGTGTGGATGTCCACGCTGATGAACTCCGTGCCGCCGGCGGGCGCGACGTCCGAGGAGGCCACCTCCGTAATGAAGTTGTCCTCAAGCACCACGAGCGAGAGGTCGTGGATGGAGTCGGCGTTGAAGGTGCTTCCGTTGTTGCAGGTCTGCGTCTGCGTCCCCGACAGGTAGCTCCCGCCCGTGGGCGAGACGTTCACGAACAGGGTCGCGGGCACGGGGAGGTCCACCTGGTAGAAGTCCAGGTCCGCGTTGTCATCGATGGAGAGGTTCGTCAGCAGCACGCCCGGGAAGCCCGGCTCGCCAAGCTCGTTGAAGTCGCCGTTGACCTCGAGCGGGTCGCCGTAGTGACGCTGCCCGTTGAGGATGTCATCCGGCTGCGGGCCGTCGAAGCCGGTGGAGGCGGAAGGCTCCATCAGCTTGGTGTTGTTCTGCGGGCAGACGTGGAGCATGCCCAACCCGTGCCCGTGCTCGTGGGCGGCGACGTTGCGCAGCCGGATCGAGTTGCCGCCCGTGAAGTTGAAGAAGTTGTCCCCGGAATCGAAGACCATGTCGCCGTCGTTGGGGAAGTCGTTGAAGGCGAGGATGTTGAAGTTGCCGTCGATCGGAACGGCGCCGATCCGCACGTCGCCGCGCACGCCCAGGACGCCCGGGTTGGCGGAGGTGCTGAACGGGACGCCGTCGTCGTTGGCCTCGTAGACATAGGTCACACCGGTCAGCTCCTCCCAGCGGTCGAAGACCTGGTCGAAGAGGGGCTGCCAGTTCGCCGGGCTGCCGTAGATCCCGTTGAGCCAGGAGAAGAGCGAGCTGGTCGAACTCGAGCCGCTCAGGGTGGTCCCGTCGGGAACGAAGGAGTAGGTCAGGGTGATCGGGTTGCCCTGCCCGCCGCTCCCCGGACCGTCGGTCGCGGTGTTGTTCCAGCGCGTGGTCTGCTGGAAGCGGCTGGCGGTGTTGTAGAGCATCTCGCTGAACTCCCAGACGAGCTTGGGGTCGGTCCCCGGCGCGAAGCAGGCCGCCATCGGGACCTCGCCGTACTCCTCGCGCTCGGCCATGCGGAGCAGCACGCGCCGGTGGGCGTCGCTCAGCGCTTCGAACCGCTCACGGGACATGACATGCGAGACTTTCTCGAACCGCTCATCGGTCGCCTCGAACGGCTCGTCGAAGCGCCCGAACGCCTCGGCCTGCATATGCACGTACCCAGCGGCCAGCTGCGCCTGCTGCTCGACGGGCAACATCGAGAACATCGCCACCTCGATCGCGCTCACCGGCGCCGGATCGACCGCAACCGCCGGCGGAACCAGCGGCTCGGCGCCGACTCCGGTTGAAACCACCCACCCCATCGCGAGGGCCATTGCCCCGCCCACGACCCGATAATCGGTGCGCTTCATCGAGAACCCTTCCTGTGCTTCGTCATGCGGCGATGAACCCGCCGTCCTTGCCACTCTACGTCGGGCACGCCCGTTCCGATCCAGAAAAACCGTCCAACGCATGGGGAATTGAGCGCGCTCGCCAAACCGGGGTGTTTACCGGTCTCGCCGCGCCGCCCGCCTCCCGGGGCCCGCCCGGCGCGGTCCCGGCCCCTCGC
>JBITAG010000309.1:0-17316 GCA_044439985.1 Phycisphaerales bacterium JB059 | reverse complement strand
TAGCTCTGGCTACATTTGTGCCCACAAGGCATTTGTAGCCCCCACTACATTCTGGAGAACAGGCCCATGCGATATCGATTCATGGTGAGCGGACTGGTGTTGGTGTTCGGGACGGCGTCCGGCGAAGAGCCCGGGCGGGCGGCGCCAGCGGTTGACCGCCCGTACTCCCTCTGGAACCCGAAACCGCGTGAGCTGCGCCGCGACCTGAGCGCCGACCGCCCGGACGCGACGGAGAGCCCGTTCCCGGTGGATCCGGGCGCCGTGCAGATCGAGCTGAGCGTCGTGGAGTACGCCTACGAGGACGAAGACGGGGCCGCGACGCACGCGTTCTCCTTTGCCCCGATCAACCTGAAGCTGGGACTGACCGAGCGAGCCGACCTGCAGTTGCTGTTCAACCCGTACGAGCGGGTGGAGATGGATGGGACCGGCGACGCGGACGGCGTCGGCTCGTTCGGCGTCCGGTCGAAGATCAGCCTGTGGGGGCTCGAGGGTGGCCGGAGCGCCGGAGCGCTGCTGCCCTACGTCGTGTTCCCGACCGGTGACCGCGACGTGAGCGCGTCGAGGGTGGAGTGGGGCGTCGTGCTTCCCGTCTCGTTCTCGCTCGGGGGCGGCTGGGACCTCGGGGCGCAGGCGGAGATCGGGTTCTCGCACGACGGGAACGGGTACGACACGACCGTCTCGCACACCGCGGTCGTGGGTCACGACATCGTCGGCGACCTGGCCGGGTATCTGGAGTACATCGGCGATGCGAACATTGACCGTGGGCACTACAGCCCCTCGGTGAGCGCGGGGCTCACGTACGCCCTCGACGCCGACACCCAGCTCGATCTTGGCGTCGTCGTGGGGCTGGACAACCCGAGGACCGAGGACCTGCGCGTGTTCGCGGGGGTAACGCTGCGGTTTTAGCGTCAGCTGATCGAGAGTGTCGGGGACGACCGGGCCTGCTGCATCGAGGCGAGCGTGATCTGGCTCAGCGCGTTTCGGGCGAGGGTGCTGAGCGCGTCGGGGAGGGCGTCGCCGCCGGCGGTGTCCGGGTTGAAGTTGCGTGTGGGGTCGCCCGCGTCCCCGTTGGCGCGCAGGGCGGTGTTGATGGGGATGGCGCCGAGGAAGGGCAGGCCGAGGCGTTGGGCCATCTGCTCGGCGCCGCCACGCCCGAAGATGTCGTAGGTCTTTCCGTCGTCCCCGACGAAGTAGGACATGTTCTCGACGACGCCGAGGACCTCGACGCCGAGCTGCTTGAACATGCCGACGGCGCGGACGGCGTCGTCCTGCGCGACGCGCTGGGGCGTGCAGACGACGACGGCGCCCGTGAGGCGGAGGGACTGGGCCATGGTGAGGGGGACGTCGCCGGTGCCGGGGGGGAGATCGATGACGAGGGTGTCGAGTTCGCCCCAGTCGGTGCGCTCGTAGAGCTGCTTGAAGGCGCCGTGCGCCATCGGGCCGCGCCAGATGAGGGGCTTGTCGGGATCGACCATCTTGCCGAGGGTGACGGCCTTGACGCCGTGGACGAGGAAGGGCTGGAGCTGGCCGTCGAGGACGTTCTGCTCGAGCGCGTCGAGGCCGAGGAGCGTGGGGAGGGAGGGGCCGTAGATGTCCCCGTCGAGGAGGCCGACGCTCTGGCCCTGGCGGGCGAGGGCGACGGCGAGGTTGACGGCGACGGTGGACTTGCCCACGCCACCCTTGCCGGCGCCGACGGCGATGATGTGCTTCACGCCGGGGATGCCCGAGCCCTGGTCCTCGGAGCGCGGATCCGGGGGGGGCGTGGCGCCCTGGGTGGGGGCGTCCCCGAAGCTGGCGACCACGTCCCCGGCGTGGTTGACGAACTGAACGCCGAGGCGTTCGAGGGGGATGTTCTGGCTCGCGGCTTCGGCGCGCAGGGTGGTGTCGATGAGGGCGGCGAGGTTCTTCATCGCCCGGGGCTCGGGGGAGCCGGGGAGGTGGACCCGCAGGTTGGCGATCGCGTCGCAGGCGGCGACCCAGGTAAGGGCGCCGGAGGAGACCAGATCGCCTCCGGAGGGAAGCTCCACCTGTTTGAGGGTGTCCCGGATGAACTGTTTGGAAAGGGCCATGAGGGGGACTCCAGCGGCGATTTCGGGGCGAACCGGGGCGTCGGACGCGTCGATAGGGGATGCTAGGCCCGGGCGGGTTCGCCCCCGCAATGAGGCGGGATTTCGGGCGTTGTGCCCGGTGACCGGTCCACCCTGGAAGGAGCTGCCGATGCGCGCACGCCGACGAGACCTGACCATGCTGATGACCCTCGCCGGGCTGGCGGCGTCGGGGGCGCTCGCCCAGGACGCCCAGCCCCCTCAGGCGGGGAGCGCGGACGTGCAGGCGATCTCTCCGCTGCAGGGTCCGAAGGTCGAGGACGATCGCGCGCCGGGAACGGACTCACGCTTCAGCATGGGGATGCAGCGCGCCCGGGAAAGCGAGCGCCCGATCCCGCTTCGGATCTACGAGCGGGAGCTGCGCACGCTCGAGGGGGCAGAGGTGGAGGAGTCGCTGCGGCTGAGCATCGAGCAGCGGCAGGCGATTCGCAAGATCATCCAGGAACACCGCCGGTCGCTGCGTGCGTTCTACGCCGAGCACCGCGAGGAGATCGCGGCGATCCGCGCGATGAACGCGCCCGACCCGGGCGCGAACGCGAACTCGTCGGGCCAAGGGGCCGGGGCGCTCCAAACCACTGGAAATCAGGGCTCGACGGCCCCCCGCGCCGCGGCCGCGCGACGGCAAGCGGGCGAGGGAAGAGCTGCAACCAACGCGTCGGACGCGCAGAGGACCGGTCCGGCGGGCGTGCGCGGGGGCGCGGGGGGCCTGAGCCCCGAGGCGCGCGCGCGGATGCAGGCGCTGCGCGCCAAAGGTCCGCAGGAGAGCGCCGCGATCACGCGCATCTGGGAGGCGTTGAACGAGGATCAGCGCAACCATCTCGAATCCCGCTTCGAGGCGTTCCGCGCCGAGGCGATGCGGAAGTTCGAGGCCCGGAAGAAGAAGCCGGAAGCGGGGGACGCTGGCGCGTCAGCGACCAACGCGCCGAATCGGGCGGCCCGGCGGCGCGCCGCGCCGCCCCGGCGCGAGGCTGACTGACCGCCCCCTGAACGGGTGAATCTGGGCGCCCTCGGGAAGGGGGCGGGGCCTAACCACCAAACATATTCCGTTCAAAGAAACAAAATCAGCGCCACCGATGTTGAATTGGGTAATTCAGCACGGTGGATTGTGGACCGATCCGCCTCATGTGAACCGATGTTGGCGTAGAGTAACGACGATCTCTCTCTCCTCCAGCGGGGCGCCGTCTGACCATGGCGCCCTGCTTTTTTGCGCCGCGTTCGCCCAGCCAGCGTCCTGACGGCGCGTCAAGAGCGCGTTCAAGCGCTTTCGTCGGTCGCGCGTCAGGCGGCCCTTTTGATCTGAATTTCGTCGTCCGCCTCGCCCCGAAGAATTCGCTGGACCTCCAGCGGGAGGGGCGCCGGGGGATCGGGGTCGCGCTCCGGCCAGCCGTAGGGCTCGAAGTCCTGCTCGTGGGCGTCGCGATCGAAGGCGGCGGTCTGGGGGGAGGCGACGGTGACGAGGCGCGCACGGGCGAGGACCCAGGCGCTGGTGAGGATGAAGGCGTACGCGCCGATGGCGCTGATGGCGTAGATGGAGGCGAAGACGCCCGCCTCGCCCCGGGCCAGGCCAAGGATCTGCCCGCTCGCCGCGACGAGGGGGAGCAGCGTGAGGGGTTGGTCGGCGCTGGTGACGACGAGTTCGTCGATGTAGCGGATCGCAACGCCGGCGATGACGGCGTAGAGGATGAGCGCAGGGATGCCGCCGTCGGCGGCGGCGTGCCCGATGGCGCCCGGGCCGAGCGTGAGGGAGTCGCGGTTGACCTTCTCCATCTTCGCGAGGTGGGGAAGGTCCATCGAGAGCGTGTCGGGCTTGCCAGCCCACCAGTTGCGCGGGATGGGGAAGTAGAAGGCGTAGACGAGTGTGGAGAGGGGGCGGTAGGCGTAGCGCTCGGGGAAGCGTTCCATGATCCACATGGCCTTGTTGGCGGCGCCCTGCCCGTCGGCGAGCATCGCGATGCCCTGGGCGGGGTTGGCCCGCGCGACGGCCTTGAGCTGCGCGACGGGGCCCTTGTTGTGCGCTTCGCGCAGTCCACCGCGCGCCGCGGTGAACATGCCCACCACGAGGACCGCGGGGATGACCATGACGGCGACGCGCTTGAGCACGGTGTGCGGGCGCATGTAGCGCCAGACCGAGTAGTACGCCCCGAAGATGAAGCACGCGGAGACGGCGATGAGGGGGCGTCGCCCGAACTCGCCGAGGGTGGCCAGGAGCAGACCGGAGCCCAGGACGACCGCCGCGCCCAGGAGGGTGCGTCCGTCGCGCGGTTTGGTCGCCCAGATCCATCCGACCAGGCCGGCGCTCATGGCGACGAGGGCGAGCCCGACCTTGCTGGTGACGAGGCCGACGAGGGGGATGGGGAGGCGCATGAACGCGGCGCCGCAGACGAGGCAAACGATGATGTAGGTCCAGAGCGTGCGTTCGTCGGGGACGAGGTTGAGGCGTTTGGCGCGGGGGACGAGCTTGGAGGCGGGCCAGCGCCAGCGGTAGCTGAGCATGAAGACAAAGAGGAAGACGGTGGACCAGGCGGCGAAGGTGACGCCCGTCTCCGTGGGGTAGTAGAGGCGGAAGTCGCCGGAGACGGGGCGCTGGACCACGCGTGCGGCGGAGACGAGCTGGAAGACGATGAAGCCCATGAGCGCGACGTTGCGCATCGAGAGCAGGTCGTAGGTAGCGCGGAGGTACTGGCGCAGCACCCACGCGAGGGTGACGAGCGCCAGGGTGTAGAAGTATCCGGCGAGAACGAGTTCCATCGCCCGATCTATCGGGCGGTTCGAGGGGCGAGTTGGGGCGGGGTCGGCAAGTGGGGGCGCGCGAGGGGGGTGGGGGACGTCCGAGAACTAGGCGGGACGGTGTTCCCCGTACTCGTGGTCGTCCTCGTGCCCGTCGTCCCAGGTGTCGTCGGGGTCGTCGGCGTACCCGTCTTCGGCGTATTCGTCGGCGGACGGGGCGGCGTCCCCGTCCTCCCAGTCGTCTTCCCAGGGGCCCTCGGCGTCCTCAAGGAAGGGCTGGTGCATGGAGGAGGCGAGGCTGATGAAGGTGGAGGCGACGAAGACCTGGATGAAGGCCCACGAATAGGTCGGGTAGTAGATGGCGAGGGTCGCCATGCCGTGCAGATAGATCGCGGGCATCATCGCGCAGAGGAGGGTGGCCTCGGTCTGCTCGAGCCCGAGGCTCTGGCGCCGGAGGTAAACGCGGAAGGCAGAGATGAGGCTCCAGGCGGCGAGGGTGAAGAGGGGGATGCCGACGACGAAACCGAACTGGTAGAGGACCTCGATGTAGGCGTTGTGCGCGTGGGTGTCGCCGGGGAGGGGCGCGGGCTCGGCGGTGAGTCGCCCGAGGATGGGGCTGCTGGCAATGGCGCCGACGTACTCGGACCAGATCTCGTACCGCCCGGTCTGGAGGCTGTTGAGTCGGTTGAGGTTCGCCTCGGAGACGAGGCCGGAGCCGATGTAGAGGGCCGCGATGATGGCGACGGCGCCGGCGACCATGGTGATGGGGCTCTTTCGGAAGGCCCAGCCGAGGACGGCCATGAGGAAGGCGAGGGGGAAGACGGCCGAGCGGCTGGCGGTGAGGAGGGCCATGAGGGCGCCCATGCCGGCGCAGGCGAGGGCGAAGGGTCGGAAGACGACCGGGGCGCCGCGCATCCCGTAGTAGGTGAGCAGGGGGACCCCGAAGATGAAGACGGGTCCGACGTGAACCGAGAGGGCGCCCCAGGGCTCGAAGCGTCCGAGGCCGGCGCGGAAGATGGAGCCGGGGGACTTGACGATGGCGGCGAAGAGGACGAGCAGGGCGATGGCGGTGCCGATGGTGAGGCACTTGAAGACGCGTCGGAGCCCCTCGCGGGTGGCGGTGGTGCGTGCGACGAGGACGCCGGCGAGGCAGAGCATGAACCACTGGAGGTTGAGGATGAAGGTCAGGGCCTTCTCCTCGGACGCCACCGCCCAGAGTGGGGTGGCGAAGGTGATGACGGGATAGAGCCAGAGGATCGGGGGGAGGCGTCGCTTGGGGTGAGGATCGACCGCGGCGGCGAAGGCGACGAAGGCGAAGAGGGCGAAGCCGGTGGTCTTGGAGAGGGCCTGGACGGGGCCGAGATCGGGGAGGCGCCCGAGGGTGAGCCAGACGGGCATGAGGATGAGCCCGAAGCCGAGACGGAGGCGCCCGGGGATCGCGACGAGCACGAGGCCGGACAAGAAAACCACCCCGATGAGGACGGGGAGGGGGACGATCTCAAGATAGACTTCGATCTTGTCCAACGGTTTCCTGACTGGCCTGTGCGAATCTTTGGATGGCCGCCCGCCCCGAGAGCGGGGCGGGCGGGTTCGGAAGCGGATTGTTTACTCGTTCGAGGGCCCTGTCGTGGCGTCCGCGGTGCGGTGCCAGGGGTTGTCCTGGTCAAAGGAGACGGTGGTGACGGGTCGCTCGGTGAACTCGGCGATCACCTCGAACCAGGGGTCATCCTCGTTGTACTGCTCGCCGTCGGACCAGAGGATCACGCCGTCGCCGAACTCGAGGGAGGCTTCGAGGACGATGCGGAGGAGTTCGTCGCCGATGTACTCCCGGGTCTCGAAGCCGTTCTCGTCGGGGGCGCGTCCGCCGTGCATGCGGTGCCAGATAACGGGGTAGACGGGCTTCTGGGCCTCGCGGGCGGCGGCGACGGTGTCGCGGATCCAGTCGCGGATCATGCGGACGCCGACGTTGCGATCGAGGGGGATGCCCTCGGCCTTGTCCCGGAGGTAGCGCTGGATGCGGGACTCGTGGATGTAGACGGCCGGGGCGAGGAAGTCGAGGCGGTCAACGAATCCGTACTCGTTGCGGTTGTTGGTGGTGGGGTCCACGTACTTGAAGGCCTTCTCGAAGCTGCGTGAGAAGGGCCCGTGGAGGTGGTGGGTGTTCCGCCAGGCGTGCATGTGCTGCGGGGGGAGGAGGTCGAAGAAGCCGAGGCGGAGGCCGGGGGCCTCCTCGCGGATGCTGTCGACGACGTTGGAGAGGATGTTCTGGTTGCGGCGGATGGCGCCGATGGATCGTCCGGAGCCGCGCCGGACGGTCTCGACGGGGAGGTGCTCGATGTCGAGCACGGTGAGGGCGGGGGGCTCGTTGGCCCAGTCCTTGACGGTCGCCCGGACCGTCTCCCGACTCACGGTGGTGCGGTTGTTGGGCAGGTGGATGAGGAAGCCCGGGACGAACCGGACGGGGTAGGTGTCCGGGATGCGGACCTTTTCGCCCTCATCGACGGTCGGGCCGTCGATGAACCGGGTCGCATCGAAGATCGGCTTCTTGGGCATGGATCCGGGGCTCTCAGCGAGGGCGTTGCCGCTGAGGGTGGCGAGGGCGAGGGCCCCCATGGTGAGTCTCGCGCTGACGGATCGCAAGAGTTGCATGTCCATTACCTCCCTACGAAGAAACCGGGTCGTTCACAGGGAGCATCGGAAGTGGTTCCGGGGTTCGCCACGGATCCGGGGTCGAGAATGGAGTTATCAGCCTTCGCCACAGTGCGCCGTCGTCGGAGGTTGCGCGTCCGCGCGGGGCTGCCCAGTCGTCGCAGACCCACCCCCGAGCCGGGCGAGGAGTTCATCCGTACGACGCCGGTCCTCTTCGAGTTTGGCCAGAATGGACTCGGTGAGTTCCGCCGTGGGCGGTTCGGGACGCGGGGGGGCCTTGGGGAGCAGGGCCCGGCGGAGGCGGTCCTTGAGCCAGACGGGCGCCAGCGGGCGGATGAGGGACCGATACGCCCCCGAGCGGGAGAGCGCGTGGATCGGCCCGCGGGCGATGGGCTTGCCCTCGCTCTTGTTGTGAACCTTGTCGATCTCGACGAGATCGGGGCGTGGATCGAGGCCGAGGAAGGCCTGGAGGCTGGCGACCACGGCGCGCCGGTCGGCGATGTAGTCCTCGAAGCGGACGACGCGGATCTGTTCCTCGCCGAAGGCCTCGAGCCAGGGATCGAGCTGCATCGCGTAGCGGGAGTACTCGAGCAGCTCGGGGTGCTGTTCGATCGCCCGGGCGATGTCCGCGGGCATCGCGGCTCGGGAGTATTCGTGGTAGTGGTGGGAGATCAGCCGCTTGATCGGATCGCGGATCAGGTAGATGAGTTTCAGGTCGGGGCCGAGAACCTCGAGCGCCCGAGCGGGGACGCCCGTGCGGTCGGGGAGCTTGGTGTAGTCCGTGGAGGCCTCGGCGCAGAGCTGGTCAGGTCGCGCGCGTTTGAAGAGCGCCTCGTACTCGGCCCGTCCCTCGGGGGTCAGGACGTGGTCGTCGCAGAGGTTGCACGGCTCCTTGTCGATCGGGAAGAAGACGCGCGGGTGGGTGAGCAGGTCCCGGTAGAGCGTCGTGGACCCGCACTTCATCCCGCCGATGATGAGAAAGTGCGGGAGCGTCATGCCGCGCCCGCCTCAAGCTGTTGGGTATCGGGCGCGGCGTCGGCTGCGGCCGGGAGGACGCCGGCGTGGCGCAGGGCCTTGCGCACGCCCTCGACCGGGTCGCCGCGCTCACGCCAGTCGGCGAGGACCTGCGCGCTGGCCTGCTTGTAGCGGATGGTGTTCTCCGGATCGGTCACGTCGAGCAGGGCCTGGACGAGCGACTCGCGGTCGCCCGAGCGGAACTGGCGTCCGTTGACGCCGTCGACGACGACTTCCGCCGCGGCGCCGACAACATCGGAGCTGACCATCGCCATCCCGCAGGCGCACGCCTCGAGAACGGTGACGGCCCAGGGCTCGTAGCTGCTGGGGAGGACGTAGACATCGGAGCATCGGTAGAGGGCGGCGAGCCGCTGGATGCCGTCCTGGAAGCCGACCCAGACCACGCGGTTCTTGATCGCGTCGGGGACGCTCGCCTTGAGTTGTTCTTCGAGCGGCCCCCCGCCGACCATGAGCAGGTCCCACTCGGGGCGTTTGTCGGCGATGCGCGCGAAGGCGTCGATGAGCAGGTCGGGGCGCTTCACCTGGGCGAGGCGGGCGGTGAAGTTGATGTAGCGGCGCATCGGGTCGAGCTGGTACTCGTCGCGGATGGCGCGGATCTGCTCGTCGGTGACGGCCTCGATGGCGCTGTAGTCCGGCTCGTGGGGCATGAAGAAGACGGGCTTGCTCTTGCCCCCGTAGCGGTCGTAGAAGGCCTGTCCCATCGTCCCGCAGGGCATGAGCCCGGTGAGCTTGCGGAGGACGTAGGGGACGTAGCGGTCCTTGAAGACGCGGGCGAGGCCGGTGGCCTTGTCGCCGTGGACGTTGGAATCGGAGAAGAGGAAGCAGGGGACGTTCTGCTTGTCGCACCACCGGATGATGCGGAGGAGGCCCAGGTCGTTGTACCCGGTGATGATGACGGCGTCGATGGCGTTCTTCCTCAGCCAGTCGATGATCTCTCCGCCCCGGGCCCACTGCTTGAGCGCGCGCCCGGGGGAGTTCTTGCCGATCATCGGTTCGCCCGTGCCGAAGACGACGGGTCCGATCTCCTCGGGAAGTTCGAGGGTGTAGTCCTGGTTGTTGCGTTCGTGCTTGAAGACGCTGAAGAGCTTGACCTCGGTCAGCTCGCGGGCGATGCGTGTGTGCTGATGGATGCGGTAGGGGCTGGGCGCGTTGGCGACGATGGCCAGGCGTGGGGTGTCGGCGTTCATCGCGCGGTCTCCTTGGCCATGGCGATGGCGTCGGCGTACATCGATTCGTAACGGTCCGCGACCGCCGCGGGATCGAGGGTCTCGAGGATCCACTTCCGCCCGGACGCGCCCATGCTCGCCCGGCGCTCGTCGTCGCCCAGCAGGGTGTTGATCGCGTCGGCGAAGGCGCTCTCGCTCTGGTCGGCGAGCAGCGCGCCCCCCGATTCTTCCAGTTCGGGCCAGATGTCCACGGCCTTGGTCGTCACGACGGGCGTCTGGCAGGCGAGCGCCTCGGTGAGCACGAACCCCCAGTTCTCCTGGCTGGTGGGAAGGGCGAAGACGTCCGCCCGCTCGAAGAGGGAGGTCTTGAGTTCACCCGTGACCATGCCGAGGAAGCGGACGTCGTCGCCGACCCCGCGCTCGTCGGCGAGGGCTCTCATGCGCCCGAGGTACTCGTCGTCGCCCGTGCCCGCGATGAGGGTGCGGCAGGGGACGCCCCGCGCCTTGAGCAGGGCGGTGGCGCCGATGAGGTGCTCGAGCCCCTTCTTGGGATGGACGCGGGAGAGGAAGAGGAGGACAGGCTTGCCCGGGTCGATGTCGCCCGTGCCGTCGGGGCCGAAGTGCGCGTCGGCAATCCCCGGTCCGGGGAGATTCCGGTAGGGCTCGAGATCGAAGACGAGGGGCACGATGCGTCCGCGCCCCCTGGGGAACCATTTCTTGCTCTGGGCGAGTTCCGCCTCGGCGGTGGAGTGGACGAAGGCGGCGTGCTCGAGGGTCTTGCGCCCCGTGATGGCGAGGTAGAGCTTCTTCTTGGGGGTCTTCTGGGCCATGCACCAGTCGTCGAGCATGCCGTGCATGGAGAGGACGTAGGGCACGCCCAGCCGGCGGGCCATGCTCGCGAGCTGGTTGTTGGCGCTGGTCCAGCAGGCGTGCAGGTGGAGCACGTCGGCGTCCCGGATGACCGGCTCCAGGGCGCGGAGCTGGGCCTTGGAGAAGAGGCCGAGGGGCCGGCTCGGGGGGGGGACGATCTCGAGGCGGGGGGCGCCGGGCTCGCCCGCTTTCCAGGCCTCGGGGGCGTCGGGGGCGTCGTGGGTGAGGAGGGTGACTTGGCGCGAGCCGCTGGCCTGGAGCGCGCCCATGTCGAGCACGGCCCGGACGACGCCGCCTTCCTCGAGGTCGATGCGTTGGAGGTAGTGGACGATGCGCACGGGTCAGCTCGGCGCCAGGCCGCGCTCGGCCCGGGCCATCTCCTTCATCTTCAGGCAGATCTGCTGCTCGTACATCGACTGCAGGCGGCAGTAGGTGTACCCGGCCCGACCGTCGAGGAAGCCGAGCTTGAAGACGTAGAGCATGATGAACTTGAGCGTCGGGCGGAAGGGGAGCCTGAAGGAGAGGTTCTTGAGTTCCAGCCGTCGGGTGTTGGCGTCGGAGGAGAACAGGTTGGACCAGGTGACGCCGCGTTCCTTCATGGCGCGGGACTGCTCGATCGCCTCGTAGGTGGAGTACCGGTTGTGGCGTTCGAGCCACTCGGTGATGCCCTTCGAGAAGTTGTAGTGGATGAAGTGGTTCTTGAGGTACCCGTGCGGCCCGTCGATGTGCGGGGTGGGGTTGACCATCCGCTCAAAGCGGATCGAGTCGGGGCGGAAGAACCGCATGATGTACCCCGGGGGCATCGAGAAGCGCAGCCACTTCCCCCGAAACATGTTCTTTCGCCCGCAGAAGAACGCGACACGCCTCTCCTCCGGGTCGGAGGCGATCTTCTCGATCTCGGCGCGGAGTTCGGGGGTCATGTGCTCGTCGGCGTCGAGGTAGAAGACCCACTTGTGCTTGAACTCGATGTTGTTCATCGCCCAGTTCTGGTGGGCGCCACGCCCGTCGTACTCGCGCGCAAAGAACCGCACCCCCCGCTCGCGGCAGACCTGCTCGGTCCGGTCCGTCGAGAGCGAGTCGAGAACGACGATGTCGTCCGACCACGCGACGGAGTCGAGGCAGCTGGGCAGGTTCTGCTCCTCGTTGAGCGTCTGGATGAAGATGGAGACGGACATGCGTGTTTGGGTGTTGTCCTGATGTGGGGTTCGTGCGGGTGAAAGGTCGGCAATTATCCGGCCGTGATCGAGGAAACGTCAAACACGTAGAGGCGTCTGCCCCCGTCCATGGCCGAATCGACGCAGACCAGGCGGGAATCTCGGCTGAATCGGGGGTGCAGGTCCACGCGGACCTCCCCGTCGAGGGCTCTCGGGGTCTCCAGGCGGGCGATCTCGACGCCCGCGTCCCTGGCGGTGTCCCACAGAAAGAGCGGCTGGCGGCTCTTCAGGTCAGGGTAGCCGTCGGTCAGGACCCAGCGCCCCGGAGAGGACTCCCCCCCCCGGCTGAAGGTGCAGTGCCCGTCGGTCATCAGCTCGCCCCTGGCGAAGGTCTCGGTGGGCGCCCCTTCGGCGTCCCGGATCAACAGGTACGAATCCTTCAGGACTTTGTTCATCAGGACGCGCGGCTTGCCCAGGGCGTAATAGATCGGCTTGAGGGTCCGGCGCGCCATCGTCATCGCCAGCTTCATCGGCGACCGCCCCCCGTCCGACGCCCCGCCCAGGAGCGACCGTTTGCCCGCCCAGGCGAGGATCGTCTCGTCGTCGCGCCAGTCGTAGTGGCTGACCATCCCCTCGAAGAGCAGGCGAACGTCGGCGCCCGCCAGATCGGAGGTGAACAGGCGGGAGTGGAGGATGCCGTCGGGACGCTGGAAGCGGTGCATGAAGCAGAAACGCGTCCCCGAGGGGTTGAACATGAGGTGGTTGACGTGCTGGTGGAGCGATCCCCCGGCGGGGGAGGACGCGCCGGGGGCAACGTGCGCGTCGAGCGAGGCGATGCTCACGATCAGGCGACGCGCCCCGGTCTGCAGGTCTAGGGCGAAGACGCCCGCGCCGTCGGGCGCCGGGTCGTCGGCGTGCGGGTCCTCGACGCCCGGCAGCCCGTACTCCGGACGGAGGCGCGAGAGCCGCCCGAAGTCGAGCGTGAGCCCGGCGGAGGCGTCGGGGGCGAGGGCGTAGACCGGGTGCTCGAGGAGGCGGTGCTCGGACCCGTCGGTGTTCAGGATCACGCCGACCGGGCGACCATCGCGCCGATCGTTGAAGACGAGGCGCTCGGCGCCATCGATCGTCGCCCACTGGAGCCGGGCGCCCTGCTGCCAGTTCCAGGCGGTGGACTTGGCGAGCGTGACGAAATGCGGGTCGTCGGTCTCCCACCCTTCGATGAACCCGATCTCGCAGGCGTCATCGGGGCGGGGGAAGCGGTCGCAGAACCGGGCGCGATGGGCGAGGAGGCGCGAGGCGTCGCTCGACCAGGGGCAGGTGTCGTAGTACCCGAACCAGGTGTGCCAGTCGTCGCGGGGGGAGACCAGGCGGGGTTGGAGGTGTTCGACCCTCACGCGTCGGACTCGCGCAGCACCCGATCACGCACGGGCTTGGCGGGCGTGCCGGCGCACACCTTCCAGGGGGGAAGATCGGAGAAGACGGCGCTGCGGGCGCCGACCACCACCCCGTCGCCGATGGTGACGCCGGGCCCGACGAAGACGTCCGCCGCGACCCAGGCGTCGGCGCCGATCGAGATGGGCCGGGGCTGGAGGGGGAAGCGGGGGTCCTCGAAGTCGTGCGTGGCGGCGCAGAGGTAGGTGTACTGGCTGACGGTGGTGCGGGCGCCGATCGAGACGGGGGCGACGCAGTAGCAGTCCACGCCGTCGGCGATCGTGGCGCGATGCCCCATGGTGAGGTTCCAGGGCCCCCAGATGGTGGCGCGGGGACCGATGCGGGCAGACATGGGGACGTCGGCGCCGAAGAGGCGCACGAGGAGGGCGCGCCACGGGTAGAGGGGGCGCGGGCTGAAGCGGAAGAGTGTGGCCTGGACGAGGCCCCAGAGCACGCGGGCGGCGCGGTTGGCCACCGAGTGCGGGTGTGGCTTGTCTTCCGTGCGCATCCGGGAGGCGTTGGAGGTCTCAGGCACGCGCTCCCCCTTACGCCGCGACGGGCTCGGTTTCGGCGCCCTGGCGCCCCATGAACGGGCGCTTCCGTCGTTCGGTCGCGGGCTCGCCCGCGGCGATCTGCCAGGGCCTGAGCGAGCGGTCCACGAAGGAGCGTGCGCCGACGACCACGCCCTCGCCGATCGTCACGCCGGGCATGACGACCACATCGGCGGCGATCCAGGCGTCATCCTGGATGGTGACCGGGGCGGTGTAGATCTGGAAGTCCGGGTCGAGGGGGTCGTGGGCCTGGGTGAAGATCTTGGTGTGCTGGCTGAGTGTGCAGCTCGAGCCGACACGCACGGGGGCGCGGGCGGTGATGGTCGCGTGGTCACCCAGGGCGCTCAGCTCGCCCATGGTGAGGTTCCAGGGGCAGTCGATGCGGGCGGTGCGCCGGATCTTGGCGCTCGGGTGGATCTCGGCGCCGAACGCCGCGAGCACGAGCCGGCGCAGCGCGTACCAGTTGTGGAAGGAGAAGCGGCAGATATGGCGCCCGAGCAGGCCCCAGAGGACCCGGCGGATGAAGGGATCCCCCTTGCGGTGTCCGGGGAGCTGGGCGCGCGGGTGGCGCGAGGCGTCGTTCGGGCGTCGGATCTTCACGCCGAGGGGCTCCCGACCTGACGGTCGCGGGCGGCGAGCGCCGCCTCCGCCTCGCGCTCCTGCTCCGGATCGATCGGACGCGCGGGGTTGCCCTTCAGGCAGGTCCCCTCGGGGGCGCTCTTGTAGACGCTCGTGCGGGGCCAGACCCGGCAGTCGTCCCCCAGCTCCACGTCGGGCGCGACGTACGCGTCGATCCCGATGAAGCAACGCTTCCCGAGCGTGATCGGGGGCTTGACCAGAGGGAAGGTCGGGTCGGTCATGTCGTGCGTGCCGGCGCACAGGTGCGCCCGGCTGTCCAGGACGCAGTGGTCCCCGATCGTGATCGGACCGAGGGAGTAGATGATCGCCCCCTCGCGCACGCGCACGTTGTCCCCGATGGTCACGTTCCAGGGGATCGTCACCTCGACGCGCGACCCGAAGCGACAGGCCCGCCCCACCTTGCCCCCGAAGAGGCGGATGAGCGTCGACCGGGCGGGGGGAAGCAGCTTCCACGCCACGGCGCCGAAGGTCATCCACATCACCCGGGCGATGTTCTCTTTGAGCGTCCAGGGGGTCTTGCGGCTCAGGATGGTGGCCCGCGCGGTCGCCGACTCGGCCGGTCCGACGCTGGTGGTCGGGCCGTGCGGCTCGGTGTTCGGCGGGGTTGTCGTCGCGGTATCGGCCATCAGACTGCTTTCTTCGACCCCTCGGGGGCTCTCGATGAGTCCATCCTAGCGATGCGGGGCGGGCGGTCAGCCGGCCTGCGCAACCTTCTCCGATGGCCCCGGGGCCTCCCAGGCGTACCCGAGACGCTCCAGAACAGGCTCCATGTGCGGGCGGACACGCTCGAGCGTCGCCTCGTCGAGCTGGGCCCGCCACTTGTCCGCCCGGGTCGGGTCCGCCGAGCGGGCGGCCTGCTCGATCACCGGCTCCGGCTGCTCCAGCTCGCAGTGCTCGCAGACGCGGGTCATGACGCGCGCGGGGTCGCGCATCACGTCCTCGTACCGGAAGCGCAGGATCGGGGGCGCGCCGCGCCGTTCCAGGGCCTCGGCGTCGTCCAGCGCGGCGTTCATGCACCCGGCCCACTGGCGGGCCAGGATGACGTCCGGGTGGTCCGCGCCGACCCACGACTTCCATCCGGGGGGGCGCGGGCCCCAGTACGACAGCTTCTTCCCGGTCACCTTCCGGAGCAGGGCGCCCCCGGCCTGGGAGGCGAAGGCGGGCCACTCGAGCAGGGGCGTCTGGCGGGCGCGCGCGATGATCTTCGACATCGGCACCCCCCCGGACATGATCTCATCCGTTGAGCGGAGGACGGAGCGCCCGTCGCGCACGACCATGATCATGCGCGCCTCGGGGAAGACCTCCCGGATGAACCGCACCCGGAGCGTGTTGCTCGGCGTCTTCTCGACCAAGCGGGCCTTGCCCTGCTCCCGCACAAAGGCGTCGAAGGTCTTCCGGATGTGCGCCCGGACCTTCGGCTTGGCGTGCGCCTCGGTCAGGACGTCGTCGGGGGTGTAGGCGTTGCCCCAGGTCCAGACGTGGCGCGGCTCTTCCCAGTAGGCCAGGCTCGGGTGGCGCCCGAAGAGATCACCGAGCCAGGTCGTGCCCGAGCGGTGCGTGCCGATGAGGATGATGGGGTCGGTGCAGGTCATCGTCAGGCGGCGGGGGCGTTGGCCTCGGGGTCGGCGGGTCGGCTCGTCGTCTCCCGACCCATCGCCAGGTCGATGACGCGTTGGCACGTGTCCCAGCGGTAGGTCTTAAGCAGCGACTCGAGCTTTGAGGTGGTGGTCTTCGTGCCCACGTAGCACTTGAAGCGTCGGTGGGGGGGCATGGGGACGCGCGGGCAGTCGGGGGCGAAGTCGCGCGGGTGAAGGTAGACGACCGTCGGGCGACCGGCCGCGGCTTCCTGCTTCACACCCGAGTGGATCATGGGTTTAGGGAGCAATCGCATGTACCCGCCCCCCGAGTAGCAGATCTTCTTGGGCCCGTAGCTGGCGACGGACATCGGCAGCTCGGGCATGGTCCTGCCCGAGGGGGCCGTGAGCGTGTGGAAGCCCTGCGGGCAGGCGTACCCCCCGTGCCCGCGCGGGGCGGGGAAGAGGGAGGCGTCGTACTCGATGCCCTGGTCGAGCAGGACGTCGAAAGCCCACTCGGTTCCGGGGGTGATGGAGAACGACGGAGCGCGGAAACCCTTGATGGGGATCTCGGAGAGACCGGGCGCGGCGCGGATGGCGCCGATCGACTCGGCGATGTCCTCCGCGAAGACCTCGGGCGTGAGGTCGTACACCTTGCGGTGCCAGAACGAGTGTGTGGCGAGTTCGTGCCCCGCGTCGGCGATGCGGCGCACCAAGGCCGGGTGACGCTCCGCGACCCATCCGAGCATGAAGAACGTCGCCTTCGCGTCGTGTTTGTCGCAGATGGAGAGGATGTGGTCGGTGTAGCGCTCGACGAGCGTGGATCTGGCGTGCAGCTCCGGCCACTTGGCGGGGTCCTCGACCGCGGCGACCTCGACGATGTGAAACCAGTCCTCGATGTCGAAGGAGAGGGCGTGGATCAGATCGCGAGATGGCGAGTGGCGAGATGGCGAGTTGGAAGAAGGCATGGTCACCGTTTCTGAAGTGAACGGACAAGGCCCCGGATCATTCGGCCCAAACGATCCGTGAGCGCAAGAACCTGATCCACCTGTGTCTCTGGCGCCTGTCCCAGTCGCAGCGCCAGGATCGCCTGCGTTTCGACCTCTTTCAGGCTTCCCTGGGCGACGCGGAGGAAGCGGATGAAGTCCTGGGTGGACTCCCGCCCGTGCCCCTCAGCGATGTTGGATGGGATGGAGATGGCGGCACGCCGAATCTGCGACGTCAGGCCAAACCGCTCATCCGCCGGGAACTCGACACTCAACCGATACACCCCTTCCACCAGCTCCATCCCGACCTGCCAGACGTCCAGATCCCGATACGACCGGATCTGCACGCCGCCACTCGCCACCTCGCGACTCGCCACCTCGCCCTCCCTCAGAAGAACCTATGCCCCGCGGCCTTGAACCGCTTGACGT
>JBITAG010000308.1:0-8110 GCA_044439985.1 Phycisphaerales bacterium JB059 | reverse complement strand
GGGCAGGACAAGGTGGTGCGGGAGATCGCGGCGGACCTGTCGGGCGAGGAGCCGACGAACCGGATGGTGCAGGGGGACGTGGGCTCGGGGAAGACGCTGGTGGCGCTCTACGCGATGCTGATGAGTGTCGCGTCGGAGCGTCAGGCGGCGCTCATGGCGCCCACGGAGATCCTCGCCGAGCAGCACTTCGCCTCGATCTCGGAGATGCTCAAGGGCTCGCGGGTGTCGCTGGCGCTGCTGACGGGGGCAACGCCGGAGCGGGAACGGGCCTCCGTGATCGAGCGGCTGGCGTCCGGGGATCTGGACCTGGTGATCGGGACGCACGCGCTGCTGACCGAGTCGGTCGCGTTCAAGAGCCTCGGCGTCGCGATCATCGACGAGCAGCACCGCTTCGGGGTGCGTCAGCGGGCGTTGTTGCGGACCAAGGGGATGGGGGACGAGGGGCTGACCACGCCGCACGTGATCGTGATGTCCGCGACGCCGATCCCGCGCACGCTGGCGATCACGCTCTTCGGGGATCTGGATGTCTCGACCATCGTGGGCCTTCCGCCGGGGCGGAAGCCGGTGGAGACGCGCGTCCTGGAGCGGGCCCGGCGCGAGGAGGTGTACACGTTTGTGCGCACACGGGTGGAACGTGGGGAGCAGGCGTACGTCGTCGCCCCCGCGATCGACACGGGGCAGAGCGCCGGCGGAGCGCTCAAGGACCTGCGGGCCCTGGTCAAGGAACTCGAGGAGGGGCCGCTCGATGGACTTCGCATCGCCTCGCTGCACGGTCGCCTGAAGCGATCGACGCGCGAGCGGATCATGGGGCGGTTCCGGGCGGGGCTGATCGACGTGCTCATCGCGACGACGGTGATCGAGGTGGGCGTGGACGTGCCCAACGCGACGGTGATGGTGGTCGAGCACGCCGAGCGGTTCGGGCTGGCGCAGCTCCACCAGCTGCGTGGGCGGGTGGGGCGCGGGAGCGCGTCGTCGGTCTGCGTGCTCATCGGGGACGCGACGACGCCGGACGGGACCAAGCGGCTCGAGGTCATGGCCCAGACGAGCGACGGGTTCCGCCTCGCGGAGATGGACATGGAGATCCGTGGACCGGGCGAGGTGTTCGGAGCGCGCCAGGCCGGGGCGGCGCCCTTCCGCGTGGCGGACCTGCGCCGGGACACCGAGCTGCTGGCGATGGCCCGGCGAGACGCCCGGGACTGGATCGAGCGTTCCCCGACCCTGGCCCGTCCGGAGGACGCGCTGGCCCGGCGGCGCCTGCTCAAGGCGCACGGGGAGTCGCTCGGGCTCGGCGACGTGGCATGAGCCGCGGGGACGGGGGCGCCGGTACGATCCGGGCATGAGCTTCAACGATGAACTGGTCGCCCGGTTTGAGCAGATGGCGCAGATGCTCGAGCTGACCGGGGCCAACCCGTTCCGGGTCAACGCCCATGCGCGCGCGGCCCGGACCATCGACGACCTGACGAGCGACCTGCGGGAGATCGCCGACGACCCGAAGGCTCTGATCGCGCTGCCCGGGATCGGGAAGGGGATCGCGGAAAAGATCGCGGAGTACGCGCAGACCGGGAAGATCCAGGAGCACATCGACCTGCTGGCGGAAGTCCCCGCGGGCCTGCTTCGGGTGCTGGAGGCGCCCGGGCTGGGGCCGAAGAAGGTGGCGCTGCTCTGGAAGGAACTGGGGGTGGAGGACCTGGCGGGGCTCAAGCGGGTGATCGAGGACGGGTCGATCCTGAGCCTGCCCCGGATGGGGCAGAAGACGGTGGACAACCTGCGCTCATCGATCGAGTTCATGGAATCGAGCGGGCAGCGCCTGCACCTGGGGATCGCGATGCCGATCGCGCAGGCGATCGTGGAACGCATGGAATCGGTCAAGGGCGTGAAGCGGGCGGCGTTCGCGGGGTCGGTGCGCCGGGGGCGGGAGACGATCGGGGATATCGACGTGCTCGTGACGACGAGTGACGCGGAGCGCGCGCGCGAAGCGTTTACCTCGATGGAGGGCGTCACAGAGGTGCTCGCCAAAGGGGAGAGCAAGTCATCGGTGCGGCTGAGCCTCGAGGGGATCGACCACGCGCGATGGGGCGGTGATGGGACCTCGGCGCAGGTGCAGGTGGATCTGCGGATCGTGCCCGAGGCGAGTTGGGGGGCGGCGCTGCTGTACTTCTCCGGCTCGAAGGAGCACAACGTCCGCCTGCGCGAGCGGGCGCAGAAGCAGGGCCTGACGCTCAACGAGTACGGGCTCTACTCGGACGACGGGGAGAGCGAGCCCCCGCAGAAGCGGGGCCTGAAGGCAAAGGCGGGGAAGACGGAGGAGGAGATCTACGCGGCGCTCGGGCTTGTCTGGGTTCCGCCTGAGATCCGGGAGGACCGCGGGGAGCTTGACCTCGATGAGACGCCCGGCCTGATCGAGGTGAGCGACATCCGGGCGGAGCTGCACGCGCACACCACGGCGTCGGACGGGGTGATGTCGCTCGGGGAGTTGGTGGGTGAGGCCAAGCGGCGCAAGTTCCACACGATCGCGGTGACGGACCACTCCAAGAGCAGCGCCCAGGCGGGGGGGCTGGACGAGGCGCGCCTGCGCGCCCAGCGTCGGGAGATCGAGGCGCTGCGGGAAACGACGAAGGGCATCGAGGTCCTGTGCGGGTGCGAGGTGGACATCCTGAGCGACGGGTCGCTGGACTTTGACGACGACTTCCTCGCGGAGCTGGACGTCGTGGTGGCGTCGCCGCACGTGGCGCTGAGCCAGGAGCCCAGGAAGGCCACGGCGAGGTTGCTCAAGGCGATCGAGAACCCGTACGTGCACGTGCTGGGGCACCCGACGGGGCGGCTGATCAACCGGCGCAAGGGGCTGGAGCCGGCGATGGACGAGATCATCGCGGCCGCCGTCGAGCACGACGTGGCGCTCGAGATCAACGCCCACTGGATGCGGCTGGACCTGCGGGACACGCACGTGCGGGCGGCGGTCGAGGCGGGGGCGAAGATCGCGATCGACTGCGACGACCACGCGCCGGGAGACTTCGACAACCTCGTTTATGGCGTGCTGACGGGGCGGCGGGGGTGGCTGACGCCCGAGCTGTGCGTCAACACGTGGTCCAAGGCGAGGCTCCGGAAGTGGCTCAGGTCCAAGGGTCGGGCCTGAATCCGTGGTGGAAGATTGAACCTGAGCGGATCCCTCTGGTAGACCATGATGCGGGGTCGGGAGATAGACATGCGGATCAAGACAGACCGGGCGTTCACGCTGATCGAGCTTCTGGTGGTGATCGCGATCATCGCGATCCTGATCGCGATCGTGCTGCCCGCGATCGGGAGCGCGATGGCGTCGGCGCGGAAGGCCAAGAACCTGTCCAACCACCGACAGCTCGGGCTGGCGTTGCGGATGTACACGGACGACAACGGCGCCCACATGCCGCACAAGATGGCGTCGGGCGTGCACCAGGAGTCCGGGCGTCCGAAAGCGCGGTGGCACTTCATGATCGGGCAGTACGTGGGGCAGCCGATCAAGCCTCGGGGGGCTGAGGAGTATGAGATGTTCCTCAACACGAACGACTTCCCGACGCTGAGCAACGAGGTCTTCCTCGACCCGGCCCAGAACTACGAGGACATGCGAGCGGCCCAGTCGGGGGAGATCCAGGTGCTGCGCTGCGGGTCGTACGGGTACAACTACCAGTACCTGGGCAACTCACGCAACCGGGCGGACGGGCGGGTGAGCAACTACCCGGTGCCCGAGCACCACGTGCTGCAGCCGTACCGGACGGTCGCCTTCGCCGACTCGGGGGGGAGCCAGGCGCAGCGTCAGGCGACGGGGAACCGGGAGCACGCGTACACGCTGGACCCGCCGCGCCTGGACACGGCGAACAACGGCGCCGAGGAATGGGGGCACAGCTCGGGGCAGGTGGTCCCGGAGCTGCGCCACGGGGGCAGGGCGATCGTGAGCTGGCTGGACGGGCACGCCGACGCCTTCACGCTCGATGAGCTGGGGTACCGGGTGGTGGACCCGGAGCGTGGGTACGTGGAGGTGGACCGCGGGGACAACAGCCTGTTCAACGGGATTGGGTATGACCGGGATGCGACGCCGTAGCTAGACTCCTGCACTGCCGCGGTCAGGCACTGATGACAACTGCTGATCAAACCCCAAGCCCTTGAGGGCTCTGGGGCGGGGTATCTCCATGTTCGACACACTCTCAGACGGGTTCAACGGCGTCTTCCGCAAGCTCTCGGGGAAGGGCTCGATCACCGAGTCCAACGTCCGCGAGGCGATGGAGGAGGTCAAGACGGCGTTGCTGGAGGCGGACGTCAACTACGACGTCGTGCAGCAGTTCACGAAGGATGTCCTGTCAGACGCCGTCGGCCAGGAGGTCACCAAGAGCCTCAAGCCCGGGCAGGAGATGATCGGGATCGTCAACGCCCGCCTGATCGAGCTGCTCGGGGGCGACCCCGACGCGGGGCCGGAGGCGGCCATGGAGGCGGGGCCGGGGATCATGAAGGTCTCCCCCGGGCCGACGGTCGTGATGATGTGCGGGCTGCAGGGCTCGGGGAAGACCACGACGTGCGGCAAGCTCGCGGGGTACCTCAAGAAGCGTGGGCGGAGCGTCATGCTCGCGGCGGCGGACCTGCAGCGACCGGCGGCGGTCGAGCAGCTCGAGACCGTCGCGCAGACGGCCAACGAGACCGTCTCGGGCGGGGCGCAGATTCACTTCTATGGCGAGCCGGACAAGTGCGCCGAGTACGGCAAGGGCGTGGGCGTCGCGGTCGGGGTGTGCCAGAACGCGCTCAAGGCCGCGAAGGAGAAGGGCGTCGATGTCCTGATCCTGGACACCGCCGGGCGTTTGCACGTCAACGACGAGCTGATGGGCGAGCTGCAGCAGGTGAACCGGTCGCTCACCCCCCACCACATCTTCCTCGTGGTGGACGCGATGACGGGGCAGGACGCGGTCAACAGCGCCAAGGCGTTCCATGAGCGGCTGGAAGTGGACGGCGTGATCCTGACGAAGCTCGACTCGGACACGCGGGGGGGCGCCGCGATCAGCGTGAAGCGGGTGACGGGGGCGCCGATCCGGTTCGTGGGCATCGGCGAGAAGAGGGACGCGTTGGAGGTGTTCAACCCCCACCGGATGGCCGGGCGGATCCTGGGCATGGGCGACGTGGTCTCGCTCGTCGAGAAGGCGCAGCAGGAGGTCAGCGAGGAGGAAGCGAAAGACCTGGAAGCCAAGATGGCCAAGGGCGAGCTGACGATGGACGACTTCCTCAAGCAGCTGCGTTCCCTGCGCCGGATGGGCCCGATGAAGCAGATCATGGGCATGCTCCCGGGCGTCGGGCAGATGATGAAGGGGATGGACATCGACGAGAAGCAGCTCGACCGGACGGAGGCGATCGTCCAGTCGATGACGCCCGAGGAGAGAAAGTCTCCGAAGGTGCTCAACAACTCCCGCCGGCGCCGGATCGCGATGGGCAGCGGCGCCGACCAGCAGCAGGTCGGGCAGCTCGTCAAGCAGTTCGAGATGATCAGCAAGATGACCAAGCAGATGGCCTCGATGAGCACGGGGGCGAAGATCAGCGCCGCGAAACAGCTCGCCAGCGCCGGGGGCATGGGAGACATGCTCGGCGGGATGGGGGCGCTCGGGATGGGCGGCAAGGGCTCGACCAAGTCCAAGAGCCGGGGCGTGAAGAAGCGCAAGCCGAAGAAGCGGCGGTAGATCGTCGCCCGCCTGACCAGACACCGGCGGGCGTGGTGGCCGCCGCTTTGGCGCCCACCCCTTTGACGGGGCGCGGCGCCGGGCGTCTGCAACGAGGGGTGACGGCTTGCGGTAGGATCGGCTCAGACCTTCGGAGGGCATGGACCATGCGCACAATCACGGTACTCGCGGGTGTTGTGGCCGCTTCGGCGATGGGCGGAGCGGGGTGGTACGGGTTTGAGGCGAGCGAGCGGGCCCGGACGGAGAAGGAGGTGCTCTCCACGGTCGAGGCGCTCTATGACGTGATCTCCGGTCCGGCGGGGCAGGCACGGGACTGGGACCGGTTCCGGGGGATGTTCACCGAAGACGCCCGGATGTCGCTGTTCGCGCCCGAGCGTGCGGCGGCAGCGGATGGTTCCGGAGGTTCGCCGGCGCGTCGGATCACATGGACGCCGGATGAGTACGTCGAGCGGGCCGGGCCGTACGTCATGAGCAACGGGTTCTACGAGGAGGGGGTCTGGAACCGGGTGCAGGTGTTCGGGCGGATGGCGCATGTGTTCAGCACGTACGAGACGTACAACGAGCCGGGGGGGCCGGCGGTGGCGCGGGGGATCAACAGCATCCAGCTGGTGAAGGATCCCGCGGACCCGGCGGGGGCGTGGCGGGTGCTCCTGATCGTGTGGGACACGGAGAGCCCGGACCGCCCCGTGCCGGCGGACATGCTCCCGGCGCGCGGGCAGGCGGGCGTGCCGACGGACGACTGAGCCCCGGAGCCACAGAAAAACGAACCGAGCCGCGGGCGTCTGTCCGCGGCTCGGTCTGTTTTTGGAGGATGGTCGAGGAGGACTCAGACGCCCGGGGGGTCGTCGGGGTAGTCCTTGAGCTGCGTGATCGTGATGATGCCGCAGACCAGGCCCGGGACGTTGCCGAAGATGATGGTGCAGATCTCGAGGATCGCGATGAGGTTGAGGTGCTTCTTGGTGGGGTTGGGCTTGGCGTCATCGTTGAGCGCCAGGAAGTTCTTGATCTCGAAGTAGGCCAGGGCGGCGGGGGCGAGGGCGATCGGAAGGATGACGCACCCGACGATGGCGATGATGAGAATGATGCCGGTGATGGCGATCCAGAAGGCGCTGATGGCGTTGAAGATGCCCGAGACGAGCTGAGCGATCTTGATGAGGTTGGCCGCGGGCATCCCGGCGCCGCCCGAATCGGCGGGGGGCGGGGCGGAAGGGGGCGGCGGGGTTTCGGGTGTGTCGGTCATGGGCAAAGAATCCCTTGCAATGGTGTGCTGTGCATTTCTGCGGCTCCCCCCGGGGAGCCCTACGACTCGTCGATCGGAAGCATGTCGCTGGCCCGACCTTCGGCCCAGTCCTTGAACCGAGGCCAGAATATTTCCTCAACAAGGATTTTGATGCAGGCCGCGATGGGAATGGCGATGAGCAGGCCGAAGACGCCGAACAGAACGCCACCGGCGACGGACGCGAAGAGGATCATGGGGGTGGACATGCCCGTCTCCTTGCCCTGGATGAGCGGGGTCCAGACGTAGTCGTCCAGGGCCTGGGCGAAGAAGTAGAAGGCGACGGGGGCGGCGACGATGTAGATCGGGTGACCCCGGATCCCGGTGTTGTTCTCCAGCCAGAGCAGGGTGACCGCGATGGGGAGCCCGATGAGGGCGAGGTAGGGGACGATGGAGAGAAGGGCGACGACGGGGCCGAGGATGAAGGCCGCGGGGACGCCGACGATCCAAAACCCGAGCGTGAAGACCACGGCCTGGATGAAGGCGATGGTGAGACGCCCGCGGATGAAGGCGGAGATGACCTTGTCGAACTTGGTAGCCAGGTCGACGATCTGGGCGCGGTACTTGTCGGGCAGGAGCTTGCCGGTGAAGCCCTTGAAGTTGACCCACCCGGTGCTGAAGAAGAAGAAAAAGAAGACGGTGAGGAAGGCCATGAAGAGGAGGCTGAAGGCGGAGGCGAAGAAGGTAAGGGCGGTCTGCATCACCCCGAGACCCGCGGTGGCGATGCGCTCCGCGTTGGCCTCCGCCCAGGCGTAGACCATATCGATGATGCGCGCCAGGCCGCCGTCCTTCTGCTCGCTGGCGTGTTCGCCGATCCAGACCCAGGCGGGACCGGCCTCCTCGAGCCGGGCGCCGATGGACTCGGCGTCGTCCGGCTCGGCCTCGATGTACTCGATGACGGTCCCGGTGTTCTCGGCGACGCGACCGGCGAGGTCCACCCCCTGCACCACGCCGTAGGTCAGCCCGAGCACCGAGGGAACGACGACCAGGCAGAGCGTCGTCGCGATGACGGCGACGACGGCCCCGGTGCGTTTCAGGCTCGTTTTGCGGGTCAGCCAGTCGATCACCGGCTCGAAGAGGTACGCGAAGAGGATCGCGAGCAGCACGGGGACGGTGACGACGCTGACCTTCTGCGCCACCCAGAAGA
>JBITAG010000307.1:0-2817 GCA_044439985.1 Phycisphaerales bacterium JB059 | reverse complement strand
TGGCGCCCAGTGTTCTGGCGGCGGATTTCGCGGCGATGGGGGAGCAGTGCCGCCTCGCCCTCGACGCGGGGGCGGACCTCCTCCATCTGGACGTGATGGACGGGCACTTTGTGCCGAACCTGACGATGGGTCCGCAGCTCTGCGAGGACCTGCGCCGAGCACTCCCCGGGGCGTACCTCGACGTTCACCTCATGGTCACCGACCCGGGGATGTTCGTCGAGCCCTTCGCCAAGGCGGGGGCCAACGCCCTCTCATTCCACATCGAGGTGCTCGACGCCCCCGAGGCGATCGAACTCTGCGAACGGATCCGGTCCCTGGGGGTCTCCCCGGCGATCGTGGTGAACCCGCCGACGCCCGTGGAGCGGCTTGAGCCGGTCCTCGAGCATGTGGACATGGCCCTGGTGATGAGCGTCAACCCCGGATTCGGGGGGCAGGCCTTCATGGAGCAGACCCTCCGGAAAACCGAGTGGCTGCGGGAACGGGTGAGGGAGCACCAGCGGATCGAGATGGACGGGGGCGTGGCCCCCGAGACGGCTGGTCGGGTCCGCGACGCCGGGTGCGATGTGCTGGTCGCCGGTTCGGCGGTTTTTCGCCAGCCGCAGGCCCAATGGGCGGGGATCATCGAGGAGCTGCGTGGCGCCTGAAGCGGGCGGCCGATAAGGGGCGGGGGGCAGCCCAGTCCGTGCAGAATATCCTGTCATTCACCGAACAAATGGAATGAATTGAGGGTTGTGTCTCATTGGTTCAGCCCAGAGTCGATGCTAGACTCACCGCCCCGCGCCCCCTTTGGGGCCGCAGTATGGAGATCGAAGGAACGCCCCGTCCGGGGCTCGAGCCAAGAGCCGCCTTCCCTGACCATGGCCAAAGCAACCGCGTTCAACCTCCTGGTCCTCCGGGCCGGCCGATCGTCGTGGGACAGCGACGGACGGATCGTGGGCGACAGTGACCTGCCCATGTGCGAAGAGGGCCGGGCGGAGATCGTCCGTGAGATCGACGAACTCTCCGGGGAGGGGCTGAGCGTGATCCTGGCGGCGCCCGACGAGGCGAGCCAGCAGACCGCCCAGCTGCTCCGGAACGGGTCGGGCGTGAAGGTCCGGACCCTGCCCGGGCTGGCCGAGATGAGCATGGGCCTCTGGGAGGGTGTGCTCGGCACGGATCTGGAGGAGCGGTTTCCCAAGAACTACAGGCAGTGGCTCGTGGACCCCTCCAGCGTGAAGGCCCCCGAGGGGGAGGCGTTCGGGGACGCCCAGGACCGGGTGCTGCGCACCCTCGCCCGGGCGCTCGAGAAGGTCAAGGGGGAGACGCCCGTGATTGGGGTGGTGGCCCGCCCGCTGGCCTCGGGGATCATCCGGTGTTTCGTCGAGGACCGCCCGACGGGGGATCTCTGGGAGCGCTCCAAGGCCTGTGTGAGCCGTGGGGAGATCACCCGGGAGGCCCTCATGGGCGTTCTGGAAAGCTCCGGGGCCCGGGCCTGATGAGCCGATTCGTATAGTCTTGACGAGCCCGCCCGACGCGGGCGACCCGTCGAATCCAACGGGGAGCGGAGTTCCCCGGCAAGGAGCGATCGATGCCCGAGGTGGCGACCAGGACGTGGACCCAGCTCAAGCCGCAGCGGAAAGCGGCGATCCCGGAGGGGCTCTGGCTCCGGTGCCCGGGGTGCGCCCAGCTGATTTACCGGCGTCAGATGGAGGCGAACCTGCACGTCTGTCCGGAGTGCACGCACCACTTCCGCATCAGCGCCGAGCAGCGCATCGAGCAGCTGACCGACGCCGGCTCGTTCACCCCCATGTTCACCACGCTCACCTCGGGGGACCCGCTCAAGTTCCGGGATCTGAAGGCGTACCCGGACCGGGTGCGGGCCGAGCAGATCAAGACGGGGCAGCGTGACGGGTGTCAGGCGGGTGAGGGGTTCATCAAGGGTCGCCCGGTGATGCTCGCCTGCCTGGACCTGACCTTCATGATGGGGTCGATGGGATCGGTGGTGGGGGAGATCCTGACGCGATCGATCGAGCACGCGACGGCGAAGGACCTCCCGCTGGTGGTGGTCAGCTGCTCGGGGGGCGCCCGCATGCAGGAGGCGGGCCTGAGCCTGATGCAGATGGCCAAGACCTCCGCGGCCCTGGCCCGGTTCGACGACGCGGGGGGCCTGTTCATCTCGGTGCTGACCGACCCGACGACGGGGGGCGTGACGGCCTCGTTCGCGATGCTGGGTGATGTGATCATCGCCGAGCCGAAGGCGCTCATCGGGTTCGCCGGTCCGCGCGTGATTCGGCAGACCATTCGCCAGGATCTGCCGGAGGGCTTCCAGCGTTCGGAGTTCCTGCTGAGCAAGGGCATGATCGACCGCGTCGCGCCGCGCGCGGAACTGCGGAGCGAGATCGCCCGGCTGATCGACTACTCGGGCAAGTAGCCCGGCCTTGAACGATGCGTGAAGAGCACGAGCGCAACCCGGTCTTGCACGGGCGGTGGGGTGTCCGCCTGCGCGCGGTGCTGGATGGTCTGGCGTTCAGCGCGCTGATGTCGCTGGCCTTCCCTCCCGTGGGGTGGTGGTGGTGCGCTCTGGTCGCGTTGGTTCCCCTGATCTTCGCGTCGCGCCTGCGGGGGGCGTCTCCCCGCGCCCTCGGGTTGTGGGCGGGGCTGGGGACGTCGGTGTTCTGGGCGCAGACGCATCTGTGGATCTGGACGGAGGACGTGGCGCCCGTGGGGCTGGTCTTCCTTGTGCCGCTGCTGAGTCTGTACCCCGGGGTGTTCGTCTGGCTGGGGGCGCGTCTGGAGCGTCGAGGGCGGATCTCGGCCTGGGTGTGGGGGGCGCCGGTG